>QZIJ01000136.1 GCA_003598975.1 Anaerolineaceae bacterium | reverse complement strand
GATTCAATGCTGATCGTTTCCAGAAGTTCTTCTGGGTTGCGGCGGCGCAAGGCCGCTTTGACGTGTTTCTTCAGGAGGGCCAGATAATTTAGGTTTTCCTTCACCGCCGCGTCGATCTCGCCGCGCAGGATGATATCGCCGTGACCCTGGATGATGTTTTCCAATCCCATGCGCCCGATCTTACGGATGGAAGCGGTGATCTCCTCCAGATCGCCGTCCACCACGTAGGGCAGGGGCATGAACGCGTCACCCGCGAAGAGGACGCGGTCCTCCTCCACCAAGACGGCGATGCCGTCCTTACTGTGACCGAGGGTGGACATGATCGTCAGGTTTTTCTTGCCCACGCGCAGGGTCAATTCCCCCGAGGCGAACGTCATCTGCGGCAGGACGATCTTTACCTGTCGCAGGGCATTGTTTTGCCTGCGCGCGGCCTCCAGCGAGGGAATGCCTCGCTCCTCAAGCAATTCGCGGCAACGCGCATGTGCGATCACCGTCGCGCCAGGGAAAAAACAGTTTCCCCAGGCATGGTCAGCATGGTAATGCGTGTTGATGATGTAACGCACTGGCACGCTTAGTTCGCGCTCGATGAAATCGCGTATTCCCAGCGTCTCGTCAGGCAGAGCCAAAGTATCTATCACCACCGCCCATTGTGGTCCCACCACAACCCCCGCCGTCACCTGCGCGTACACATCGCTTTGAAACCAGTACACATTTTCAGAAACTCGTTCGCGTTGCATAATCCATCCTTAACAAAATATCTGCTCTAAAATAGCACGGACTGAGAAGAAAGTCAAGTTGACTATACAAATGCAAAGGAACACGTTTCACACCTAACATTGGTGTCACTTGCCTTTGAAAATGTATAGTGATACACTAGCAATGTATGATTAAATCCCTGCTCATTGTCACACCGCAGACAAGTTTTGGCTCCATGCTCCGCTCCAGTCTGGAAGAAACGGGTCAGTTTCGCGTTCACATCGCAGGGGACGAACCAACAGCCATCATCCAGTTGAAAAGCGAAGATTGCGAATCGGCCTTTTTGGATGTGGACCTGGGAACGGACGCCGTGCTCGAAATTGGACGCGCCCTGCGCACGGTTCGCGCGGACGTGGGGCTGGTCATTATTTCAGACGAGGATCTGCCGCCCGCGCTGGATGCGCTCCGCCCGTGGACGTTGCTTCGCAAGCCCTTCTACCTGCCCGAACTGCTGGAAATGCTCAGCCCTTCATCCGAGGGACAAACGCCTGAGCCGATTATTGAACTCCCCACAGAAATTTCCGTGACAGAAAACGCCGAGTTGCTCTGGTTGCAGGATGTGAACAAGGCGGCCCAGAGGCTCACACGCCTGACATTGGAATCCTCTGCCCAAGCCGCGTTGATCACACGCGGCCGTTCCCTATGGGCCTACGCCGGCGGGCTTTCGCAGGAAACCGCCAACGAACTGGTGCGCATCGTCTCGCGCAACTGGGACGAACAAAAGGGCGGCGATCTGCTCCGCTTTGCACGCCTCGAAACCACCCGCGCCGAACACATGCTGTACGCCACCACCCTTTCAGACGGCGTGGTGCTGGCGCTGGTCTTCGATGCTGAGACGCCGTTCAGTACCATCCGCTCGCAGGCCAACTCACTGGCGCGCTCGCTGGCCGTGGAAAAGACGGGACCGGTCCAGCCGTTCGTGGCAGAACCCGCTCCCAGGTCACGCGCGAGCGGGCCTGTTCCAGCTGACGAATCCGACCTGGATGTGCCTTCCATTTCCGACATCATCAATGATATTCCCACGCCCATCCCTGCGCCGCAACCCGTCCTGCGCGTGGATACGCCTCCTGTTAGTCAGAAAAAAGTCGATTCCTCCGCGCTGGAAACGCGTCGCTCCACGCCCCTGGCCGAGACGCGCGTCATCAGCCGCGAGTCTTCGCCGCCCGTTCCCCTGCGCGATTTGATGTACGATGAAACCACCAGACATGAATACGATGAGACGGTCAAACACGAGGTGGATGAACTGGATGTGACCGCGCCATCCAAAGTGCAGCGACCGCCCACGCCCGTCCGCCCGCCCCAGCCCGGCGAATTGGATGAAACCAAACCGCACTCGATCACCGAGGTGGCGGGACGCGTCATCCTGGAGCCCGCCTCGCCCGGGCTGTATCACCTTAACTACGCCTGCCTGCTCGTGCCGCGCTTTAGTTCACATTATCTGACTGGCGACCTGGCCGCGCGTTTGGGCGAATGGCTTCCAAATATCTGTGTTGCCTTTGGGTGGCGGCTGGAATTTCAGGCAGTGCGCCCGGAGTACATGCAGTGGGTGGTAAGCGTGCCGCCGAACACCTCGCCCGGTTATTTGATGCGCATCATGCGTCAGCAGACATCGGAAAAGATATTTGCAGAATTCCCGCGCATGAAACGCGAAAACCCATCGGGCGATTTCTGGGCGCCCGGTTACCTCATCATGGGCGGCACGCAACCGCATCCGCAACAATTGGTGAAGGATTACATCAAGCAGACCCGCGATCGGCAGGGAATTTCCCAGCCGCGCAAGTAGACGCGAACCCATTCACCTGTGCGCGGCGCAGGGCGCGAGGACTGCCTCCCAGCGCTCTGCGTTTTTTGTTTTCCACCGCCCTAAGCGGAACGAAGTGAAGTCGAAGGGCGGGTGGATTCAAACGACCGCTTCCATGTTTCGCCGTCCTTCGACTACGCTTCTCGAAGAACACTCGTCGCTCCGCTCAGGACGGCGAATTGACCATTGAACACTGATAACTGATTACTGGAAACCTACCATGCCTCCTACACTTTATCTCATAGACGGTCACGCCCTCGCCTACCGCATGTACTTCGCCCTCACGGCGGGCGGCGCGGGCAGTCAGCGCTGGCAGACATCGAAAGGCGAGCCCACCGCGGGGACGTATGGCTTCGCGCGCGAACTCGTCCGCATCCTCGAGCAGGAAAAGCCCGAGTATCTCGCGGTCGCGTTCGACACGGGCAAAACCTTCCGAGACAAACTCTACCCCGAATACAAGGCTACGCGCGAAAAAATGCCCGATGATCTGCGTTTGCAGATCGAGCGCATCCGCCAGATCGTGGACGCCTTTAACATCCCGCG
Source organism: Anaerolineaceae bacterium (assembly GCA_003598975.1). GTDB lineage: Bacteria > Chloroflexota > Anaerolineae > Anaerolineales > Villigracilaceae > Denitrolinea. The sequence continues at coordinate 88,924 of QZIJ01000136.1, read as the reverse complement.
TCTCGAAATGGAAGGCTACGAAGCGGACGACGTGCTCGGCACGATCGCGCGTCAAGTGGCCGCGCAGGGACTCGGCGTGAAGATCATCACGGGCGACCGAGACCTGCTCCAACTTGTCGGCGAGCGCACCGCCGTTTACATCGCGGGCGACGACAAAACCTACATCACGCCCGAAGACGTGCAGACCAGCAAGTTCGGCGTCCGCCCCGAGCAGGTAGTGGATTACAAAGCCATTGTCGGCGACACGTCCGACAACATCCCTGGCGTACCTGGCGTGGGCGAGAAGACCGCGCTCGGTTTGCTAAATAAGTTCAAGACGCTCGACGAAATTTATAAACACCTCGACGAAGTGGAAAACCGCTGGCGCGGCAAACTGGAAGCGGGGAAGGACTCCGCCTACCTCAGCCGCGACCTGGCGACGATCCGCACCGACCTCTCGATCAAGCTGGACCTCGAGCGGGCGCGCGCCCACGACTTCGACGCGGCGGCTGTGACATCGCTCCTCGGCGAGTTGGAATTCAAGACGCTGGTGACGAAAGTCGCAGCGTTGACGGGCGCGGCCGCTAAAAGTCAGGGAAGAACCGAAGCAGGTCAGCTATCCATGTTTGAGGCGCCCGCCGCGTTCGTTGTCACGCCTCAGATCGAGTCGGATATCGAAGTCCGCGTGGTGGATACGCGCGAGAAACTGGCGGAGTTGGTCAAAGAGTTGAACAGGGCGAAAGTGATCGCGTTCGACACCGAGACCACATCCACAGAGGAAATGCAGGCGGAGTTGGTTGGCATCTCGCTGGCGATCAAAGACGGCGAGGGGATCTACATTCCCGTCGGCCATCGTATCGGGACGAACCTGCCGCTTGAAGATGTGATCGAAGCGCTGCGTCCGCCGATGACAAATCCAAGAATCGGCAAGGTGGCGCATCATGCCAAGTATGATTTCATCGTGCTGGCGCGGCACGGACTGCGTGTGGAGCCGCTGACCTATGACACGATGCTGGCCGAGTTCATCGTTGACCCGTCTTCGCGCAACATGGGACTCAAGAATCTCGCGTTCGCGCGCTTGGGCGTGGAGATGACTCACATTGAAGCGCTGATCGGCAAAGGCAAAAAGCAGATCAGCATGGCGGATGTTTCGGTGGACGCCGTCGCGCCCTACGCGGCCGCGGATGCCGAGTCAACTCTGCGGCTGTTGCCCATCATGCAGGCCGAAGTGAAGCGCGTCCACGGCGAAAAACTGATGGACGAAATTGACCTGCCGCTGACAACCGTTCTCGCTGAAATGGAAATGACGGGCATTCTGCTCGATCTGCCGTTCTTCAAAAAAATGTCGGGCGAGTTGACGAAGCGACTTGGCGAAATTGAAAAAGATGTTTACGCGGCGGTCGGCAAGCCGTTCAACATCAATTCCACGCAGCAACTCTCGGATGTGCTATTCAACAAACTTGGTTTGAAAGCCGACGCCTCGTGGAAGACTGCCAGCGGATTTTATTCCACCAACGCGGAAGTGTTGGAGTCGTTGAGCGGACAACATCCCGTTGTGGATTTGGTTTTGGAACAGCGAGAACTCTCGAAACTGAAATCCACCTACGTGGACGCGTTGCCACTCGCCGTAGACTCAAAGACAGGGCGCGTACACACATCCTACAGCCAGGTCGGCGCGGTGACGGGACGACTCTCGTCGAACAATCCGAACCTGCAAAACATTCCCATCCGCAGTGAGTTAGGACGACGCGTCCGCAATGGATTCATTGCCGAGAAGGGCAACGTCCTGCTTTCGGTGGACTACTCGCAGATTGAACTCCGCATCGTGGCGCACATGGCACAGGACGCGGGGATGCTGGACGCCTTCCGCGCGGGACAGGACATCCACGCCACGACCGCCGCGGCGATCTATAACATTCCACTTGAACGGGTGACGAAGGATCATCGCCGCCATGCCAAGGCTGTCAACTTCGGGTTGATCTACGGCATGTCCGCGTTCGGTCTCACGCGCTCGACAGAATTGACTCTCGCGGAGGCCGAAGACTTTGTGGCCGCCTATTTCAAGCAGTTCCCTGGCATCAAAAAATACCTGGATGGCATTCGCAAGTCCGCCACGGAGACGGGCTACGTGGAAACCCTGCTTGGCCGCCGCCGCTACTTCCCTGCCTTGAAGGGACAGATGAACCGCAACCTCCGCAACCGCGAGGAACGCGAGGCCATCAACGCGCCGATTCAAGGGACTGCCGCCGACATTATGAAGATTGCCATGTTGAAGATTCCGTCCGCGTTGAAATCCGCCAAACTCAACGCACAAATGCTGTTGCAAGTACATGACGAATTGGTGTTGGAATGTCCCAAAGGCGAATTGGACAAGACCGTGCGCGTCGTCAAGGAAGTGATGGAGTCCGCCTATCGGTTGGACATCCCTCTCGAAACGGAGGCCCGCGCGGGGTCGAATTGGGGCGAGATGCGGGTAGTCGACTAGTCGCCAGTCTGCTGGTCTGATAGTCGAATAATCGGGTAATCTTGTTCATCCCGCAGTTGAACTTCGGGATGAACAAACTCCCGAAGGGATGAAATGATTGTAGAGTAAAATAGAGCCATGCCCGGACGCGAAGACGTATTTCAAAAATATATGAACGACGGCCACTCGGCCGCCTGGGACCAGCAATGGGAGAAGGCCGCGGTTTCCTATCGGGCGGCGTTGGAAGAATTTCCCGATAATCCAAAAGCGCTCAACAACCTGGGATTGGCCCTGCACCAACTCTCGCGCTTCGACGAGGCGCTGGACATCTACAAGCGCGTATCGCAACTTTCGCCAGAAGAACCTGTGGCGTTGGAACGAATTGCACAGCTTTCGGAGCGGCTCGGCGATTTGAAAGGCGCGGTGGACTCGGCCATGCGCGCCGCGGAAATGTATCTTAATCAACGCGATGTGGACAAGGCCGTTGAGAACTGGGTACGCGTCACCACGCTGAACTCTGACCACATCATGGCGCATTCGCGACTGGCCCTGATCCACGAAAAATTGGGGCACATCAAACCGGCCGTTGCCGAGTTTCTGGCCGTTGCCAGCCTGCTCCAACGCGCGGGCAACTTCGAAAAGACCGCCGAGTTGATCAACAAGGCGCTGTCCATTTCGCCCGAAAGCCCTGAAGCGAAACAGGCGCAGGCATTGCTGAAATCGGGACAATTACTGCCCAAGCCTGTGCGACAAAAAGGCGGGACGGGGCCAATCCGTATGGCGCAGATCAAGGAACTGGAGTCGCCGACCCGTCCCATTTCGAGCGGGCTGGACCCGGTGGCGGAGGCGCGTCAAAAAGCGTTAACGCGGCTGGCAGAGGCCCTCTTCGAGTACAACGACGAGAGTCCCGCCGCGCAGGAGCGACGCGGCCTGCAGGCCATCATGAAAGGGACGGGGCAATTGTCCCTGCAACAGGCCGAACAGACCAAGGTGGTGATGCACCTCGGCCAAGCCATCGACTCACAGACGAAGAATCAGGAACTGCAGGCCGCCGAGGAATTGGAGAAGGCACTCGAGGCAGGCTTCAAACATCCGTCGCTGTATTTCGATCTGGGCATGTTGCGCTTCAAAAGCGAACGGCTGGAAAGCGCGCTTCGCCACTTGCAATACTCGGTCAAACACACCGATTTTGCACTGGCCTCGCGCCTTTTACTGGGACAGATCATGGTGCGCATGGCGCGCTACAACGAAGCGGCGGTGGAATATCTCGAAGCGTTGAAACTGGCCGATTCGTACGTGGTGCCCGCCGACCTGTCCGACGAGATCCGTCAGTTGTATGAGCCGATCATCGAGGCACAATCCGTTCAAAAGGATGAGAGCGCGCTCAAAGTCCTGTGCGAGAACATTCACAAGATGTTGATGCGTCCCGATTGGCGCGAGACGCTGGTGAAGGCGCGCGAGCAACTTCCGAAGGCGGAGGGCGAAGTCCCGTTGCCGCTGGCCGAGGTGGTCATTCAGGCGCAGAGCAGTCAGGTGCTGGAAAGCATCAATCAAATCCACACGCTGGCGCGTCAGGGACGGTTACGCTCCGCAATGGACGCGGCCTTCGAGGCGCTGGCTTTCGCACCGCAGTACCTCCCGCTTCACACTTTGATGGGCGACCTGTTGGTTCAGGAGGGACGCGCTCCCGAAGCGATCGCAAAGTTCACCACTGTGGCACAGGCCTACAGCGTGCGCGGCGAACCGAACCAGGCCACCAAACTCCTGCGTCGTGTCATCGAACTCGCACCGATGGACCTGGCCGCCCGCTCGCGTCTCATTGAGCAACTCACTGCGCGCGGTCAGGTGGATAATGCCATTAACGAATATCTCGATTTAGCCGACATCTATTACCGCCTCGCCGAGTTGGACATGGCGCGCAAGACGTACACCACCGCCCTGCGCCTCGTCCAACAATCGAGTGCAGACCGTTCCTGGAATGTCCACATCCTGCAACGCATGGCAGATATTGACATGCAGCGATTGGATTGGAAGCAGGCCTTGCGCGTTTTCGAGCAGATCCGCACCCTGCGCCCCGAGGATAAAACCGTCCGCCAGAATTTGGTCGAACTGAACCTTCGGATGGCGCGCTCTGAACAGGCCTTTGCTGAACTCGAAAACTATCTGACCTATCTCGAAAGCAATCGCCAGGGAGCGGAGGCGATCTCGTTCCTCGAAGACCTGCTCATCGAACATGGCGACCAGCCCGCCCTGCGCCGCGCCCTCGCGGGACTGTATCAACAGGCAGGCCGCACTGCCGATGCGATTTCACAGTTGAACACGGTGGGCGAATCCCTGCTGGGCAAGGGCGACAAGGACGGCGCCATCGCGGCCATCAACCAGATTTTGATGATGAATCCTCCCAACGCGGATGCTTATCGTAAACTGCTGGCGCAAGTCGGTGGTGGATGAATCCAATCCTTGAAAATGGAAAAAGCGGTTGTCTTTCGACAACCGCTCTTTCCATTTTTCCCAGTCACTATTTCTGCACGATGATGCGAATGTATGGATAACAGAATCCGCCCTGAACTTTGAATGTCATCGTGAATGTGCCTGCCTTTTTGGGGCTTTTGGCGTCGAAGATGAAGGGACCCACGGTCTCCTCGGGGTCAACCTGGGGCAATTCGTAGAAAATATTGGTGGTGATCATTTTGGTCCCGTCGTGAAACGCGAGATCCGCGCCCTTGTCCCATTTTTTCATACCGATATTCCGTATCCAGAACTTGACATCAAAATCTTTGTTGGGCTTGAAGACGGTATTGTCCCCGGGATATTTATTGACGACCGCGCAGGCATAGTCCACGGCCACCGTGGGCGGAATCCCCCCTCCCAAAGAGGAGGGCGTGGATGTGGGGAAGGGCATCAGCGTGGGAAAGAAGCGGGTTGGCGTCGGTAAAGGCGTATCGGATGGAATCGGCGTGGGCGACGCGGCCGCGGCCTCGGTCTGGGCGCGCGCGGTGAGGGTCAATGCGACCGAAGAGTCAATCGTCGCCTGCATCTCCTCCGCGCTCGGTCCCGCTGGTTGCGTAACGATCGGCATGCAGGCGGCCAACAGTATGGTCAACGTACTGATTAGAAGGATCAAGCGTGACATGGCATCCTCCTGACTGGAGACTTTCCATCACATCGTACCATATTCCATAAAAAGGCGGGCTGACCCTTCGGCCAACCCGCCTCAAACCTGACCTCGAACTGGGTCGCGGTTACAACTCGAACTGTTTCTCCATCACCTCGGCGATATCCAGCGTCTTCATCTTCTCGCCCAGTCCCTTGGCTTTAATGGCATCCTCGAACATGATCATGCAATAGGGACAGGCCGTGGCGACCACATCTGCTTTTGCGTCGATGGCATCCTGCAGGCGTTTGTGGTTGATGCGCTTGTCCACATCGAACTCCATCCACATGCCGCCTCCACCGCCACCACAACAGAGACTGTCTTCCATCTTGCGCGCCATCTCCACGCGTTGGACGCCCGCTTTGTCGAGCAGGGAACGCGGTTCCTTGTAGATATCATTGTAGCGGCCAAGATAGCACGAGTCGTGATAGGTCACTTTGCCTTCCACGGCATTTGCTCCGGGAACGGGCAGGTTCAATTCGGCCAGCAGTTCAGTGTAGTGCATCACCTTGTAATCGCCGCCCATCTGCGGATATTCATTCTTGAGCGTGTTGAGGCAATGCGGACAGGTCGCAACGATGCGGTTGAATTTAATCTTGCCAAAGGTCTCGACATTCTGCTTGGCGAATTCCTGGAACATGTACTCGTTGCCCATGCGGCGGGCGGTCTCGCCACAGCACATCTCGTCAAAGCCGAGCACGCCAAAGTCCGCGCCCGCTTTTTGCAGGAGTTTGACGAAGGCGCGCGCCACTTTTTTGTTGCGCTGATCGAATGCCGCCGCGCACCCGACGAAGTAGAGAATGTCCACCTGATCGCCCGCGGCGAGTTCGCGGACGTTCAAACCGTCCGCCCATTCCATCTTCGAGTCGGGCGGAATGCCCCACGGGTTGGAGTACCGCTCGAAGTTGCGGAGCAGATCCGAGATGGACTTGGGCAGTTTGCCGCTGGTCAATGCCTGGTAGCGGCGCAGATCCATCACCTCGTCCACGGGGTTGATAAAGACGGGGCATTTGGCAATGCACGCGCCGCAGGTGGTGCATTGCCAGGAATAATTCTCTGGGACGACAGGCCCGAGCACATCGCCATCCACCGCCGCGTCACCCGTCAGCAAGGCGTTGTTCATTCCCTTGCGGAGCATCTGGACGAGGTCGCGCGGCGAGTAGTCCATGCCGCTGATGTTGGAGGGACAAGCCTCCTGACAGCGTCCGCATTTCAGGCAGGCGTCGAAGGAGAGCAGTTGCTGGGGCGTAAACTCGGTCACTTTGTTAACGCCGAGGACTTCCGTGTTTTCAATATCTTCGATTTTCTGCAAGGCACCCATCGGACGCGACGGACGTACGAGGATGTTGAGCGGTCCGTTGAACATGTGGCGTAATTTCGTGAACGGGACAACGGCCACTAGCAGGAGTGCGACGATGGTGTGAATGACCACGAGGGTGTTGTGCCATACGAAGGCAGTCTCAACCGTCATGCCGCCCGCGCGGAAAACGTCAGCGAGCCAATTGCCTACAAGGGAGTAGCCAGCCCAGGCGGGGTCCGCGGCGATGAGTCGCATGGCCTCGTTCGTAAATCCGATCAGCGCGATGAGCAGGAACATCCCAAGGGCGAACCAGTCGTCCCAGTTCGTCTGCAGGGCTTTCGGTTTGAAAAACAGGCGACGGGCAATCGCCATCAGCACACCGACGATGATGAAGAGTCCCGCCACGTCCATCGCGATTTCGTAGGCGATGTACCAGTTGTCGCGCGGGAAGGTCTCCAACGCAAAAGGCAGGAACAACTTCATCTGCATGATGTTGACGATGGTGCCGAGAACCTGAATGAGCACACCCCAGAAGATCAGGAAGTGCATGATGCCTGGGTAAAGTTTCTTGAGGACGCGCGCCTGGCCAAGAACCTGAACGAAAAAATCGCGCAGGGCATGCTTGTGGAAGGAGAGGCGGGGAGTTTGTGTTGCAGTGGTCATGCTTCACTCACCTTGACGTAGATGTTCCCGTCCACGATTTCCGTCTCCAGTTTCAGGAGCGGTTTCGGCGGAGGTCCGCTGATGACCGAGCCATCCTCCACTTTGAAATAACCATCATGGCAGGGACAGTCAATCGTGCCCGTCTCGTTGTTCCACTTGACAGTACAGGCGAAATGCGTGCAGGCCGCGGAGTAGGCCTTCAATCCGTCGGCAGTGTGGATGATGAGCGCGGGATATCGTCCGAAGGGAATGGTTCTCGATTCGCCCACGGGAAGTTCGTTCTCCGCGCAGACCAGCGCGGGTTCGGCGGGATAGATCGAGAGGTCGGTCGGATAGAGGTACGCCACCACAGGCGCGGCAACGAGTCCCGCGCCGACGGCGATGCCCGTGCCTTTCATCAATTTCAAAAAGTCGCGTCGGGTAATGTCGGGCATGGCTAACTCACTTCTCCCCAGATGGTCAGGGCAATGATGATGATCAGCGCCAGCGCGGAGAGGGCGGCGCGGATCCATGAGACTCGTTTGGACGTGTCTTCCTTCTTATCGAAGAAGGGCAGGAACATCCAGGCGATCAGGGCGACGATCACCGCGACGGTGATGAAGACGCGGCCCTCGATCTGCCCGAAGAAAACGTAATCAGGAACGACTTTGAGCAATTGGTAAAGGAAGAGGAAATACCATTCAGGCTTGACGTGCAGTGGTGTGTCCAATGGATTGGCGGGGTCTCCGAGACCGATGTGGTTGAACATGCCAAGCACGCCGACAATGATCGCCAGTCCAAGAAAGCCCATCGCCACCCAAAACTCCGTCATTAGGTGGTCGGGAAAAAACGGGACGGGCTTATCGTCTGGAAGAATTTCGTGAGATGATCTGTCTTTCATGGTTCCTCCTAGTGCGGACGCTTGACGCCCAAACGCCGAATCATCATGAAGTGCAACAGCATGAAGACCACGGTGGCAATCGGGATGACCAGCACGTGCAGGCCAAAGAACCTTCCGAGCGTGGCCTCGGTCACGCCCCAGCCGTCACGCAGGAAGATGAGAACGAGGTTGCCAACCGCAGGCACGGCGCCCGCGATATCCGTCCCCACGGTGCTGGCCCAGAAGGCGCGCTGATCCCACGGAAGCAGGTAGCCCGTGAACCCAAAGGTCAGCGTGAGGACGAACAGGATCACGCCACTGACCCAGTTCAGTTCGCGCGGCGGCTTGTACGCGCCCATGATGAACACGCGGAGCATATGCGCCACCGCCATCACGATCATCCCATTGGCAGACCAATGATGGATGGCGCGGATGGCTGCCCCAAAATAAACCTCGTTCTCAATGAACTGGATGCTTGCGTAGGCTTCGGCGGCGGTCGGTTTGTAATAGAAGGCCAGCAAAATACCCGTGGTTCCCTGAATGATGAACAGGAAGAAGGTGATGCCGCCCAGGCAGTACCACCACCAGCGGGCGAACGAGGGGACAGGCTTTTTCAACATCTCATTCAGCGGCTTGGCGATCTGGTAGCGTTCCTCGATCCAGTCGGCGACGCGCGTCGTCAGCGGTTTGAACGGCTTGCGCTGGGTCCAGATCGAAGCGGATTGCCAGAAGCCGAAGAGGAAGACCAGTCCCAATGTCCCGAAGACGAGCCAGCGTGCGGTGGGAGTCCACAGGTTGGTGTGTTCGCCCTGAATGTGACAGTGGAGGCAGGGTTCCAGTTTGGCAGGTGGAACTTCAACGGATGACAGTTCCTCCAAAACGCCTGGCTGATAGGCATTGGCGTGGAGATTGGTGGCGAGGAGCAAGGCTCCCGCCACGAACAGGATGAAGATTCCCCCGTACAGGAGTTTGCGTGCCAACTGCATAGACACCTCACTTGATGTTCGAAAGCCAGAAACCAGGTTTCTTGGAGAAACCTGGTTTCTCTCAAAATCGCTGTCAAAAGCAGTATAGCACTTTGCCTATTCTAGGCTTTAAGACGTTTGGCAACTATTTCCGCGACATCCATCACATTAACCGCTCCCCCATCGGCTTTTGAAGCGTCTGAGAGCATGACCATGCAGAACGGACAGCCGACCGCGACGGTTTCCGCGCCCGTGGATTTGGCCTCCGCGAACCTCGCCTCATTCACCCGACCTGAGCCTGCTTCCTCCTCCTTCCACATTTGCGCGCCCCCCGCGCCGCAACAGAAGGATTTCGCTCCGTGACGCGGCATCTCAACCGTCAACGCGCCCGCAGATTTCAATACCTCGCGCGGCGCATCGAAGACATTGTTGTGTCGTCCCAAATAACACGGGTCGTGGAACGTTACTTTAAGGTCATCCTGCGTCACTTCCAGTTGGATTTTTCCTAAACCGACCAACTCATTGATGAACTGTGTGTGATGGATAACTTCATAGTTTCCACCAAACGCGGGATACTCGTTTTTGATCGTATGCAAACAATGCGGGCATGTGGTCACGATTCGCATTTGGCGGGGAGACCCCGCCCCTACAGTGTTCAGGATTTCCACATTCTGCGTCGCCAGTCCGAAGAAAATATCCTCGCGTCCCGCGCGCCGCGCCGAATCGCCCGTGCAGGATTCGTTCTTTCCCAGCACCGCAAAATTGACTCCCGCCGCGTTCAGGATTTTGGCAAAGGCCTGCGCGGTCTTTTGTGCGCGGGCGTCGGTGGCTGGCGCACATCCCACCCACCACAAAATCTCGGGTTGGGGATTCTGCTCGATGGTCGGCACGTTGAGTCCCTCCGCCCATTTCATTCGGTCGGCCTGACTCACGTTCCACGGATTCATGTTGCGTTCCATACCCTTGAAGGCCGTCTCCAACTGCTTCGGGAACGCGCTCTCCATCATGGACAGGTTGCGGCGGATGTCGAGGATGTCGCGCATCGGCTCATTGCCCACGGGACAAATGTCCACGCACGCGCCGCAAGATGTACACGCCCACACCGCCTCGTCCGAAATGAGCGTCTTCAGTTCCCCATCCATCGCGCCGCCATAGTTCAGGTGATAGCGCTTGTTGATCTCCAGCGCGGCGGGCGAGAGAATCTTCCCCGTGTTGTACGCGGGGCAGACCTCCTGACAGCGCATACACATGATACAGGCGTAACTGTCCAGCACCTGTTCCCAGCCAAGGTCCTTCATCTTCGCCGCGCCAAACTGCTCGATGGACTGGTCATCGAGATTGATATACCCCAACTGTCCGATGGATTTCCGCTCGGGCTTGAGCGCAAAATTGAGAGGCGCAAAGAACATGTGGATGTGTTTGGAATAGGGAAAATACGGGAGGAAGACGAGTATCGCGCCAAAATAAATCCAGAACGCGATGTGCTCTCCCAACGCAATCGCGCTCGGGTTCATCCCTGACCAGAGGCGGGCCACCGCGGAAGAGACAGGTTCCCACGCTGACGACTCTCCCGTCCCTGCCAGATAAAAGGATGTGTTGAACAAGCGTCCCGTGTTGCAAACAATAATGAACGACGCGACAAAAAACGAATCGCGTTTGATTCCAAATCGGGCTTTGGGATGCAGAAGGGTTGTCTCGCGCGTGGACAGGTTCGCGGGGCGGACGATGAAGCGCCGCGTCGCCATGAACAGGATGCCGACCAACACCGCCGCGTTGGCGATGTCTGCCACGGAAAGGTAGAAGCGGCCAACCCAGCCAAGGTGATTGAGGATCCGCACACCCGTCAGGGCATAGATCGGGTCGGCCAGGTCGGAAATTGCCAGGATGAGGAAACTCCACGCGATCAGAAGGTGGAAAACGCTGGGGATGAGTCGGAAGCGGAAAACCTTTTGGAAAAATCCCGCCTTCAGAATCACGTCCCCGATTCGTTTGGGGAGCAGCGACCAGTTGATTTTCCCCTGTCCGCTGGATATGTTTTTGGCAATATGCGCAAGGCCGCGCAGTGTGAAATAAGCCGAGGCCAGCGCCGCAAGAATAAACAGGATTTTCTCGATAAGTGTAAGCATGGCTTCTCCATACCCCCTCCCTTTTAGAATGCCCCACGTTGTGTTGCGCGCGGGGCGGCAGGTGGGTGGGGTGAATGGGTGTCAGTATACCTCAATCAATGACGGCAAAATTGACCAGGCTATCCCAAATTTCCGTGTTCAGTTTTTCGTGTTGGGCTTTGGCAAATTCCCAAAATAGACTCTGCGCCCGCGTGAACGGGTAATGGATGTTGCGTCCCATGTGAACGGTACGGTGCAGATCCAGGCCCTCCAATTCCACTTTTTTCACGCGGCCAAAGGCCAGGCCGCGCGCCGCCACCATTTCAGAGACGAAGGCGATTCCCACGCCGCGTTCCACCGCCATTTCGATGGCTTCGGGATTGCCCAACTCCATGACCACATTGAGCATATCAGGCGTGATGCCATAGCCTTTCAGGTTTTCCAACACGGTCTCGCAAGTCCCAGAGATTTCTTCGCGCATAATGACTGGCTGGTCCAGCAGGTCGTCTGGCGTGGCACGCCCGTAGGTGGCCCAGGGATGGTTGATAGGGACGATCAGGTAGATGTGGTCGTCGAAGAGCGGCATACATTCCAGGTCACGGTGATCGAAATGTTTGCTGGCCACGCCAAAGGGAATGATCTGGTTGAGCAGGCGTTCGTACACGCCCTCGCGTCCGAAAATTTTGACACGCGGATGAACGGCTGGATATTGCTGTTGGAACGTGGAAAGCAGGGCAGGCATGAGGTATTTTCCCGCCGAGGTGGAGCAACCGATCAGCAACTCTCCCCCAATCTGGTTATTAACCTCCTGCAAGCCATCTTCCATCAGGCGCGCGGCGCGCATGACTTCGCGCGCCATCGGAAGGAGAGCCTGTCCCGCCTCGCTCAGGACGATGGAGCGGCCGCGCCTCAGGAAGAGTTCCACATTGTAGGCGCGTTCAATCGCCTGGATATTCTGGCTGACAGCTGACTGGGACATGTGCAGGCGCACTGCCGCGCGGCTAAAATTTTTTTCCTCAGCCGCGGCCAAAAAGACGCGCAAGGTGGATAGTTCAACCATTTTCTGCTCTCTTGTAGATAAGTAATTGTAATGAGGATTTGCCACAAGAATAAGTCCTTGTCATACATCTGGCTAGTGATAATCGTCAATGATTTCATATGACCACATAGGGCAGGCCCCCCAGAAAAAACTGCCCGCGAGGTATCCCGCGGGCAGTTTTGTTATCCATTCAGATTTACTTTACAACAGGCAATTCCGCGCTTGTCCAGGCACCCATGCCGCCACCGAGGTTGCGGACATTGGTGTAACCAATCATGCGCAGGTACATCATGACCAGGGCACCGCGATGACCGGAGGCGCACAGCACCACAATGGGAGCGGCCTTGTCGGCGGGCAGGCTGGCAAGGTTGGCGGGGACATCGTGGATGTCAATGTTGATCGCGCCTTCAATGTAACCAGTCGCGTACTCATCTGCCGTGCGGACATCGAGAATGAACGGAACGGGCGTGCCGGTCAATTCCACATTCAAGTCCGCGGCTCTGACGGTATAGAAGCCATCGGGCAGTTCGGAGAGGAATTTGTTCAGGTTGGCGAGACGGGTGGCGTCTACTTCGGGAGCGGTTCCAGCCACGGGGGCGGAGGGAGCGCCCGTCTCAAGGGCCAGTTCGGCTTTCTTCCAGGCGCCAATTCCACCGCCTAGGTTCTTGACATCGGTGTAGCCCATGAATTGCAGGGCGGCCATCACCATCGCGCCACGGTGGCCGGAGGCGCAGTAGACCACGATGGGCTGGTCCAGCGCGGGAAGTTTATCCAGATTGGCGAGGACTTCACGCACGGGGATGTTGACCGCGCCAGCGATATAACCATCGGCTTCAATTTCGGAGGCTTCGCGCACATCCAGCAGGAAGGGAGCACTCTCAGCAAGGGCGGTGTTCAGATCCGGGGCTTTGATTGTGTAGTAGCCTTCGGGGATGGCAGTGAGATATTCACCCCAGACGGTCGGCCAGTTGACCCAACCAACGACGGGCATGTTGGCGGTCTTCCAGGCGCCGAGGCCACCGGCCAGGTTGCGGACGTTCTCATAACCCATCAGGCGCATGGCCATCATGATGATGGCGCCGCGATGACCAGAAGCGCAATAGACAACGATATTCGCGTCCTTGGCAGGCAGTTGATCAAGGCTGGTGAAGAAATCATTGAACGGGATGTTGATGGCGCCTTCGATATAGCCATCCTTGTCCCAGTCGGCGGTTGTGCGAACGTCAATGATAACGGGAGCGGCGTCAACCAACTCTTCGGCCAGTTTGTCGGATTTGACCGAGTAGAAACCTTCGGGCAGGCCGGTCAGGAAGCCATTGAGCATCTCGAACAGTGCCTGGTCTTCCACGATTGCGGCGCTGTTGAGAACGGCGGGGGCTTCAGGTACACCAGTCACGAGGGGCAGGCTGGCTTTCTTCCACGCGCCGGTGCCGCCGCCGAGGTTGCGGACATCCGTGTAGCCCAACAGTTTGAGGGCCGACATTACCATCGCGCCGCGATGACCGGAAGCGCAGTAGACCACGATCGGTTCATCGAGAGTGGGCAGTTTATCCAGGTTGTTGAGGACTTCGCGCACCGGAATATTGACCGCGCCTTCGATGTAGCCATCGGCTTCGAGTTCAGAGGCCTCGCGCACATCCAGCAGGAATGGCGGCTTTTCAACCAGTTCTTCACTAAGTTTGGCGGCGCTGACGGAGCCAAAGCCATTGTCGGGCGTCAGGCTAGCGGTGAGTTCGGTGAACAGGGCCTGCGCGTCGGGACCTGTCTCGACCACAGACGCTTCGGTGACAACGACGGGGGCCTCCGTCTCGACAACGGGCTCCGCGGCGGGGGCGCCGCAGGCGCTCAGGATCATGCTGAAAATCACCAGCAATCCGAACAACATTGAAAACTTCTTGGACATTTTTTCTTCTCCTTTAGGAAGATTTTGTAAATTATCAAGTCCCATTATTGTGACTTGTGACAACCGGTGCAATTTTCGTCGGTGTAGGCCGCGTGGTCTTCAGGGAAGATGGGCGCTTCGCGGATGCCAGTTGCATGGCAGGCCACGCAAGTATCAGAGACGTGCTCGGCATGGTCGGCGGGCATCTTCGGGGCCGCGAAGATCAGTTCAACGGGAGGCGGCAGAAGGTTCACGATGACCGAGGCGTTGGCCGCCAGTTCGGATTCGCTCACCTTGTCCACGGTCAGGAAGAGATCCGCGTTTCCGTGACAGGCCGCGCAGGATGCATTCTGCGGCGTTTTGCGTTGAATGTTGTGCGGCGTAGAATAGAGCCAAGTGGGACGGGCATCGAAATTCGGGAGCAGGTTCTCGCCGTAGAAATCATAAGCAGTGGGTGAGGCAGGCACATGCCGTACGGGAACGAAAGCATAGGGGCGGTCTTCCGACTGAGTGGGGTTGCGCCCGATCAGGAAGGTGTGATACGTGGCATCGGTTTCAAAATACGGATTGCCGCTGGTCTCGCTGACAGCCACATGACAGTTATCGCAACTCGTGTAAGTGACCGAGTGACAGACCTGGCATGAAAGTTTTTCGCCATGCGCCTGGTGCATCGGATTTTCATCCCCGCCCGGCGCGGCCGTGGGATGGCAATCCACGCACTTCGGGTCTTCCGCGCCGCTCAAGCGGTGATCTGCCGCGGCTGTGGCATCCGCCGTGCCGTGCAAGTCTGCGCCCTCGTGACACTTGACGCAACTCATGCGGCCTTCGCGGAAATGCACATCGCCGGGAATACCCTCGTTCTTGCCGAGGTACTCATTTCCCACGCGGCTTCCATGACAGGCCGTGCAGGAGCGCGTCATCGGCGGGGTCTTCTCGAACACATGCCCGCTGAACAAACCACCACCCACGTTTTCTGGCTGGGCCACGTGGCACTCGCCACAGGTGGTGTGACAGGTGGCACAGTGATTGCCAAACATCTCTTCCAGGGCGGGATGATTCTCGGGCATGTCGCCTGCGCGCGCATCGATCGCGGTCCAATAGCCTGCCTGTGTATTGTGCAGGGCATTGTCATACGAGGCAGTCTGTTCTTCGTGACATTCGCCGCAGAATTCACCGGCCTGCGCACTTGGGCTGGCGATCAGCCCCTCGTGTGCGGCCGCCTTCTCAGTCGCTGTTGACGCGCCGCTGTGACATTCGGTACAGGCGATCTTTCCGTGATCCGTGGCAAGGAACTTCTCGGCGTCCACGATGGCCTTTTCCCATGGCTCCAACGGAGCCACATCGCCCCCTCAGCCAACGCCTTTGGATTCAGCCTCCGCTTCCACCACCGGCGCGGCGGTATCAATCAGACGCTGTTTATCCGTATGACAGGCGAGACATTCGCTCGCGGCCGCTTCGGCTTCGGTCGGGATCTCGATGGCGGGTTCGGTTTCAACGGGCGTTTCCGTCTCGACGGGGGAAGAGGTCGCGGCCGGCGCACAGGCCGACAGCAGGAAAATGAGGGTAAATAGCAGGCTGGTAAATTTTGTTTTCACAGTTCCTCACATAACATTTTGTGTATTATTTCACAATTCATACTATGATTCTAAGGTATTCCCATATATAAACAAGTGATGGAAATAATGTGCATCTATTCGATTTACTTATCAATAATTATCAGGGGGCAGGTTAGGGATAAAAAAAAACGGAGGCGGTTATCCGTCTCCGTTTGGTTCATATTCGCCTCAGTTATTGACTGATATCTTCCACATACCCAATTGCCGCCCGGCAGGCGGGAGCAAGATGTGGCGAAACATTTTCCCACGTCAGGTCTTCGCCATTGCTGTAGGATTGCTGTAACGCTTCTGCAAGGCATCCCCCACCAGCGTTGTAATTGACGAGGGTGAACTTCCACATATCCTCGTAGGAAATATCCAACTGACCGGGCATTTTCTTTTCAGAATAGTTCCAAACCACTTGCGAAGCCTGCTGACAATTTGCCATTAAGGTATGTGCAAAGACCGACACACTATACTCGGCGCGTTCGAGATCAATTCCCAGCGGACAGTCCGCGCAGGTGGCGTTCACGCTGTTGACGAGGGCGAAGCGCAATATTTCCTGCTGGTTCTGCTCCAGGTTCATATAGCCCGCGCCGCAGGCATCATCGGAAAGCACGAGCGAGCAGAAAGAATTATAGAAGGAGGGATTCCACAAAAAAGTGGTGTCCGCGCCCTGGTCAGTGATCTGCCCAAGCCCAGTATCGCCGCCGGGCAGGACCGTGCCCGGCCAAAACTGGCTTTCCCGGGCAAAGAGATTCTTGAGCATCTGGGCCGGAACGCCCGTCTTATGCGCCACGTCCAGAATCAGGCTGTCGAATCGGTTCTGCCACGCGCCCACTGCATCGCGGGCCGCTTCCAATCCACACTCACTGGCACCCACGTCATCTGGCAGCAAACCTCCATCTGGACAGGCACTTACATCCACAACTCCCTGACGAATAAGATTCGCGGCCAGATAATTATAAGGAATGTTGCTGGATAATCCGCTGACATGGTTGGGGGTCGAGAGCCAGGCGGGCGGTCCGCCAACCGGCGGGAAGACCTGCCAGGTTTCGGCGCAACTGGCAATTTCCACACCTTTCCACTGGCTGGAGCGCACATCCACAAACCAGGAAGTGGAATCGGGATTGCCAAAATTCGTCTCGGTGACGCGTACCTGGGCAATGAATTTTTTGCTGCTATCGCCATAGGTGGAATAGGCCCAAAACTCCAACAGCACCCCGTCTTCGTTGGTAGGTTGCAACTCAACAACACAGGTATCACCCTCGCAGGAAAAACTTTGCCCGTTGAGTCTTCCCTCCACGCGGGTGATCTGGTGTTCGGGCAGGGGCTCCTGCGCGGTTAAAACCAGTTTGGGGAGGTACTCGCAGACGCTGGTAGCCAGGGACGAAACGGCCAGACAATCGGTCACATCCAGCCAGACGACGGGCGCAGGCAATTCCACGGCCACATCTTTTTCTTCGGGATGCTCGCCCGCCAGGAAGATGTAATACCCCTTGCAACGGTTGACCTTTTCCACTTTTACGCAGGGGGGTTGCGCCACCCATTCGTCGGTCAGTTCCTGGCCGCAGTCAAGGTAAACATCTTCAAGGGTGGGCATGCCCTCATAATCCACCACGATCTTGCAGACGATCTGATTCAACTTGAAAGTGGCCATGTACCACTCGTAGGCCGTATATTTAACGTTCATGACCTTGTAGCGGTCCGGGCCAGGAGGAGGCGCGGGCGCGGCAGACCCGGCCGAGGTCACGAAAAGAAGCGCTACCAACGCGACCAGGAGGCTGATCGGCCAAAAGAGGGGAATCTGCCGGGGAAGAGTCTTCATCCGTTCATCAAAAAGAGTCCGCTACCATTATAGCGGACTCCGGGGATGTTTCGCGGACTACTTTTCGGCGTCCAACCCTTCGAGCGTCTCCAGGTCGCGCTGAAGACTGCGATTGCGGACGTAGAGGCTGACGAGGTAAATGGCGCTGACGATGAAGAAGACGGCGTAGCCGAGGATCAGGTATTGGGAGGTGTCGGGAGTGGATTCCATGATTACATCACCTTGAGTTTGAGTTGCTCGACCTTGTCCTGCAACTGGCCGAGGCGGATGCGGTTCCAGAACATATCAATAAAAATAACGGTAAAGGTGAAAAGGGCAAAGAAGAAGGCCACGCGCATATCACCGGTCATGTTCATTTTGTCCTGGTTCTCGTTGGCCGCGCCGATAACAACGGGATGGATGGAACGGAACAGACGGATGGCCATGAAAGTGAGGGGCGCGCTCAGACCGCCGAGCAATGCGTAGACCGCGCCAAAGCGGGCGCGGCGTTCAGGATCGTCAATGCCGGCGCGGAGCATGAAGTAGGCCACGTAGATGAGTTCGGTGACGGCGGCGGTGGTAAGACGCGGGTCCCACGTCCACCAGGTGTTCCAGGCGGGACGCGCCCAGACGGAGCCGAGCACGATGGTGATGAAGAAGAACACCACGCTGATCTCGACCGCGGCCACTTCGACGATATCCCATTTCATGTCTTTGGTGACGAGGTAGGCGATGCCGAGTCCCGCGGCGAAGACGAAGCCGAGCAGGCCGACCCAGGCGGTGCCGATGTGGAAGTAGAAGACGCGCTGGACATCGCCCATGACAGCTTCCGTCGGGGCATAGACGAGTGCGAGGTATGTGGCAACGGCGAGAAGAACGATGGAAAGGTAATCAAGAATTTTCAGTAAAACGGGTTTTGGGGTCATACACACTCCTTCGATTTACAATTTGCGATTTACGATTGCCGACCAGTAGTACAGCAGGCTGGCGACGAACAGACTACTCTTCAACTACATTATCAAACACCATGAAAGCAACAGCCGTGAAAATGAGATCGTAGACGATGAGCAGATTGAGCGGAGGCCAGATCTCGGCCATGTCCGCGCCGTTCAAAAATCCCGTGCTGGCTTTGACGGCAGACAGCAAAACGGGAATCGCCACCGGGAACAGCAGGATGGGGAGGAGCACATCACGCGTCCGCGCCTGGACCGTCATGCTGGCGAGCAACGTCCCAACTGTGGTGTAGCCGATGGAACCGAGCAGGATGACGAGTAAAAGCCCGGGGTGAAACAGGTTGACGTTATACAGCGCGGCGTAGATGGGAAGCACAAAGGCCTCCACCATAAACATGAACGCCAGGTTGCTGATGACTTTGCCAAAGTAGATGGCGGCACGGTCCACCGGCGCGAGCAGGAGACCATCGAGACAGCCGCGGTCTTTTTCCACGGCCATCGAGCGGTTGAGGCCCAGCGTCCCCGCGAAGGCAAAGGTGGTCCACAAAACGCCTGCAGTGACGGATTGCCGTTCCTTCACGTTGAGTTCGAGCGCAAAATTAAAGATGAGGATGACCAGCAAGGAAAAGACCAGCATGGCCGAGAGCAGTTCGCGCGAACGAAATTCGGCGGTCAGGTCCTTGCGGACAACGGCGAGGGTGGCATGGATAAAAGATGGATGGCTAGTGGTGGGCATTGGTTTCATCCAGCCAGAGTCTCTTTATAGTACTTGAGCAGGCCATACCTACCCAACGAGCCACGCGAGGTGGATGCCGCGATCACGCCGCGGGTCAGGATGTCGAAGCGGGTGGCCAGGTCTTCGGCGCGGGCCAGGTCGTGGGAGGTCATCACGACGGTGCGTCCCTGCGCCGCGACGGACTTCAGCACCTCATCCAGCATGGACGAGGCATCCTGATCGAGGCCCGTGTACGGTTCATCGAAGAGAATCACTTCGGGGTCGTGGAGCACGGCGCGGCCGATGGCAAGGCGTTGCGCCATCCCGCGTGAAAAGGTGCGGATGAGATCGCGGCGGCGGGCTTCGAGTCCCACCAACTCCAGCACTTCTGTAATTCGCAATTGGTAATTGGTAATGCCATACATGCGCGCGTAGAATTCGAGATTCTCCTGCGCGGTCAAATCACCATAGAGAAGAGGCATGTGCGAGACGACGCCGAGTCGGGCGCGAACTTGCGCGGCCTGGTGCGGCAAGTGATATCCCGCCACCTTCACCTCTCCCAGCGAGGGACGCGCCAGCGAAGAGAGGATGCGCAGGAAGGTGGTCTTGCCCGCGCCGTTCGGCCCGAGCAAAGCCACGAATTCGCCGCGCTCCACGCGAAAATCCACACCGCGCAGGACGGTCTTCATGCCAAATCGTTTGACGAGTTTTTTGACTTCGATCATTTTAATTTGATAGTTACTTAGTTACATAGTTTGGTAGTTCACGTGTGTACCTGTGTACGTGTAACCTGTCTACGCTCTTAACCGAGACTTCAATTCCTCGCGCCGCGTCCGATATGCTTCATCTTTGATCTTGCCCGCGCGGTGCAGGTCATCGAGGGCGATGATGGCATCGAGGATTTCCTCCTCGTTGTCGAAATCATACTCGACTTCCTCATCGAGCTCTTCGTCAGGACGGTTGCGATCGCGCCAATACATCCACCCGCCCGCCAGAATCAACACCAAACCCAGCGCGCCGATACCAATCAAAATATTCTGCTGGGAGTCGGGCGAATCCGTTCCCGTGGATCTGGGCGTGCCGCTCAGGTCCATGGTCAGGGTATCACCGCCTTTCATGGGAAGACCGTTGTATTGGCGATAGTTCATCCCCTGGAAGTTTTGCGTATCGCCTTCCGTCATCTGGTCGCTCTTCAACTTGACGCCATCGGGAACCAGCACCAGCACCGACGAGGCGGGCAAGGCAAACGGCTGGACGATCTGCGCCTTCTTGTCATAGGGCAACGTATAGAAAGCCACCAGCCCGTAAGGCGTCTCGCTGGATGGGATGGCGAAACCTCCCTCTGCCGCAAGGAGCGGGGCGCTGTCCTGCGTCAGATCAAAACCAATGTTTTCCGCATTGGCAGGCATTTTCAGGAAAGGCACATCGGTAGCGGACTCGATCACAATCGTCTGCCCGCTCGTATTGGAGAACGTGTACACCCCGATCACCTGAGCGGTGCCGTCGGCGATATCTACAAAGAAATGCACCTGGTCGAAAACCAGCGTGGAAAAATCGGAGGTCGTTTCATACAACTGTAATGAAGGCACGACCAGTTCGGTCATGCCCGCTTCCACGAAGGCCGCGTCCGAACTATAGCTCACTCCCTGATACACAACCTCAATCAAGTAGATGCGGTTCTCGGGCATCTCCAAACCTTCGAAGACGTAATTCCCGTCCGCATCGGTAACGGCTGTCTCCTTGACAACTTCCTGCGGGCCACTCGCGTCGGAGGCGTGATCGAACCCGCTCAGGGTGACAGTGAGCCCTTCAACGTTTTTGCCGCTGACCGAACCCGTCACTTTGCCGCCTGTCGCCTCTGGCGTGGACGGGAGGGCGGTCTCTGTTACTAGGGGCGTTCCCTCAGCGACAGGAGGCTCCGTCCCTGCGGCGACGGGGGTGACGGACTCTGCCGCGTCCGCGCTGGGAGTCGCTTCGGGGGCCGCGATAGTCGGGGTGGCCGTGACCGGCTCGGGCGTCGGAGTGGGAAGCGTGACCGCGAAAGTCAGAGTCCGCAGGTAGGCCGCGGCCGCGTACAGGTCATCGTCGCTCAAATTTCCTGTGAGCGCGGTCACCTTGTCGCTGCCATTTTTCAGCAGGAGCACGAGATTGTCCGCGCTGAGCGCGGCCATCTCAGTTTGGTCCGTGAAGAAATCGAGTGAGCATCCCGCGCAGTTGGCCTCAAAAACGGACTGGCCTTGTGCAACCTGTTCGGTGGTGGTGTGGAAGGTGAGCGCGTAGGCTACCACATCCCAGCGCTCCTGGTCGGTGAGGCTGGCAAATGGAGGCATGAAGCGTTCGATGTTACCGCGCGTGACGACCGTGAACCACTCGGCAGGCGCCGCGGCCCGCCCGACCTGGGGCAGTCCGAGCGCGGCCACGGTGACGGGCAACTGCTTGCCCTGGTCGCCGTCGCCCATCCCCGTGGGGCCGTGACAGGCCGCGCATTTTTCGGCGTAGATGGCCGCGCCGTTTTCGATGCTGGGCGCTTCGGCAGGGTAAAGCGGGCCAAGCGTGGGCATCGGCGTGGGCGGTACGTAGTTCGGCGGCGGCGTGATATCCTCCGCGAGCGAGAAGTTACAGGCGGAAAGAATGAGCGTGAGGATTACAAGAAAAAAGAAGCGGGATTTCATCAATGAGTCCTTGCGAATTCTAAAGCGTAAAACGTAATGCGTAATTTGGGTTTTACGTTTTACGCTTTACGTTTTAGTTTATGGATTTCCCACAATGCGGGCAGAAGCGGTCGGAGGCGAGGATAGGCTTGCCACAGCGCGGACAGAAGCCGCCTGATTTTTCCTTGCGCGTTTTGCGGCGCGCGGCAATCAGCGCCTCCACATCATCGTCATCGCGGACGGTCGCCTGCGTGGAGGAGAGGTCGGCACGGCGCGCGGCGACGGCTTTCTCCACGCGGTCTTCCGCAGAACCGCCAACTCCGTTGGGCGCAAGTTGATCCAGTTTCTTTAAGATCTCCGCGCCTTTTTTCAAAAGTTCCGCGCGCTGGATGGGATAATCCTCGGCAGGAATTTTGTTGAGATTAAAATCGAAATCCAACTCCTGCAACGCGTTGACGACGCGGTCACGCTCGGCCATGAATGCAGAGGTCTCATGCGCTTCGGCGGTCATGCGGCGGCCGCGGCGTTCCAAAAACGGCTGGACAACATAAAAAGCGACAGCAAGCGCCACTGCGAGTACAAGAAAAAAAGCACCAAGGTTCATGAATATCCCTATTCTGCAAGCAACAATTCGATCTGCGCCTGAATCTGTCCAAGCGAGGAGAAGGGTCCGACCTGCACATAACGCAGGACACCCGTCTTGTCTACGAAATATGTCTCAGGTACACCCTGAATGCGAAACAACTGCGAGATACGCGTGCCCATGTCGGGGCCATTCGGAAAAGTGATGCCGTATTTTTGCAAATAGACGCGCGCCTCGGGTTCGGTATCCACGTAATCCGCGCCGAGGAAAATCACCTGTCCCGTTGGTTCATACAACGCCCAGGCCTCCTGCAATTCAGCCGCTTCCTGCTCGCAGGGTTTGCACCACGAAGCCCAGAAGTTGATCACCACCACCTTGCCGCGAAAATCCGAGAGTTTCACTTCGGGTTTTCCCGCGTATTCGTATCCACTGAAAAGCGGGAGCGTGAAATCGGGGATGGCATCGCCGGGCTGAACCGTCCCCTGCTGTCGTTTGTTCAATGTGACACCCACCATCAGGAGCAGACCGAGCAGGCCAATCCAAATGACAATCTGCGCCCACAGCGGCACGCCGCGGCGGGCGGGTGTTTCCGTTGTCTCTGTCATAAAATTCTCCCGTCAAAGACCCTAAAGGATTCAAATCCTTTGGGGTCTTTGATTACTTTTGTTTTTTGACTTCCTCTTCCAGCCGCGCGACGTAATCATCGGCAGGCGCTTCCACACTCGGACCTTTAACGGGCGCGGCCACTACGGGCTTTTTCATCATCCGCAGGGCGCGCACGAGGAATCCCGCGCCGATGAGAATGATCACCGGCGGGACAAGATACGCCAGCCAGTTGAGTCCCTCACGCGGCGGCTCGTTCAAGACACGCGCACCGTAGTTTTCTACAAAATACTGCTTGATCTGCGATTCGGTCTCGCCTTGTGAAAGTTTCAAGCGGATGAGGTCGCGCCATTGGGCACAGGCTTGCGTGGCACACACGTCGAGCGGGACATTCTCGCAGACGGGGCAGTACAACTCCTTGGCCACCTGGTTCACATCGTCATCCGTCGGGGGTTGCCCATCCTGCGCGGAGACGGGATTCGCTAAAAGTCCCGCGAGAACGAGAAGTAAAACAAAAAACGTAAAACGTAATGTGTGTTTCATGGAATTGGCTCCTATTTCTTTACTCGTTCCGTTTTACGTTTTGTTAATCCGCCGCGCTGGTTTGACGGGCGGAACGCGTCGCACGGACGGTGGCGCGTTCGGGGTCCTTCTCGGGCCAGGCCGCGATGATCACACCGACGAGGAAGAGCAGGGAGCCGACCCACAACCAATTAACCAGCGGATTGATGTAGAGCTTGAAGGTCGCGCCGATGGCAGATGCAGGCTCCCAGTCCACGAGCAGAACGTACACATCGTCTGCCATGGTGGAGCGAACGCCGGGAATGGTCATGTTCTGCTGGGCTTCATAGTAGTAATCGGTGCGCGGATGCAGTTTGGTGACCAGTTGATCGTTCTTGTACACTTCCATGACGGCGCGGGTGTAGTTCACGTTTGTGCTGCGGTCATCCCATTGGGCAATATCGCGGTAGACCAGTTCGTAGCCCTGCAACCTGAGGGATTCGCCGACCTGAATTGTCCCCTGCGTTTCGGTCTGGAACAGTTCGATGCCGAGGATACCGATGGCCATCAACATCATGCTGATGTGGATGATGTATCCGCCATAGCGGCGGCGGTTTTTCCCGGTCAGGTGCGCCAGCGCACTGAAGAAGTTCTCGCCCTGTGTTTTCTGACGGGCACGCGCCCCGCGCCAGAATTCGTACAAGGTGACCAGGACAACCAGCGCAACGAGGAAGAATCCGATCAGCGCGATCCAATTCTGTGTATAGGTGAAGAAGGTGACAACTGTAATCGCCGCCGCGGCGATGGCGGGTTTCCAGATGGCCCGGCCAAGCGTCTGCACGGTGGAATGTCCCCAGGCGGAGAGCGGTGCGATTGCCATGAGAAACATCAAGGCCGCGAAGAGTGGGGAGTTGGCGCGCTCATAAAATGGCGGACCGACGGTCACTTTTTGGCCGGTGAACAACTCCGAGATGAGGGGAAAGATCACACCCCAGAAGGAAACCACCAGTACACTCATAAAAAGCAGGTTGTTGAGCAGGAAGAGCGCCTCACGCGAAAGCATGGACTTCATCTCGGCTTCGGCTTTCAGGTCTGCCCAGCGGTGGATGAGCAACCCGATGGATGTGACGAAGGTCACACCAATAAAGACAAAGAACGAGGGGCCGATGGCGCTCTGCGCGAAAGCGTGGACGGAGGAGAGCACACCCGAACGCGTCAGGAATGTCCCAAAGATGACCAGCGCGTAGGTCAGGATGATCAGCACCATGTTCCACTGCTTGAGCATCCCGCGCTTTTCCTGGATCATCACGGAATGCAGGAAGGCAGTTCCCGTCAGCCAGGGCATGAAGGCCGCGATCTCTACCGGGTCCCAGCCCCAGTATCCACCCCAGCCGAGCACGTCGTAGGCCCAGCGTCCGCCGAGCACGAGGCCGAATGAGAGGAATAGCCAGGCCCACAGGCTCCAGCGGCGGGTGACGCGGATCCAGCGGTCGTCGGTGCGCCCCGTCACCAGCGCGGCGATGGCAAAAGCGAAGGGAATCACGTAGGCCACGAATCCGAGATAAAGCATCGGAGGATGGATGATCATGCCCGGGTGGCGCAGAAGCGGGTTCAGGCCGCGACCGTCCGCTGGAGTGATGGGAGTCGAGTTGGCGGGGGCGAAGGTATACGCGGCGATGTTCCCGTCAAAGGTCTGGTAGAGACGCGCAAACGGATTCTCGAAGAGGATGTTCAACGCGAGGAAGAAGGCCAGCGTCACGTTGGCAACGACGATCACCCACGGCAGGAATTCCTGGTCGCGATCCCATTTGCGGAGTGTGGCCGCCGAGGCAAAGGCGGACATCAACCACGACCAGAAGAGAAGCGAGCCGGCCTGCCCGCCCCACCAGGCGGTGATCTTGAGATAGGTGGGCATGGATCGGCTGGTCACTTCGTACACGAACTGCACATTGAAGTCGCCGCGCACCAATAATAGGATGAGCGATAACGCCGCAACCGTGAGCAGGGGAAAGGTCAACAGCATCGAGCGGCGCGCCGATTCCACCAGCGCCGCAGATTTGTTGACATAACCAAAAATAGCCGCGCCCACGCTGTAAAGCGCAAGCAAAAAAGTTACCACTAAAACGCCATAGCCAAATTCAGCGAGCATACCGTCTCCTTGGAATTAAAACCCTAAAGGCCAAAAGACCTTTAGGGTTTCTTTGCTAATTGCCCGATACCTGCTCGGGCACAGCCTCTTCATACTTGGTAGGACATTTTAGCAGGAGTTCATCGGCGTAGAAGATACCGTCTGCGCCGAGGTGACCGGTCATGATGGCCTCTGCCTCTGAGCGAAGCAGGTCAGGTTTGGGCCCAACATGAACAACTTTGATGCGCGCTCGTGTTGGATCTGCGACCGCGACGCGTAATACTTCGGCCAAACCGCCCTGCGCTTCCACTTCAGCAAAATCGCCGGGAATGTGGGCAACCTCGAAGGTCAGCGTTAAAGTTTGAGGGTCGTATTGAATCGTGTCGCCAATCACTGCGCCCGAGAGTCGCAGATTTCTGTCATAAGCCGAATCGCCCATGGTTTTGAGCTCCTCGACAGTTGAGAAGTACTCCTGATTTTCCAGGGTGGATGAATATATCAAATACACCACCGCGGCGAGGATAAGAAAACCGCCGAGAATAAATTTTGAACGTCCCATGCGAGTGCCTCCGATAATTAAATGATGGACGAAAATGCGTTCAGTAGTCTGAATTGTACATAAAGAGGTTAATTTGCGCTGAGAAGCACCATGGACGGATGTCACGAGTCCACCCTGATATTAGACCATTTGCATCAGGCTGTGATCAGCCCCGTCCGAATCGCGAACTTGACCAGTTCGGTACGCGAGTGCATGTTGAGTTTGTTCATGATGCGCTCGCGATGACGCGCGATCGTCTTCGGACTGAGGTCGAGTTGTTTCCCGATCTGCTGGTTGTTCCACCCCTGCCCCACCAGTTCCAGCACCTCGCGTTCGCGCTGGCTCAAGGCATCCAGCCCCACGGCGGGCTCGTCGTTTCCCGCGGGCTTCACTTGGGACTGCTCCTGCTTTGCCAGCCGCTGATAATCGTCCAACAGCCAGCGCGCCAGCGCGGGTTGCAGATACACCTGTCCCGATGCCACGGCGCGGATGGCCGCCACCAGGTCATCGGCCGCGGCCTGCTTGGTGATGTAACCCGAAGCACCCGCCGAGAGCATCTCCATGAAATATTGTTTGTCCTCATGGACGGTCAATGCAAGCACAAGACAATCGGGATTGCGCTCCTTGAGTTTTCGCGTGGCATCCATCCCGTCCATGCCAGGCATCGTAATGTCCATGATGACGAGGTCGGGCTTCACCTCCTCGGCGCGCTGGAGCGCATCCTCGCCGTTGCGCGCCTCGGCCACCACCTGCACATCCTTCTGCGTATTCAGGAACGAACGCAGTCCGGTCCGCACAACATCGTGATCGTCCACAAGCAGAATGGTAATGGGATTCATTCCGTCTCCTTCACGCCCGCAGGCACACACGCCTCAATGATTGTCCCCTGCCCGGGCGCACTGATAATCTGAAATGTGCCGCCGATCGACTCGACGCGCTCCTTCATCCCCGCCAGCCCCCAGCCATGCGGCGGATGGAAATTTTCGGTGGGATCGAACCCGCGCCCGCGATCCACGACGCGCAGGGTGACGTCCTTCTCTCCATAGACGATCTCCACGCGTCCCTCCTGGACCTGGGAGTGGAGGGCCAGATTCTTGAGCGCCTCCTGCCCGACGCGGAAAAGCGCCGTCTCCGCCAGCGGGTCCAGACGGCGAGTCGTGCCACTGATATCGAAATCCAACTGGAGATCAAACTTGCGGCATTTTTGTTCACATAGAAATCGCAACGCGGGGACGAGTCCCAGATCGTCGAGTTGCGAGGGCCTCAAATCATGGACGAGGCGATAAATGCCGCGGGCCATGTCATTGCTCAGGGTTTGCAGGCGCTCCACGGTCTGCCTGAAATCGGGCTTGCTCAACTTTTCGTTTCGGAGGGACGCCAATTCCAATGTGAAGGCCGAAAGTGTCTGTGCGGTCTCATCATGGAGTTCACGCGCGATGCGCGCCCGTTCATCCTCCTGAGCGCGCACCGTGTGTTGCAGGAGTTCGCGTCGCAGGGATTCCTGCTCCTCCAGTGCCTGCAAACGCGCCTGTTGTGCCGAGAAGAGTTCGCGCTGACGAATCTCTTCCGAGGCTTGCGTGGCGCGCACCAGACTCACTGTGATGAAGATCGCCGCCACAGTCCGCACCAATTGGATGGGGAAACCGACCGCGGCAATGAACAATTCCTCGTTGAGGAATTTGGCGGGGAACATCTCGATGGGGTGAACGAACAACTGCGTCAGCGTGTAAAAGGCAAAGGCCAGCGCGGCCCAACTCAAGTTCAGGCTGAGACGCGAACTGTCATTGCGCGCCTGCAAACTGCGCGTCCGCAGTCCCATGGTCGCAAGCGCCGAGGCAGGCACGGCCAGCAGGTAACGTGACAGCCCATCCAGCAGATTCTGCCAGGGGATATCCGTTTGTCGGTAGGTGAGAAGCGCGCTCAGAGCAATGAAGAGGATGTATCCTGCCAGGGCGTACACCATGACCCTATGATGGCTCGCCAGCGGACGTTTAACCATCCGCAGAGCCTCATAAGCAAACATCAACAATGAAGAGAACGAACTGATCAACAACCCCAATCGGAGCCACGGCAGCCATCCCGGCAAGGGCGTGCCAAGCGAGGCGGCCTGCAACACATAGGACTCCAGCCATTCGTGCATGCCGTGGATCAGTCCAAACCCCGCCAATGGACGGAGAACGCGCGCCTCGGCCAACACAGAAGAACGCCCCGCCTCCATCGCCATGGCCAACCCCATGCCAAAGAAGGCCAATCCGTAAACGAAGAAAACAATGAAAAGACTCTGGTCGAGCCCCATCGAACATCCTCCATTGGGTATTGTACAACAAAGCCGTTGAGAAATTGGTGTTGATGCCATCACCTTGCAGGCGTGACTTTCATCCCCGATTGTATAGATTTCTCTATAAATCATGCAATTTCTATGATATAAAACACATTCTCAAATTAGACACAACCGCATAAAATGGGGCGAACACCCCAATACCGCCTAAACCTGTCCAAATTACAGGAGAGAGTAATGAGAGGATTGATGCAATTGAATACGCGTGCCCGGCCACACCTCCTGCTGTGGAGCGTGGGACTGGCCCTCCTTGTGGCGGCCTTCGCATCATTCACGGGACCGTCAACCGGTTCCGTTACCGCCGCGCCCGCACCACAGACGGCCTCCGCGCCGCGCCCCTCCGATGATGAATGCCTGGCCTGTCACAGCCAGCCCAATATGCTCCTGAGCGTCGGAGAGGACAAAATCCTGCTGACAATTGACAAGGCCGCCTTCGAAGAATCCGTTCACGGAAAAGAACAGGTGGCCTGCGCCGATTGTCACGCGGACATGGACGGCTTCCCCCACCCCGACTATGCCAAAGACGGACTGCGCGAATTCAATTACTCCCTCTATAAGGCCACACAGTCTGCCTGCCAGTCCTGCCACGAAGAAGAAGCATCAAATGCCATGAGCGGCGTCCACGAATTGACGCTGGAAACGGGCAATCACAATGCTGCCATGTGCGCGGACTGTCACAACCCGCACTACGCTGAATCCGCGGCGGGACGCGAAGAAGTGCCCGATGTGTGCGCGCGCTGTCACAGCGACATCGCCGCGACCTACAAGGAAAGCGTCCACGGCGCGGCATTGCTCGACGAGAACAATCCTGACGTTCCAAACTGCATCATCTGCCACGGTAATCACAACATCACCGACCCGCGCACAGTTGAATTCCGCAACAACATTCCCTTGCTGTGTGCGCGTTGCCACACCGACGCGTCCATCATGGACAAATACGGCATCTCCACAAATGTGTTGAACACCTACGTCGCAGATTATCACGGTACCACCGTCACTCTCTTCGAGCAGACCTCGCCCGAACTGCCCACCAACAAACCCGTCTGCACCGATTGCCACGGCACGCACGATATTTCCAAGACCGATAATCCGCAGACTGGCATCGCATTGAAAGAAAACCTGCTCGGCAAATGCCAGCGCTGTCATCCCGACGCGACCGCGAACTTCCCCGACGCGTGGATGAGCCATTACGACGCCAGCCCTGAAAAGTATCCGCTGGTGTATTACGTGAATCTCTTTTACAAATTCTTCATCCCCGCGGTGATCGGCGGGATGCTGGTCTTCGTCATCACCGACATCACCCGCCGCGCGATCAACCGCGGGAAGGGAGGCGCTCACTAATGGCAACCAAACCGAAAGTCCAGAAAGAAGCGCAGAGGACATACGTCCGCTTCACACTGGCGCAGCGCGTCGAGCACGTCACCATGCTGCTCTCGTTTGCCACGCTCGGCCTCACCGGCCTGACGCAAAAATATGCCGCGCATCCCATCGCAATCGCCCTGGTCAATTTTTTCGGCGGCATCGAAAACCTGCGCGCCATCCATCACGTGGCGGCCACGGTGATGATGCTCGGCACCATCTATCACATCCTCGCAGTCGGCTACAAGATTTTCGTGGAGCGCCAGCGCATGACGATGCTCCCCGTTTTTCAGGATGCGAAAGACGCGCTGTTCGCGTTGCTCTACAACATCGGCCTGCGCAAGTCCCGCCCGCAAATGGGACGCTACACTTTCGAAGAAAAGGCCGAGTATTGGGCGTTCGTTTGGGGCACAGTGGTGATGGGCTTCACGGGCTTCCTGATGTGGAACCCGGTCACCGCGTCGAAATTCTTCCCCGGCGAATTCATCCCTGCCGCGAAGGCCGCGCATGGCGGCGAAGCATTGCTGGCTGTGCTGGCCATCATCGTCTGGCACATGTACGGCGTGCACCTGAAACATTTCAACAAGGCCATGTGGACGGGACGCCTGACCGAGGATGAAATGCTCCACGAGCATCCGCTCGAACTGGCGGACATCAAAGCGGGCATCGCGGACCGATCTGCGGACGCGGCGGCACTGCGCAAGCGCCAACGCGTTTACTTCCCCGTCGCGGCCATCCTGACCGTGGTGATGCTTCTCGGAGTCTACGGCTTTGTCGCGTCTGAGGCCACCGCGCTGACGACGGTCCCGCCCCAGCCTGAGGAGATCGAAGTCTTCGTCCCGCAAACGCCCACGCCCATCCCGACTCCGATCCCGACACTGACGCCCACACCGAAGCCGCCCACGCCCACCCCCGCGGCGGATGCGACTGCCGCGGCCCCGTCTGCTGGGCCAACATGGAACGGAGCGATTGGCGCGTTGTTCGCGGCCAAATGCGCTGGCTGTCACGGCGGAGCCACGCCCGCTGGTGGGTTGAATCTTTCCTCGTACAGCACCACCATCCAAGGCGGCGTGAACGGACCGTTTTTCACCGCAGGCGATTCGGCCAACAGCCTCGTCATCACGAAATTCACCAGCGGCGGACATCCGTACGCGTCCCTGCTCGAGGAGGAACTCGCGCTGATCACGGAATGGATCAACGCGGGAGCGGTGGAGGAGTAGGTCAGGTATACACGTACACAAGAAATAGACGAGCCGACTCCCCCCGAGTCGGCTCGTTTTTACGTTTTACGAATTACGTTTTACTTTACGCCAGAACCGTTTTCGGCACTTCACCTTTAACCGTCTCGTGCGCCTCGGACGTGTAACGATGATCCACCACTTTCAGGTAGCGGACGCCGAGCGAGAAGGCTGTCAGGCCGAAGGCGATGACGCCCAGTCCCGCGCCAATCTCCACCAGCGAGGGGAAGTAGGAGGTGTAGGTCACCGTCGGCTGGCCGGGCAGGTAGGAAACGACGACGAGGAAGCCGCTCAGGTTGATGTCCCAGCGATAGGCGATCACGCCGCCCACCACCATGGCCAGTGCCGCCATCCGCCAGAAGCGATTCTGCCGCGTCGACTGCTTGAGCAGGAGAATCATCGGGACGATCGCGCCGAGCAGGATCTCCGCCACCCAAAAGTTGAAGGAGAGCGGGCCTTTCGTCATCACTTCGAGGCCCTCCGTCCGTCCGGGTTGATACGTGTACGTCATCGCGAGCCAGTCCCAGGCACGGAAGTAAAGGTAGGGGACGAGCGCCCATCCAACGAAATGCGCGAGACGTTCGAGAAGCGAGTCGTTGATCTTGGCGCGCGGGGTCACGCGGGCGGACAGCATCGAAGCAAAGATCGTCAACGAGATGCCGCCCACGATGGCCGAGAACATGAACAGCACTGCCATCTCAGGTTTGTACCAGAACGGGCGCGCCTTGAGCACGCCGTACACCGCTCCCAGCGAGGACTGGTGAAGCATGGAAAGGCACAGTCCCGCGATGGCGAGGTAAGGCGCGTAGTGATGGACGTGTTCCATCTTGGCCGTGAGTTTCGGAAAGCGATTCTTCAACCATTCAAAGTTGGCGATGATTGGCATGGCCTCCAGCACAAGCACGGTCAGATAGAGACACACACACATGGTCACTTCCCAGAGCAGGGAGTGCGTGTTCCAGTAAACCACCGCGTGCCAGAAACGGTCGGGGCGGCCGATATCCAGCATGAGTGAGAGCATCGCCATGGTGTAACCGATCAGGCCGATGAAAGTTGCGGTGCGCGCCACAGGCTCATAGCGTTTCAAGCCGATGAGATAGACCGCCGCGCACAGGCTGAACGCACCCGCGCTCAACGCAATGGAGGACAGGTCAATCGTGATCCACAGACCCCACGGCACAAGGTCGGTCAGGTTGGTGATGCCCAAACCTTTCCAGAAGATCAGGATGCCGCTGGCGAGTCCGATGGCGAGCAGGAGCCCAAGAAAGACCAGCCAAAGTGTCCACGTATTCGAGGTGAATTTTGCACGCAGATTGGCGATCATGATTCCACCTCCACATCCATTTCCTTCGGGTCGGCAGGCAGGTAGTAGACGCGCGTCCCGGTGGCGAGATCGTCCCGCAGGCGATAGGAGACGTGATTCTTCAGAATCTTGCTGACTTCCGATTCCGCGTCGTTCAGATCACCGAACAGGCGCGCCTTGGTCGGGCAGGCATTCACACAGGCGGGAGTGGCGTCACGGTCCACGCCGGGGGTCAGTCCCAGGGAAAGACCGCGGTCAATGCGGTGATAGCAGAAGGAACATTTCTCGGGCACGCCGCGCGGACGTCGTTCGACTTCGGGCGCTCCCCACTCAGGGACGGTGGGATTCTTGCCTTCGAATTTTTCCCAGTTGAAGACGCGCGCCTGGTAGGGGCATGCCGCTTCGCAGTAGCGGCAGCCGATGCACTTGTCATAGTCCATCATCACGATGCCGTCGTCACGGTAATAACTGGCTCCCACCATGCAGACTTCCACACAGGGGGCGTGTTCGCAGTGCATACACGGACGGGCAATGAAAACCTGATGCCCGCCAACTTCGCCGGTCTGGGTAACGACATTCCAATTGTTCTCAGGCGCAACATCGTTATGGGCCTTGCAAGCCAGGGTGCAGTAGTTGCATCCCGTGCATTTGGATTGGTCAATGACCATCGCCCATTGATGTTCGCCGCTCGGGCTGGAACTGGAGGCCTGCGCCTCTTTGACGAGACGGGTCCCGGCTACTGCCGCGGCGCCAAAGGCGGTCAATTTCAGAAAATCGCGTCGAGAGAATTGAATATCACTCATGATGTTCCTCCTCGTGCTGGTGTTTGGACACACGATGATAGAAACGCTCCAGCCAGGGAGCCAGCACCATGCCAGCGGCTAGACCCACCAGTCCCGCGAGACCCGCATATCCGATCGGGCTGACGGGGGACGGTTCGCTCGTCACCGGTAAACTTTCCGCGGCTTCCTCCACCGGGGTGGTCACTGTCCCTTCGGCGGAAGCGCCTCCCTCGGCTGACGGCATGGAGGCTTCGCTGGTCGGCCCGTGCATCTGGCCCGCATGACAGGTATTGCAGGTTTTCAAACTGGCTTCGAAGGAATGATCGGGCATGGAATGCGGTTCGCGGTTCTGGTCTTCCAGATGTTCCACGTGGCATTGCACGCAGGAGACGCCCTGCTCGTGATGCTGGGAGTAGGGGAATTCCATGCTGACTTCTTTATGGCAATTGACACACAACTGCGAGGCATCCCTCACATCCGGCGAGCCCCCCGCCACAGGGATTTGCTTGAGCGCCGCGCTATGCGGATCGTGGCAGACCGCGCAGTCCATGCCGCGCTGATAGTGTGTGCTTCCCTGCCAGTCCTGCCAGCCGAAGCGGGTGTCGGAGTGACAGCGTCCGCACAGGTCGGGGGAACGATCCACGGTGGCGGGTTCCTTCGGATGCTCCGCAGGCGTGGTGTGGCAGGATTCGCAGGTGACGCCGTCCGCAGTCCAGGTGGCGGTGGCGGGATCGTAGCCAGTCACGTGACAGACGAGACACGCACCCGGTTTGCCCTGTGCCTCCCACGCTTGCAGGAAGACCGGGTCGTTGCCGGCTTGTCCGTGCAAGCCCGCCTGCCAGGTGGTCTGATATTCCGTGTGGCAAACCGCGCAAGGCTGTTCACTCCCCTGCGCGCCCGGCACAGGGGGATTTCCATCCTGGGCATTGGCAACCATCAGGGTGCCGCCCGCGGCCAGCAGGGCAAAGATCAGGGCAATCAAGAGACGTTCAAAACGTGCAAACATGGTTTCATCTCCTCATTAAGGATGAACAGGGATGGGGATGGGCGCCTGGCGAAACACCGGGCAACAGATGCATTCTTCACGCAAATACCCGTTGGACAGGCGGTGTGCCTGCCAACAGGGCTCCGAAGAAATCGGAGAGGGACAATCGGTTCGTTGTTCGGCTGGGCAGTTCTTGATCTTCCAACAGGGGATCTTCTGAACCACCACAGCAGGCGGAACCTGCGCGGCCTCCTCCTGCCAGCGCACATCCACTTTGTGAAGGATGTAGACTGCCAGGAGGGTGACCGCAATCGGAATTGCCAGCCGCAGAAGCAGGCCGGTTATTACAACGAGAATAGAACCAAGCCATTCCATAACTCACCTTACCGCGTAAAATAGCGACGGGGTTCCCGGTTGCGGGCCCACTCGCCGAGCAGGAGAAGCAACCCAATGGGCAGGACCAGTCGGAGGAAGAACAGAGTAGCAAGGGTCTCAAGAGCGTTCATGGCATTCTCCTTTCTGAATTTCACTTTCGCTTTTAGTTTAGGCCTTTCAAGCCGGGAAGTAAATTCGGGCATTCACCCATCTTTTATTGCCAACCTGCCAAATCCCCCACGCGTTTTCCTGGGGGTGCACCCCCACACGTACCCCAGAACGGATTGGGCATTTTTCCCCAACAAAAAAGCCTGCCGCGTCCGCGGCAGGCTGAATTACCCATTACAATCATATTTACCGATTACGCCTTGATAATCCCCTTCCGTATCGCATACCTCACCAACTCCGCGCGCGAATGTAAATGCAACTTATGCATGATATTCTCACGATGGCGTTCCACCGTCTTCGGGCTGATGACCAGCGCGGCCGCGATCTCATTGTTGGTGGCGCCATCTGCCAACAGCGACAACACCTCCTGTTCGCGCTCGGTCAACCCATCGAGCATGGGTTTGTTTTCCTGTTCGCGTTCCTGCGAGAGATAATCCTTCACGAGCAGTTTCGCCAGCGACGGGTACAAATACACCTCGCCCAGGGCCGCGGCGCGAATGGCCGTCAGCAACTCCTCGGGCGCGGCACGCTTGGGCACGTAACCCGACGCGCCCGCCTCCAGCATCTTGAAAAAATATTCCTCATCCTCGTGGATGGTCAACGCGACGATGGCTACATTCGGGAATTTGGATTTAATGACGCGCGCCGCCTCGATGCCGGTCATATCGGGCAGACCGATGTCCATCAGGATGACGTTCGGTCGTTCGGACCCCGCGGCGGTCACGGCTTCCGAACCGCTCCCTGCCTCCCCGACGATCTCCACGTCGGCTTCGCTGGCAAGCAACATCCTCAACCCCGAGCGGACAACCGCATGGTCATCCACCAGCAACAGGCGAATCGTCATCGCGAACCTCGCTTTCGTGTGCACATGGAATGATGGCCTCGATCAGCGTCCCCTGCCCCGGCCCCGATTGGAGAGAAACCGTCCCACCGAGCAGGGAGGCGCGCTCGCGCATGCCTGCCAGTCCCAGTGAGGGACGGTTGGTCTGGCGCATCTGCACCAGTTCGGGATCGAAGCCATTCCCATCATCGCGTATGGAAATGTGGACGCGTTCCGACTCGAACGACAATTGGACAAAGACACTGGTGGCGCCTGCGTGTTTGATGGTGTTATTGAACGCCTCCTGCATGATGCGGAACGTGGCAATCTTGATCGGCTCGGAGATGGGCTTCTCCTCGCCGAAAATATCCACGCGGATTTTGAGTCCCGTCCGCTCGGAGACTTTGCCCGCGTACCAGCGTAACGCTGCGGGCAGGCCCAGATCGTCGAGGTGGGAGGGACGCAGGTCGGTAATGAGGCGTTGTAATTCCGAAAGCGAGTCGGTCGCGAGCGTTTCGAGTTTGTGCAGCATGTCACTCGCGCGGGCGGGGTCTTTTGTCAGCGTGTTTTCCAGTCCTCGAAGGCCGAGACCGATGGCAGTCAAAGATTGACCCGTTTCGTCGTGGAGGTCACGCGCGATGCGCTGGCGTTCCGCCTCCTGCGCGCCGACCACCCTTCGGAAAAGTTCGCGTTGCAGTTCCTGCCGCTGTTCGGATTCACGCAAGCGTTCCTCTTTGAGTCCCGCGATCTGGGCATCCGACTCCACTTGAAAGGCGCGCAGGAATCGGATGACGAAGAACGAGGCCGTGCTGGCCATGACAGCGCGAAAGATCTGCACGGGGAAACCAAACAAGCGGAGAAAAAGTTCGGAATTGATGATATTGGAGGGAAAGAGCGGGCTGGGCGCAGTGAAGAACTGTCCCACCAGGCCGTACCAGGCAAATGCCACCGCGGCCCACAGGCTATCCTGTCCAAAACGAACGAGACCCGCGCGGCGGAAGGCGCGTTGCTGGGCCACCAATCCAATGGCGGCCAGCAGTGTGGCGGGGATGGCGATGCTGTAGCGCGTCCAGACTTCGGTGACCACAAGCATTTCCTCGTGAGTGTATTGTTCGTGGAAGACGGCCAGCCCGAAGACCCAAATGGTTTCCAATGCGAGTGGAACGATCAGGCTGACTCGCTGGGCGGTCTCGGTCTTCGAAAGCAGGAAACTGCCGAACGCGGCCAAAGACAGGAATGAGAATGCCAGCATGGCCAATTCCACACCGACAAGCCCGGGATGGCTGGTGTGTCCCAACTGCACCAGTATGACATCGAACATCTTGAGAAATTCGTAGACCCCATGCACAATGCCGAACCCGTACAACGGGCGCAGGGCTTTGCGCAGGCGTTCATCCGATGAGCGACCGCCCTCGAGCGCGACCAAGATGCCCATGCTGAAGAATGCCAAGCCGTACAGGAAATAGATGATGATGTACGTCAGCATGGGGAATCTCTTCAAAGACCTTAAAGGTTTCCAAAACCTTTAGGGTACTTGGATATTATTCCTCCGTCTCCGTCCGCAGGCGTGTGCCGCAGGTGCGGCAGAAGCGGTCGCCGCTTCGGGCACGCGTCCCGCATTGCGGACAGTAGGTCTGTCCCTCGGCGGGTTCTTCGCGCGCGACGCGTCGGCGCCGCGCGTTGGGGCGCTGGCGCGCCGAGCCGCGCAGGAAGTAATAGAATCCGCCCGCGATCATCAGCACGCCGAACGCGCCGACCAGCCACGGCACGTAGGTGTCGAGCGAGACGCGTCCAGCGGTGTCCTCGTCCACGGGTGCGGACGGCTGAACGTTCATGAAAGAGACGCTCAAAGCGTCGGATTCTTTGGTGTAACTCATATTGAGTGTGAACGACTGTCCCGCGGCCAACGCGCCGAAGTCTCCCGTGTAATACATCAACCCATCTGGAACGGGATTGACCGTGGAGAGGGCAGGCTCCATGCTCATGGCGCTGGCGTCAAACGGCTGCTGTAATTCGACATGAAAATTTTCGACCGCATAATCTCCAGCCCATTCATAACTAAATTCGCGTTTTGTGCCGTTCTTTGAAAGCGACGGGTCGTAATATTCCAGTTGGACGGCGCGCCCGGTCACTTCGAAACTCACCTTCACCCATTTTCCGTCCACTTCGAGGGTATAGGGAGTGTCTGCTACAGTATCCGAGGTCTGCCCCACCGCCAAAGCATGGGGCTGTTGTGCCGCCGCAGGAATGCGCAACGTCATGGTCACTGGCAGGGTGGTCTGTGGCGAAACAATCAGGTGCTGAATGACAAGCACGTCGGGTTTGTCATACTCAGGCCAGATCCAGACTTCGGCAGAACTCAGGCTGGGTCCGCCTTGTGCGTACGCAGGCCGAAACGAAACAAGCAGGCCCAAAAGCAACAGCAGGGTGAAAATCCGCCGCATGTTAATTCTCCTCAAGGAAAATGATGGGCGAATCTTACCATGAAACAAGGTCAGCCTCGCACAGCCATGGCCTGTACCAACTGCCAGCAGACCTTGTTGACGGGCGTGGGCACGCCGTGTTTTTTTCCCACCCGCGCCACCGCACCGCAGATGGCGTCTATCTCCGTCGGTGCGCCGCGGCGCACATCCTGGAACATCGAGGAGTGATTCGCGGCGGTCTTGCGCGCCACCGTCTCCGCGGCCTCGATGGGGTTTGCAAACGGCAATCGCACGCGTTGCGCGGATGCGACCGCGGCGGTTTCATCGGCGAGGGCTTTCATCATGATGCGCGCCGACGGGCGATTCAACAACTCGCCGTTCGGAACTCGCAACAGCGCGGTCAGTGGATTGATGGCCGCGTTGACCACCAACTTGCCCCAGACAAGCGACTTCGCGTCCGCCACCACCTCGACGTTGAAGCGGGCGCGCCGTAACGCGCTTTCGATTACACTGACGCGAGGATGCGCCTCCAGCGAGACGATTCCATCGCCCCCCGCGCGGACGAGTCCCGGGCCGAGCAGGGTTGCGCCCGTGGTTGTCACGCCGAGGGCCACGCGTTCGCGTCCGATGGACGCGGCGAGAATGTCGTCGTTGCCGAGTCCGTTTTGCAGGGTGATGGCGAGACCGTCGTCCGCAAGACAATGCGCCAGTTGATGCGCGGCGCGCTCCGTCTGCCAGGATTTGACGAGGACGAACGCGACCTTCGAGCCGCGCGCCGCCTCGGGGTCGCGTGTGACGCGTACGCGGTAGGCGAGTTCGCGTCCCGTCGAGTCCGCGAGACGCGCGCCGTCGCGGGTCAACGCGTCGAGTCCCGCGTCCCACGTGCCGAGCATGGTGATATCGTGACCTTGTTCGGCAAGACGAACGGCGAAGAGGGTTGCCAGCGCGCCAGTGCCGACGATTAGAATTGGTTCGTTGTTCATGGGTACCTCAAAGAGCGTAGACAGGTAGACACGTAAACAGGGAACTACGCAACTACCAAACTATGCAACTTTCAAAAAGGACTCCCATTCCTCATCCGTCATCTCCACCGAATGTTCCGCGGCGGGGAATTGACGTGCTTGGACGTCGGCCAGATATTCCGCGAAGGCGCGTTTCATCTCGCCGTGGAAATCCGCGTATTTTTTGACGAACTTTGGTGTGAAGCGGTCGAAGAGACCGAGCAGGTCGTGAGTGACGAGCACCTGTCCGTCACAACCCACGCCCGCGCCGATGCCGATGGTGGGAATGGAGAGTTTTTTGGAAACGTGTTCCGCCAGCCGTGCGGGGACGGATTCGAGCACGAGGCTGAAGCATCCCGCTTCTTCGAGCAGGAGCGCATCTTCGAGCAGGCGTTTCGCGGCGGAGGCCGTTTTGCCCTGCGGACGGAATCCCCCAAGTAGGTTGACGGATTGCGGTGTGAGACCGAGGTGTCCCATCACAGGGATTCCCGCTCCGACTATGGCGCGTACCGCGTCGACGCGTTCGCGTCCGCCCTCGAGTTTGACCGCGTCCATGCCGCCCTGCTGAAGAAATCTCCCCGCGTTGCGGACAGCATCGTTCACATCTGCTTGATAGGACATGAAAGGCATGTCACCGATGAGCAGGGCGTACTTTGCGCCGCGCGAAACCGCGCGGCAATGGTGGATCATTTCATCCATCGTGACGGGGATCGTGTTGGCATAACCCAGCACCACCATCCCCAGCGAATCGCCGACGAGGATCGAATCCACGCCAGCCACGTCCATCGAAAGCGCGGTGGGATAGTCATAGGCCGTCAGCATGGTGATCGGCTCACCGCGTTCCTTCTTTTGACGGAACGCAAGCGTCGTCACTTTTTTGCGCGCAGGCGCGGGAGTTGAAACAGACACAGTAGACAAGGGTACCCTCCGAGAGTGGTAGAGTCCGCGCTGGCTTTTCCCCTGCTCGGCCAGGCTTTTTGATTTTTATGTTTTTTGTTTTACTTCCTCACCGTCGCGTTCGCATGGATACGCGCGGCGATTACATTATTCCACAAAATTCGTTTTTCGCCTATAATAATTTCGTCTGAGTTCGGCTCTCATTGGCACTCAAATATCGCCGCGAAGCCCGCCAGGTTCGCTCCATTTTTTTCTTCGCGTTCTTCGCGCCCTTCGCGGTAATAAAAAAGCATTCCAAATCAGGAGAATCTCATGCGTAGAATGTTTAGTTTTTTGATCGGAATTTTGGTGGGGGCGTTGGTTGGCTCGACAGTGGCGCTTCTGCTCGCTCCCGAATCGGGCGAACAACTGCGCGGTGAACTGCGCTCCCGCGGCGACGCTTTTCTTGCGGATGTGCGCTCCGCGGCGGACAGCCGTCGTATCGAATTGCAGAGTCGGCTGGAGGAGTTGAGGGTGCCGAGAGCATAAGAGATAAAACGTAAAACGTAATGTGCAGCTTACGTTTTACGTTTTGCGTTTTGATAGAATTCATCCGCCCTTGCCATGTTCCGCGCGTACTCTGCGCGGGTGGCGATGATTTCCCGATTAAGACCTGCCGCTTTGACGCGCAGGTCTTTGTCTTTAATGGCTTGGAGGATGGCGTTGGCAAGAGCGGAGGGACTGCCCGAATCGATCAGCAAACCGTTTTCGCCATCGGTGATCCACTCACGGATGGATTCGAGATCGCCCGCGATGGGGAAACATCCGCAGGCCAGGCCTTCGAGCAGAGTGTTGGGCGTGCCATCATGCGTGGACGGCGAGACGAGGATCATCGCGCTGCGGTACACGTCCGCCATCTCGGCATGCGGACGCGGCGCGAGCAGTTCGACGGATTTCTCGATGCCGAGTTTGCCCACCCAGTAGAGCGCTTCGGCCTGTCCCGCCATACTGGCGCAGACGAATTTCGCGCTGGGGAATTCCTTCAACACCAACGGGATGGACTGAAAGAGAGCGTCGTTGCGGACGTAGGCGCGGAAACCGCGCGGGTTGAAGATGACAGGCTCCTCCACAGGACGCGCGGGCGGGAAGAAAATGTCCGTGTGGATGCCGCCGTTGCCAGGCGTGACGAGGGTGGGTTTTGACGCGTCCAGTCCCCATTGACGCGCGAGTTTGATGTCGCGTTCGCAGTCGGCGTGGAGAGCATCGGCGGCGAGCATCGTCCAGTGGGTGTGGTGACGCATCAACGGCGTGGACGGCGCGTGGAGGGTGAAGTCATTGCCCCAGACGGAGACGATGAGCGGGACGCGCAGATTCGCGTTCGCGGCCAGCATCCCCTCGTAGGGGATCCGCAGGGCATGGACGAGGTCGGGCTGGACGCGTTCGACGAGGGCGCGCAGGCGTTTGGCATCACGCGGCAGGGTGAGCGGGCCGAGCCAGTGACGGATGGTCTGTCTCAGGTTGATGAGGCGCGCGTCGCGCACGCGTGGGGAGGACGATGCCGCGGCGCCGCGTCCGCTAAAGGCGACGGGAACCACCTCGAGCGACGCGAGATGCGGAATCGGGTCACAGGGAAAGGTGGAGGCCAGGTGTACTTCGTCGCCGCGCGCGATCCAGAATTGGATCCAATTGCGGGCAGTGGGGGAACGTCCGTCGGCTACGAAAAGGAGTCGCATATCGCCAATTGTAGTATATTTAAGGCATGAACAAGCCGCGCGTCCTGATCGTTGAAGATAATGTGGACAATTACGAATTGGTGCGTTTTTTGCTGGAACGCGCTGGCTACCAGGTTTTATCCGCGTCCAATGGTGTGGAGGGCGTGGACGCGGCAAAGCGCGAACAGCCCGACATGATTCTGATGGACCTCTCGATGCCCGAAATGGACGGCTGGAAGGCCACCGCGCACCTGAAATCGGACGATGCGACCCGCAAAATTCCCGTTCTGGCATTGACGGCGCACACCCTGCCCGGGGATCGCAAGCGGGCAATCGACGCGGGTTGCGACGGCTACATTTCCAAACCGATTAACGTGGCCTCGTTCGACAAACTGGTGGCAACATTGTTGCGCCAGGCACGGGCCGATTTGCAAAGTTGAAATTCCATGCCTGCCCCGGCAGGTAAATATTTTACACAAAGAGGATTGCATGAAACAGATCTGTGTGATTGGCGTGGGTTACGTTGGCATTGT
Source organism: Anaerolineaceae bacterium (assembly GCA_003598975.1). Taxonomy (GTDB): domain Bacteria; phylum Chloroflexota; class Anaerolineae; order Anaerolineales; family Villigracilaceae; genus Denitrolinea. The sequence goes on along the minus strand of QZIJ01000136.1, from coordinate 46,527 downwards.
CACAGGCGCGTGTTTTGCCGACCTCGGCAACAAGGTGGTCGCGCTGGACGTGGACGAGAAGCGTATCGAAAATCTCAACAAGGGCATCATGCCCATCTACGAACCAGGGCTCGACGAACTGGTTAAGCGCAATGTGAAGGCAGGGCGGCTTTCTTTTACAACTTCGTACAAGGATGCCTTGAAAGGCGCGGAGTATGCCTTCATTGCGGTGGGGACTCCCTCGGGTGTGGAGGGCGAAGCGGACCTGCAATACGTGGCCGCCGCGGCGACCTCCATTGCGGAGAACATGACCGCGCCGCTCATCATCATCAACAAGTCCACGGTTCCGATCGGGACGGGAGACTGGGTGGCTGACATTGTGAAGGGCGCGCAGCCCAAGCCGATCCAATTCTCGGTGGTGTCGTGTCCTGAATTTCTTCGCGAGGGATCGGCCATCGGCGATTTCATGTCCCCGCATCGGACGGTGATCGGCTCGATGGACAAGGACGCGGCGAACAAGGTGGCACACCTGCACCTGCCCTTGCGCGCACCCATTGTCATCACCGACCTGCGAACGGCAGAGATGATCAAGTATGCCAGCAACGCCTTCCTCGCCACGAAGATCTCCTTCATCAACGAAGTGGCGGATGTTTGCGAAGCCCTCGGCGCAGACGTGAAAGAGGTGGCGGCGGGTATGGGCTACGACGCGCGCATCGGCAAATATTTCCTTGACGCTGGTCTGGGCTGGGGCGGCTCGTGCTTCCCGAAGGATGTGCAGGCGCTGGCTTACATGGCGAAGGAACAATCGCTCGAAACGCCCATCCTCGATTCGGTGATGACCGTCAACTACGACAGGCGCAAGACCGTCGTCAAACGGACGGAGGAGATGCTGGGCGGCTCATTGAAAGGCAAGACCATCGGCCTGCTTGGGCTGGCCTTCAAGGAAAACACAGACGATATGCGCGACGCCCCGTCCATTGACATTGCGCGTGAGTTGATCGAAGGCGGCGCGAAAGTGCGCGGCTACGACCCCGTCGCGTACGAGACGGCGCGTCCGCACATGCCCGCGGTGGAAATCATGGACGATCCCTACGCGCTCGCCAAGGGCTGTGACGCGCTCATCGTCGTCACGCCGTGGAACGAGTTCAAGCAACTTGATCTCGAAAAAGTGAAGGGATTGCTCAAGTCCCCAGTCATCTTCGACGGGCGCAACATCTACGAGCCGACGAAGATGAAGGAAATGGGATTCAACTATCGCTCGATTGGGCGAGGGTTTAACGGGAAGTAGTCGAGTAGTCTCATAGTCGCTGGTCTCATAGTCGGATAGTCGCTTACTCGATTATCCGACTATAACTATCCGACTATTTGACAATCAGGCGATCAGACTATATGACCAGTCCTCCTGTCTGTAATTACGAAGGCTCCGACTATCAAACTTCCTTTTGGGACCAGGGCGGACGCGCCTACGAAGACGCGGCCGAGGCCATCGCGCTGAAACATTTGCTTCCTAAAAGCGGAAATTTGATGCTCGAAATCGGCGCGGGCGCGGGACGGAACACGCCGCGTTACGCGGGCTTCGAAAAAATTGTTTTGCTCGACTATTCGCGCACGCAACTCGAACAGGCGCAGGCGCGTCTCGGCAGGTCGGACAAATATGTTTACGTCGCGGCGGACGCGTACCGCCTGCCCTTCGTGGACGGTCTCTTCGACGGTGCGACCATGATTCGCACCCTGCATCACATGGCCGACGCGTCGAAGGCGCTGGTGCAGGTGGCGCGCGTGCTTCAATCCAACTCCATTTTCATTTTGGAATTTGCCAACAAACAAAACTTCAAGGCCATCTTACGCTGGCTGTTGCGCAGACAGGATTGGAGCCCGTTCACGCGCGAACCCGTCGAATTCGCGGCGTTGAATTTTGACTTCCACCCGCGTGCGGTTTTCGACTGGCTGACCGAGGCGGGGTTCTCCATCGAAGCCAAGCGGACGGTTTCCCACTTCCGCCTCGGACTGCTGAAGCGGCTGGTTCCGTTTCGATGGCTGGCCGCGCTCGACGGATTCATCCAGCCGACGGGAGAGTGGTGGCAATTGACGCCGTCGGTCTTCGTCCGCGCGAAACGCGTGGGGCGGAATGCCATTCCGCCCTACAATGGGGTCGTGTTCCGCTGTCCCGAATGCGGGACCAGCCCACTTGTCCAGAAAGAGGCGGAAATTGAATGTCCATCGTGCGAACGCAGATATGAAGTCCGCGATGGGATTTACGATTTCCGCCAGCCAATTTAAAGCAAAAAGCAGGCTCCTTGAAGAAGCCTGCTTTTTTTTTGTTTGTGCCTACTTGCCCGCGCGGATCTTCTTGCCGCTGAGCGGGTTGCCGAAGAGCGGGGCGAACAGGCAGAAGTCGAACACGCCTGCCGCGATCATCACCACGCCGATGACGGCCACGACGATGCCGCCCACACCCGCCATCATCTGCAAGCCAACATAGAGCAGGACAGCGCCAACGACCGCGCGCAGAATACGGCCAGCGGTGGAAGCCATGAAAGAAACGAAGGGGTTCATTTGATTTCTCCTTGGAATGTTTGAATTGATGGCCCCATTCTAGATGGCCTGGATGATTCTGTCTGTGACAAAGTCACATTGGATTATGCCAACGCTGCTGCATCCGGGACCTCGATCTCGCCGCGCGTCGCATGGATGAGTCCGCGCGTGGACAGGTCTTCAAGCAGGCGGCTGATGACTTCGCGTGAACTGCCCAACTCGGCGGCGATCTCTGCGTGGGTGATGCGAATCGGGTTCTGGACCCGGGCGCGGGTCTGCAAGAACGAGGCGAGACGTGCGTCCATGCGGTGGAATGCCACTTGGTCCACGATGGCCATCAAGGTGGAGAGTCTCTGTGAGAGCAGATCGAAGACAAATTCGCGCCAAGCGTCATGGCGTTTCACCCAGTCGCGAAATACGTCGGAGGGGATGATGACAGCCTCGGCATCCTGTTCGACGGTGGCAATGGCGGGAAAGGTTTTCTGGCTGAGGATGGCATTGGCCGAGAGGATGCAGGACTGTCCCAGCCCAAAGCGGTAGAGCGTGATCGCGCGTCCCGTCTCGCTGATCTTGTAGACGCGGACGACGCCCGAAAGCAGGAGCGCGATCCCCTCCACGCGGTCGCCTTCGAGGAAGACATCGTGCCCCGCGGGGATGCGCGCGAACGAGGCGGCATGTTGAAACTCGCGGACGAGTCTCTCGTCCGCGAGCAGAAATGGTGGAAGCGAAGCGCGCACGTGCTGGAGTTGAGATGAGTCGAGCATGACTTACGTCAGCCGCTTGCGGATTTCAGCGCTCAGGAAGTCCATCGCCCAGACCACAATGACGATGGCAAGGATTGCCGTCCCAGCCTGATGGTAAGCAAACGTATTGATGCGCTGGCTGAGATAGTAGCCGATGCCGCCGCCGCCCACGTATCCAATAATGGTGGAGATACGGACGTTGATATCCCAGTGATAGATGATGAACGAGATGAAATCAGGGACAATCTGCGGAATGACAGAGTAAACAACAGTATGCAGGCGCGGCGCACCGGTGGCAGTCACGGCTTCGATGGACCCCGCATCTATGCTCTCGATGGCTTCCGAGAACAGTTTACCCAGCGAGGCGATAGTCACCACGGTCAAGGCGAGCATGCCCGCGAAGGGGCCATAACCGAGCCAAAAGGCAAAAACGGTCGCCATGACCAGCGGGTCGTAGGAGCGCATGAGGTTAAAGAAGGAACGGAAGATATAGTAAATCGTTGTACCGACCACTCCCCTGCGCATGATATTGCTGGCCGCCAGAAAACTGAGAGGCGCGGCGATGATCGTGGCAATGGTGGTGGATAAGAGCGCCATGAAGATGGTGACAAACATCTCGCGCGTCACATCTTGCAGGGCCTGGCTGGTTTTAAGATTGCCAACCGACACGTTGGTATCTACCTGCAACTGGCTGGGAACACCATCCACCGCGCTGGCGATGGGCTTGGCATCCACGCTGGTGGAGAAGTGGCCATCGGCATCAGTGGTGGTGCGCGTGGCTGTCAGGATGCGGCCATCAGGGAATTGCCAGCGGATGACGATCTCCGCGTTGGGGCTGAGATCGAAGCCTTCGAGAGTGAAGGAAGTCTTCTCGTCGGCGCAGGCCGGGGTGGCGATCAACCGTGGACCTGAGGAGGGCGGTATGGGGTCCGGGGCCGAGCCGCAAGGGATGGCAAATGGGATCTCGATAGTGGCGGTCTCGAAATCGCGCGTGAACAGGTCGGGCGAGAGGACTTCCTTGATAATTTTCTCGCCGTTGGGCAGGTTGCTAATCAGGCCGGGGAAATCTATCTCAGTGACATTCCACGAGACACCCAAAACAACTGCCAGCAATGCCAGCAACAGAATATTGAGCGTGATGCGCAGGACGGTTGGACGCCTCATTTCAGACCAGCCTTTCCCGCACTTTGGCACTAAAGTAATCAAGCGCGATCACGATGACGGCAATCGTGATGAAGACCGCACTCACGCCGCGCATATCGCTGATGCGGATGAGTTCGATGAGCAGGAAGCCGATTCCGCCGCCGCCCACAAAGCCAACGATGGTGGCGGAGCGCACGTTGATGTCCCAACGGTAAATGGTGAAGGCAGTGAAAGGCGGGACGATCTGTGGGATAACGCCATAGCGCACCACCTGGACCCAGTTGGCACCGGTGGCACGAATGGCCTCGATAGGGCCGGGGTCAATGCCTTCGATGACTTCAGAATAGAGTTTTGCCAGCGCGGCGACAGAATGGAAGGCCAGCGCCAACATACCCGCGAACGGTCCCAAACCAACAATTTTTACAAAGATAAAGGCGATGATAAGCGCTTCGATCGAACGCAGGATGTTGAGCAGGGTACGGACAACAACGTAAACAGCCATGGTGACGGGATTGCCGCTCATCAGATTGCGCGCCGCCAGGAAACTGATGGGGATGGCCAGGATGATGGCAAACAACGTGGCCATGAGCGCCATGGCAATCGTCACCAGCGCGCCTTTGAGCACCTCGCCGCCAACGAAGGAGAGTTCGTAGCCGCCGATGGGACGGTGTTGATTAAAGTAAACGCGATGGCCAAGTGAGAGGGTCGGGTCGGGCGCGCCGGCGAGGGCCAGGCTAGGTACGTGGATAAGGACGGTTAGCGAACCGTTCTCGTCGGTGTTTTGAACCAGCATGGCGTCTTCATTGCCGCCCAACATTCTGGCGTTGCCAATGGGTGTTTCCCATAAAATCTCTGTCTCAGCGTTTGGCCACATTCCACTGACGTTGACAATAACGGTTTCCAAAACTGCGGCACAGTCGGGCGTAGCGATGGCGACCTTGCCATCCATTTCATGACGGGCAGTTGGAACATCCGTACCGCAAGGAACAAATATCTCCACCCACATTTCATTTGTCTCACGGCGTTCCTGGATGAAATCTGGCCGCAACATGGGACGGAGGATGTGCGTAGCACGATTCATATCCGCCGTGGAAAAGTCGATCTGGAGCACCTGCCAGCCAATTCCGTAGGCGGCAATCAGTCCAACCAGGACGGGGAGCAGGAATCCGTTTTTTTGGCTGCGTGCCTGGCGAGCCGCGTCCCAGATGTTCCACAACCATACAAGGACAGGAGAAAAGTACCAACGCGGGTCTGCGTACCAGAGCGTCATCATCGTCAGTATAAGGAAGCCGATGAAGATGGATACGCCACGATAACGCTGGCGGGCAGAAAATTGTCCCAGCCCCGGCAGGAGTGCAGAGAGCAAAGCGGCAGGCAGGGCCGAAATGGTCGGTTTCGATGAGGCGGTCATGGCTGTCTCACAGGCTGGCGGCGCGGACTTCCTGCGCTTCCTCGCCATAGATTTCCTTGAATTTGGCGCGGTCAATTTCCTGCGCCGAACCTTCAAAGACTATAACGCCATCTTTCAATGCCACCACACGCGTGGCATAGCGATGGACGAGATCCAAAAAGTGCAGGGAACAAATAACGGTGATCCCCTCTTTATTAAGTTGTTCCAGATATTGCAAAATGGAATGGGATAGGACCGGATCAAGACTGGCAACCGGCTCATCGGCCAGGATCAGTTTCGGTTCCTGCATGAGGGCGCGGGCGACACCCACGCGTTGCTGTTGGCCACCGGAGAGCGCGTCTGCGCGTTCACCAGCCTTATCTGCGATGCCCACGCGGTCAAGCGCATCTATAGCTCGCTTTTTCTCGTCCGCAGACCAGAGACCAATGAGGCTCATCCACGGGTTGGCATATCCCAGCCGTCCCGAAAGCACATTGGTCATCACACTGGAGCGTTTGACCAAATTGAACTGCTGAAAGACCATGCCGATCTTGCGGCGAATCTGGCGCAGTTCGGCAGGCGGTGCGGCAGTGATATCCACATCATCCCAGAGAATCTTGCCCTCGGTGGGATCGATCAGGCGGTTGATGCAACGCAAGAGTGTGGATTTGCCCGACCCCGACAGACCGATGACAACCATGAATTCGCCATCCTGTACATCGAAGGATACGTTTTTCAATGCCTGTGTGCCGCTGGGATAGGTTTTGGATAGATTTTGGATTCGTAACATGAATGACCTCGTCAACCCCTCACCCCTGAATCTCTCTCTCCAAATGGGGAGAGGGCTGGGAACGAGGGCAGGTGCAAAAAGAGGGAGGACACTTAGGCCCTCCCTCTTTTTACAAAGTGGGTTAATTACTTGCCCATCAGGCTGGTGGTATCCACACCAGAGGCTTCGAGATAGACACGGAACTCATCGTAGAAGGTATCGTCCACAACCTTCAGACCCTGGATATCGTAGCCACCGTTCTTCAACAGGGCTTTGCCTTCTTCTGTTTCGGCCATTGCAAGCAGGGCGTCGACGATCTTTTGGCGAATCTCAGCCGGCACGCCGGGGGCAAAAGAGACGTTATCATTCGGGATGACCGGAGGCGTCATGAAGATGATGATGACCTTCTCGTTCACATCCGGGAAATCCTTGGAAACGTCAGGCGTCGGGGCATAGGTGGCGCCAAAATCGCAGATCTCGCCCTTGGGACTGAGGTAGATGGACTTGATGACGGTTGGGTGCCCTTGTACCCATGCTCCAGCTTTTACGTTAATGCCAGCTTCCCTGAACACGCCCAGCGGGATAACATATCCGGAGGATGAGAGAGGGTCGGTCCAGCAGGGCTTCTTGCCATCGAACTGCGCCAGGGCGGTGGCAGCATCGGCAGTGTTGGTGCCGGTGGCGGCATCATAATAGGAAGTGTATCCACCCGCCGCGTTCGCGACGATCTGGGAGCTGTAGTGATCGGAGCCGAATCGGACAGTGGCCAGGCCAACATCAGCGTATCCCTGCGCCTTGGCGAGGATGTAAGTGAAGGGTGGCAGCCAGCCAATGTGCGCCTGCTCGGAGGCCATGGCCTCCACCAACGCACCATAGGATGCCGGGACGGTCACTTCGATGGAATAACCGGTCATCTTGCTCAGTTCGGCGGCAATCGCCGCACCACCAGTTTGCAGTTCCTGGGATTGGGCGGAGGGAGCCAGGGCCATGATGAGCGGGTTCTCGGGGGTGCCGAGTTCGGCCGCGGGCGGTTCGGTGGGTTCGGGCGTGGGCGGTTCGGTCTCGACAACGGGCGGCTCGGTCACGACCGGCGCTTCAGTAGCGGCGGGGCCGCAAGCCGAAAGCACCAGAGCGAAGACAGCGAGCATCGCGAATAAAACAGAAAGTCGCTTGGTCATTTTTCTTCTCCTCTAGAAGATGGTTGGATTGCAGGAAAGTCCCTGCTGAACGGGTTTTATGATAGCGCGCTTTCAGGTTCATGGCAAGTGATATTTGTTAGACAACCTCCTTAAATTTTTCCTCATCTGACCAAATCAGAGAGCAACAATCCTGATTCATCCAAAAAACGACGCAGGACATCGTAAAACGTGTCGTCAACCAATTTCAGTCCGTCAATCTGGAATGTATCTCGCAGGGCGGCACTGCCTTCCTCGGTCCGGGTCATGGACAGGAACGCCGCGCTGAGGCTGACGCGCATCTCGTCGGGCAGGCTGGACGCGTAGGCGATTCCATCGAACGGGACGATGGGTTCCGTCCTCCAGACGACCACCACCCTTTCAGCCGCGTCCTCGTAACCTGTCGCGACGAATACCTGCTGATCCGCAATGGCCGCACCAAACTGACAGATTCTTCCCTCGGGGTCAGCGTACAACGACTTGATGACGGTAACGTGTCCCTGCACGAAGGCGCCCAACTTGGTTTGGACACCAATTTCGTTCAGCGTGCCAAGCGGAACAACATACCCCGTCGCGGAATATGGATCGGTCCAACATGGTTTTTTGTCGGCGAATTGTTTCAGCGCGGTGGAGGCGTCCGCGAGGTTTGCACCAGTTGCAGGATCGAAGTAGAGCGTGAACGTTCGGTTCGTCACCATCTCCCTGTTGACGATGAATTGTGCTGCGCTCAGGTCGCGCCCGAAGACGGTGGTGACGAGGGCCGCGTCGGCGTAACCTTTTTTGTGTGCAAGCAGATAGGGAAACGGAGCGAGGAAGCCGATGTGGATTCGTCCTTCGCCGAGCGCTTTCACCACTTCTGCGTAGGAGGCGGGCGCGTAGGGGACGATGACCAGACCCGTAAGGTGGGAGAGTTGCGCGGCCACGTCACGCGCGGCGTCGGAGATCTCGCCTCCGCTGGAAGGGAGGATGGAGAGAACGATGGGATTCTCGTCCGTGCCGAGGGGCGCGTCGGGTGGGGGCGTTGGCCAAGGCGTGGGCGTCTGCGTCGAAACCGCGGCCGGCCTCTCGGTCGGGGTGGATGCGATTGGCGTCGGCTGGTTGACAGGCAGGTTGCAGGCGGTCAACGTCAGGAGGAGGGGAAGAAGGACGCGGAGTCTGGTCATGGAAATATCTCGAAAAAAGTGCGTCGCACCTGCTTCGACAAGAAGTCTCTCCCTGTCTGGTGCGACGCACCCTCTGTAAAAAACAGTAGAGCGAGATTATATCCCGCTCTACTGTTGATTGCGCTTATTCTTTCGGGGTCTGTGCGGCTTTGCGTTTGCGACTGGCATTGCGGATGGCACGCACGATCAGCCAGATGGGCAGGACAAAGACCACACCGATGGTGAGCAGTTTGGGCAGGAAATTGATTGCGAACCAGATGAGGAAGTCCACGAAGTCCTGCCAGAAGTAGATGAGGTTCTGGACGGCGTCGCGCAGGGTTCCTTGGGGTTTCCAGCCAAGCACTTCGATGGGTTGGACGGTCTCCTCAGCCACCAGGCGGACAGTGACAGCGGAGAGCGCGGCGGATTCTTCGAAGTATTTCATCTGGCCTTTGATCGATTCGATCTGGCCGCGGATGGAGGTGAGTTGGTTGAAGACGTTAAGCACATCCTCGGTCTTCTCGGCCTTGCTCATGATCTCCGTCAATTGTTTTTCAGCGGCTTCGAGATTCTTGAGTTGCGATTCGAGGTCCACGTATTCGCTGGTGACATCCTGTCCGCTCTGATTCTCGGACTGGACTTCGACCGCGTCGACTTTGATCTTCTCGAGGGCGTCGTTCAACTTCTCGGCAGGGACGCGGATGACGATGCTCGCTTCGGGAACGGGAAGACCGCTGTTGGTGTACGTCTGATAGAGGTTGGACGAGACGACAAATCCGCCCATCTCTTCGGCCAGTTTGGAAATGCTGGTCATGGACGCTTCAGGATCCTTGACTACGATGGACAGGTCGGCGTTGCGAATGACAAGGCGCTCGCGTGCCGCGGCGTCCACGTTGCCGCCAGCCTTATCGGTGGAAGGCATCATGGTTCCCTGCGGAAGCGGGGCTTCGGGCGCGTAGGCTTCCTCCACATAGACCGAGTCACCGCCACCCATGGCAGGTCGCTCCACATAAGAAGGTTCCGCGGGAGCTAGCGCCCGCGTTCCGCAAGCGGCCAGTAAAACGGCGGCAATCATCATGACAAACAGGGTACGTTTCATTTTCTCTTCTCCTTGGTTTCAGCGTTTTTCTACCGCAAGGACGGCTTGCTTATCAGAAAAGTTCCTCACCGATCACTGATAACTGGTCACTGATGACTGAACTACCACCCCTCCGCGATCCTCGCGGCGTGTTTCTCGGGCATCCCCAATTCACGGATGCGCGCCTGCACGGCGGCGATGTCATATTCCACGCGGCGCGGCTCCCAGGTGCGGGCAATCGGATCGTAAATGGCATAGGAAGCGCGCGGGTCACGGTCGCGCGGCTGTCCCACCGAGCCAGGGTTGAAAATAGCGCGCGGCTTCATCTCCACGGGTTCACCAACGGGCGGCACTTCCATCGAGACGCGGTTCCTCTCCTCATCCAACTGGAACATGCACTGCAAATGGGCGTGTCCCACAAAACAGAAGGGCGTGTTGAAATAATCGAAATTCAAACGCGCCGAAAGCGTGTTCAACACATATTCCCAGGTGGGATCGCGCGGCGAACCGTGCGCCAGCGTGACCGCGCCATTCGTCAGCGTGGAATCGGGCAGGGAACGCAAAAAATCCACGTTATCCGCCGTCAACACGCGCGATTGCAAATCGAGTGAACGCCGCGCCTCGCCGTTGAAGGCCGCCAGCGGCATCCGCCCCAGGATGGCCGCGTCGTGGTTTCCCAGCAGGCAGGTCAGGTTCGACAGGTCACGCACCGTCTCCACGCACAGGTTCGGGTCGGGGCCATAGCCCACCATGTCGCCAAGACACCAGGTTTCATCCACCGCTCCTGCATCCGCCAGCACAGCCTCGAGCGCCTCGTAATTGGCATGAATGTCCGAGATGACAAGGATTCGCATTATTTCTCCAGCAACGCCGCGAGGCGCGCAATGATGATCTCCGCCACTTCGACCTTGCTCATCAGCGGCAGGCTTTCCTGCTTCCCCTTTGCGAACAACAACGTGACACGATTCGTCTCCACGCCAAACCCCGCGTCGGAGGCGGAAATATCGTTGGCGACGATCATGTCCATTTTTTTGGACTTCAATTTCTCGGAGGCGTTCGACAGCAGATCGCGGGACTCGGCCGCGAATCCCACCACGACGCGCGGCCGCTTCTTCTTCGACTTTTCGCGGGCCACCGCTTCGAGGACATCTTCCGTCGCTTCGAGTTGGACTTGCGGAATCCCGTCCCGTTTCTTCATCTTGTTCCCCGCAGCCTTCTTCGGGCGGAAGTCCGCCACGGCCGCGGCCATGATCAGCGCGTCCGCTTTGGCAGACTCGGCTAGCACGGCCTCCAGCATCTGACGTGCCGTCTCCACTTGGACAACGCGCCCGCCGATGGGCGGTGTGAGCGCGGTGGGCGTGGTGACCAGCACAACGTCTGCGCCCGCGTCGAGCGCGGCCTGGGCGAGCGCGTAGCCCTGTTTGCCCGAGGAACGATTTGTCAACACGCGTACGGGGTCGAGCGGCTCCTGAGTCCCACCAGCGGAGATGACAACTTTTTTGTTGGCGAGTCCACCTCCCCGTCCAAGCACGAGGCGTAGGTGGCCGAAGATCTCGGCTGGCTCGATCATCCGTCCGCGGCCAGAAAGGCCCGAGGCGAGATGTCCCTCCGCAGGTCCGATGACCGACGCGCCGCGTTCGAGGAGAGTCGCCAGATTGGACTGAGTCGCGGGCGCGTCGAACATCCCGCCGTCCATGGCAGGGGCAAGGACGAGCGGGGCGCGGTTGGCGAGCGCGGTGATGGTCAGCAGGTTGTCGGCGAGGCCGTGCGCGAGTTTGGCGAGGGTGTTGGCCGTGCAGGGCGCGATGACGAGCGCGTCGGCCTGATGTGCGAGGCCGACGTGAAGCACGTGCGCCTCGCCGCCCCACAGATCGGATTCGGTGAAGGCGCGGCGACCCGTCACCGATTGGAAGGTGAGCGGCGTGACGAATTTCTCCGCCGCGGGCGTGAGAATCACATCCACCTGCGCGCCCGCCTGCGCCAGTTTGGAGGCCAAGTCGGCGGCTTTGTAGGCAGCAATCGAACCCGTGACGCCGAGGAGGAGGTGTTTGTCGGTGAAGATGGACATGGGGTGATTATACTGCGAGAGTAAAGCCAGTGGTCGAGTAGCGCCGAGGTACGCCGAGGCGCGTATCGAGACCACCGCTTTTCATGAAAACAATTGTTTGAATCCAACTTGTTGGTTTCGATACGCCCCGCAAGAACATGCGGGGCTACTCAACCAACGAGGTCTGGTGAAACACCACCTCATACCCCTTCATTTCATCCCCCTCGTAGACAAATTTGGCCGAGAAGAATTTCCCCTCGCGGATCCACGGCAGGAAGACGTGGTCGGATTCCCATAGGTTCAGCGACTCGACCTGCGCGTCGGGAATCCATTGCAAATGGCCTTCATTCGAGTCGATCAACTCGCCCTCGCCCACGAATTCGTGCGCGGTGAAGGTGAAGACGTACCAGTCATCGCCTTTGAAATTGGGGAACATCAGCAGGCCGACCAGTTTCGGCTCGCGGATCGTCAAGCCCGATTCTTCGCGCACCTCGCGGATGACGCACTCCTCTGGCGTTTCTCCTGCCTCGAACTTGCCACCGAGACCGTTCCACTTCCCCGCGTGGATGTCATTCTGCTTTTTGACGCGGTGAAGCATCAACGTGCAATTATCGTGTTGGATGTAACAGAGAGTAGCCAGGATCATGGTAATTGGTAAATGGTAATTGGGCGTCCGTCATTGCGAGGGCGGTGGTCGAGTAGGCGGTGCTTGTCCGCCGTATCGAGACCCGCCCGAAGCAATCTCCTATTGCGAGGAGATTGCTTCACCGCTCGTCCTTCGACTGCGCCGTGAGTACACGGCTCCGCTCACGTGTCCCGATGCACTTTCGGGAGGACGGCGGTTCGCAACACTTGCACCGCACGCAAGTGCAGGTGTGACGAAACATTATTTATTCTTCAACCTGCCCAACAACCCGCGCACGGCGGAGGCCAGTTCATCGGGCAGGGCATCGAGATTGGGATTTTTCTCGCCAAGCACGATCAACCCCAGAACCTTGCCCAACGCGCTGGTGACGGGATCGCCATCGCGCGCCATTTGCTGGAACGCGCCGAACAACTGCCCGCCCAATTGCTGATCCCCAGCCGCGGCACGCTCGACGAGTTCGAGGAGTTGAGGCAGGGTAACGCCTTGTCCCTGTGTTTGCGTCTGCTCCCCTTCCCCCAAATCAAGAGCGGATTTGGGGGAAGGGGTCGGGGGATGGGGGTCTCCCTCCCCGCCCGCCTCACCCAACGCCTGCAAAATACGCGTCACAATCAACGCGCTATTACGGTCAATACCTTCTGCCAATTTAATTGCATCACGTTCACCAGCCCAAATTGCTTTAATGGCATCCACAAATTGCCAATTGCCTGCAATGAATTGATCAAACATAGCCTCAATTTGTTGCTTGGCTTCTTCGTTACCATTAGTTGCCGCGACAATTGCTTGTATCAAAGGTTCAAACTGTTTTGTTTTTGCTGCTACATCTGCACCTGCAAACGCCGCAAAGGACTCCTGCTCCTTGCGCCGCCACTCGCGGACTTCATCCTTATGTCCGCGCTTTTCGGCGAGTTGGGCGAGAATGCCATAGGTTGTCCACGGCTGGGACGAAAGGTCGAGCGTTTCCATGATGGCAAGCGCGCGGCGGGCGTAGGTCTCGGCTTCGTCAAGGCGGTTTTGGGAGAGGTAGAGATTTCCGAGGTTGCTCAACATCGCCGCAAGTTCTTGTTGCTTGCCCAATTTTTCATGTATCTCAATCGCCCGCAAATACCAGCGCTCCGCCTCCTGCGGACGCCCCGCGTTCTTCGCGACAATGGCGAGTTGGTTACAGGATGTAGCGGCTAATGCCCAATCGCCAAGGCTTTCCTTGATGGTTAAACTCTGCTTGTAACAGCGCTCGGCTTCGTTCCAGTCGCGGGCTTCCTGCGCCACTCTGCCCAACTGGTGCCAGATGACGGCTTCGCTCTGGTCTTCGCCCATGCGCTGAAAGAGACTCAATGCTTCAAGATAGCGTTTGCGGGCTTCGTTCAGGTCGCCCTGCGTCATTGCCAGCGTGCCGAGTTGACCAAGAATAGCCCCTTCATTTCGATCATCGTTAATAGCCTTTGCAATTTCAAGTGCAACATCATACTCTTGTTGAGCAGTTATATACTGACCCAGCGCTACTAGATTATCGGCTATACGTAGATGACATAAGCAAATTTGGCGTTTGACAGTTTCTGTTTGTTCTAATGATTTTGCAAGCACGATTGACGCTTTATATTGATCAGTTGAAGAATTCATCTTACCTTGATTTGCTAAACAAAGACCTATTCTGCTGAGAAGTGTTGTCTGTTCATATTTGCTATCAAAATCCGAACCTCCATCCAACCGCGCCTGCAAAGCGCGGAAAACCTTCTCCGCCTCGCCCGCGCGTCCCTGCTGTAAGAGCCTCTCCCCGCGCCCGCTTTCCATCAGGAATTCGCGCTGTGTTATCTTCCCATCCGTGTTTACCTGTGTACGTGTGTACTTGTCTACCTCTGCGGCTATCTCATCCCTCTCTCGCCAGCGACCAAAGTAATCCAAAAACTTGTTGATACACTCGGCAAAGGTCACGGCTTCATCCAGCGCGCCCGCTTCGAGGGTCAGTTTCAGGGCGCGTTTCAGGTTGGGCAGTTCGCGCGTGGCAAGAGAGCGTGCTTCAATTGGGTGTTGTGTATCAGTTTCGTAGAGGTAGTTGGCAAATTGATAGTAGTTCTGCCAATATCGCTCTTGGAGCGCAGAGAGTAGAGTCTGGTCGGATTGAATCTGAGCAAGCAGATATGGGGTTAGTGTCGGGTGGAAATGTATATAAGGCACGGTGACATTTGGAATTTCCTCCAAACGAATGAGTGCAGTAGAAGTCAATTGTGGTTTGAGCGCGTTCCATTCGGTTTCAGGAATTTCAGTGATGGCGAGCAACATATTTTCAATCGCTCCGCCATCAAAGACCGCTAAACGTGTGAGCAAAGTTTTTGTTTCTTCTCCCAAACGGTCGAGCGAGAAGCGCAGGCTCACTTCCAGCGATTCGTTGCGTTCCTTCGCTTCGCCTTTTTTCATGTGCGGCAAAATGCTCTGGTATTGTTCCACCAACTGCCCGGCGCTGTAGTCGCGCAACTGCGGCAGGGCAAGTTGCAGGGAGAGTGGGTGTCCTTTCAGGAAGGTCAACAACTCCTCCAGCGGGACGCGCGGCGGGCGCGGCAGGCTGTACGCCTCCAATATCGAAGCGGCAAGTTCCAGCGCGTCGCTGGGGGCGAGTCCGCTCAATTCCTTGTGGATACAGTTTGTGCCTGGAGTAAAGGCGGAGTGAGGGATTTCGGAATTTCTGGTGGTGATCAGAAGTGACGAGTGACGGGTGGCGGGTGACGGGGCGAACCAGGTTGCGGCGGCGTCGAGCAGGGCTTGCAGGTCGGGCATGGGCGCGTTGCCGCCGGGGAGGGCGCTCTCGAAATTGTCGAAGACCACCAACCCGGGTTTCTCTTTCAGGGATTGGGCGATGGCGGCGACTTTATCGCCTGCATGGATTTGGAAATTCTCCTCCACGAGGGCATTTCCCAACTCGTTCAGGACGAAGTCGAGGCTGGCTCCCGTTTCGAAGGAGATGAACGCCGCCCGCTCAAAGAGCCGCGTGCGCGTGAACCATTCCGCGGCCTGGGTCGCGAGTGAGGTCTTGCCCTGTCCGCCGAATCCGTGCAGGACAACGATGTCCCGAGTGGCGAAGGCGCGTTCGAGGTCGAGCAGTTCGCGGGCGCGGCCTTTGAATCCATGCAAAGGCGGGGGAGGAAATCCGCCGCGGGCGGGTTGTTTGGGAATTGAATATCGTTGAACAGCGAAAACTGGTTTACCATCGGGCTTGAAGGGAATCAAATCTTCTTCGCGTTGATACAGTGCGGGGAGGAACCAATCCTGTAAATGCAGAATTTCCGCCATCTCCTGGTTGGGACGATTAAAAGTCAGGCGTTGTGTTTCTGTGAACAAATTGCGGCGGGCAGAATCCATCGCGGCGCTCGAACTTAATCCACGCGCCAGCGCGCCATAAAATTCCCTTGTAAATCGTTTGGCAGTCTCGACCAACACACTATAGTTCATTGCTACAACACTGCCAACGCCCGACTCGATCAACCGCGAGGCAACGCTTGCAAAAGGATTTCGGTCGTCAGGCTGGGCGCTTTGGCAGGCATTCAACACAATCAGCGGGATACCGCTCTCGTTCAACAATGCACCAAGTTGCTCGGCATCCACCTGATGCCTTTGATGGTTTTCATCTTCGAATAATAGAAATCCCAGTCCAATGCCTTTATCGTAAACGCCGTGACCGTCAAAGTGAACAATATGGACGCGCGGTTTATTTGTGTCGCGCAGGCGGTTATCCAATGCCCGCAATGTGGGCGGACGAAGGAACTCAACTTCAACTTGTTCAGGGATGGCATCCAACGATTCAAGTAATGGCGTGGCGATGGAACGCGGGTCAATGAAGCCAGCGCCATCGGGACGACAGGTCACCATCAGGATTCGCACAGGCAGGTCAAATGCAACAGACTTATTTGCCACCAAAGTCTGCATTCGGCGGATAACGGTCACCTGCGGACGTTTGGAGAAAAGGTAGCCGCTTTTATCCGAGAGCAATTCCCACGGCAAACGCAGGATGCGGGGTTCGGCAGTATCAATAACCATTATATTGTTATCGCCTCGCCTGTCATCAAAACGCTCGAACAGACGGCCTGATTGTGGCGTCTGCTCAAAAACAGCATCGAACAACTGGCGGCCCCATTTTGGAAGTTGCCCCTCAATTTGATGGGCGCGTTCCATGTCAATATCAGACGGCCACAAAAAATACTGTTCCAAATACCAGCGGATTTCCGACAAATCTTTGACAGTCAATGGATTTTTGAAATCAGCCAGTTCCGTTGTTTGTCCATCAAAAACAACTTGAAAAGGAATGGCGATATCGTCATCGGCATCTGGTGTTACACGATTGAAACGCAAAATGATTTCAGGCATGGGATTTCCTCCTACAAGTCTTTGAGCGCGGCTTTAAGTTGTTTTACAAAATCATCGGGGTCGGTATTGGCTTCCATTTTGAACGTCCGCCCGTCCGAAAGACGAATTTCCGCCTGATTGCATTTTGGCGTCCGCTTTAGCCAGCCTGCCAGGATATCAGCAATCTGCAAGGCATTGGCGCTGAATGCCACAATCAAGGCCACAGTGGTGAAGTCAAAACTCGCGGTTGCCTGCTTATGCACTTCCGCGTACGGCTTTAGCTCCGCTTGCAATCCCTCAACTTGGCTAGATGCAATTTGAGCTGGAATTTTTAACATGATTTCAGGCATAACGTCCCTCCCAAAACTTTTTTGTCTCCTGAAACTGGATTTTCATCCTGGCCTGCCTTTCCCGTGAATCTGCAAGAATCCGATGGGTGAATTATATGCTTGAATCACCCTTGCGGAGGTTCGATCCATCGGCCTGTGCCCTCAGGACCAGCCTTCGCAAGGGGCTTCGTCAGATATACAACTTCTCCGTGTCTATCTCTTCGCGCAGCAGGCGCAGTTCCTCGGCGCTGGGCGGGGCGTTGACCTCCACCCGGGCGGGGAGGAGCAGTTCGAAGCCGGTGCTGGCGAGCACTTCGTCCACGCTCACGCCGGGGTGGGTAGCCTTCAGTCTCATGCGGCAGGTGGCGGGGTCGTAGTCCATCAATGCCAGGGTGGAGACGACGTAGACCGGGCCGGTGCCTTTTGGCAGACCCGCCGTCTCGCGCGCGCCGGGGCCGCTGAGAAAGCCTGGGGTGGTGACGCAGTCCACCGTGGGGACGAAGCGGCGGGCGTCGTGCTGCATGATGGCAACCGTCTGCCAGCAGAGACTGCCCACGTCATTGCCGCCGCCGGAGCCGGGCAGGCGCGCTTTGGGGTGGTCGTGGTCGCCAATGGTGATCGAGTTCAGGTTGCCATAGGGATCTATCTGCGCGCCGCCCAGAAAGCCGTAGTCAATGAAGCCGCGCTGGGCGTTCTCCATCGTGTCGCAAATGCCGAGTGCGGAGATGCCCTTGTGCCAGGTGCGCGCCTCGCCCACGGCGCGCGGCAGTTCTTCCAGGATCGCGCCCGTGCCGCCAAACTCGAAGACCGGCACCAGGTTGGGGGCGGTGGTATGACTGGCCAGCATGGCGGCCAGCATGGGGATGCCCGTGCCAATGAAGCAGGTCGCGCCATCCTCGAACAGGCGCGCCGCCACACAGATCATCAATTCGGTTTTGGAGTAGGTTTGTTCCTTCATCGTTTCCTCGTTTACCATAAAGACGCGAAGTCATACAGACACCTATTTCGCTTTTTGCCCTCGCGGCTCGGCGACCTGGTGATTATTCCCGTTTCTCCCGCAGTTCGACACAGCGCCCGAAGCGGTCTTCCCCGATCAACGCCAGGTACTCATCGTGTCCCTGCAAGTTGTAGATGTATTTATCGAGATAGGCTTGTGCGCCTTCGGCGGTTTTGCTCATCTCCACCCATTCCTTGATGCCGGGTTCGTCGCGGCCATACAGGTAGGCCATCTCGCCGGGATGCGAACCGTATGGGGCATGGACGACCGCATCCACCAGGTAGTAGGGGATCAGCGTGCGGTCGGGGTACTTGCGGATCTCCTGCGTGGGGATGATCTCCTCCGCGCTGACGATCAGCCGTTTGCTGGCGCGAGCCATCTCAGCCGCAAAGCCGGTGATGCCATCCACCTGGCAGTTGCCATATTTGTCCGCGCGGTGAACGTGGATGAGGGCCGCGTCCAGCACCAGCGCGGGCAGCAAGGCCACTTTCGCACCGGTGAACGGATCGGCGACCACCTTGGCGGCGCTGTAGGCCAGCGTGTCGGTGCCCAGCATGGAGCGCGTCGGCAGGAAGGGCACGCCCATGGCGGCGGCTTTCAGACGCCAGGTGATGGCGCCGTTCGACCATTCCACGCATTTTTCGACCTGCCCGGATTCCACTGCCCGCCGCAGCGCGTAGGAAGTCCCGTAGACCTCCAAGCCGATGTAGGTGATGTCGAGTTTCTTCACCAGGCCGGCGGCCAGCCACAGGTCCAGTTCGAGCACGCCCTGTCCGCATACGCGCAGGTCTTTCACCCTCTGACGCACCACCTCGCGCGCCAGTGACATTGGGCAGCGCACTGTCCCGTACAGTTCCGTGCCGATGTAACAGCCGTCGTAAACGAACTTCCCGATGGCCTCGGCTTCGGGCATCACTTTGTCAACCAATTTGCGGCTCTTCTTGCGGTTCCACGCGCGAAACTCGTCCAGGTCGAAAGGCTGAGTCAATTCCCCCGTTCCTGATTGCAAAATCTCCATAGCTGCTCCTTAATTTTTCGTTTCACTACAGATGAACAGGATAAAAGATGGTTTTGCAAAGAATCCGATAATTGAATTATAGGTGCATTTGGACAATTGGGTACACAATTCAAGAGTGAACCAACTGACTGGGCTTTAACACCAAGACACGAAGTCACAAAAACTCAAAGGGACTTTGTGGCTTCGAGTCTTCGCGGCTTTGTGTTTGGCTCACCAACAACCATCCATCACCATTCTCCACGATCCATTTTCCATCACCCAAACATCTTTTCCAATCCCAAGTGGATATGATCCCTCCATGAGGTGTAATTATGTGCGCCGACGTATTCGTGATAGGTCAGGTCGAAGCCGCGCTCGCGGAGAAGAGGCAACATGCGGCGGTTGTCTTCGAGCAGGAAGTCCATGGTGCCAACATCTATGTAGATTTTTGGATACTGCTGTGGGGCGGGATGGAATCCCGCCAAACTAGTGGATTGCGGAATACCATTCCGCACCACTTCATTTTGCAGATGCGCGTGGCGGATGAGGTCCACAGCCACGAAGTCGCGGCCCTCGGTCTCGAAGACGGGGGACTGGCTGAGGACGCGTCCGAAAATTTCGGGCAGGCGCAGGCCCGTGTAAACTGACATCAATCCGCCAAAGGACGCGCCCAGCACGCCGAACGCGCCAGGCTCTTTTTTGATGTCAATGAGATTCAGTTCGCGGCTGGCAAGTGGGAGAACGTCATGCTCGATCCATGCCAGGGTCGCGTCGGAGCAGGCGTATTCGACGCCGCGGCGCGGACCGCCATTCGGCAGGAAGGCCATCGCGATGGGACGGATGCGCTTCGCGGCGATGAGATTGTCCACGATGATAGGGAGGCGTCCACGGTTGAAGTAGTCTGGGCCATCGTAGACGGTGAGGAGGGGAACGCGTTCGTCCGTGGGCGGATGGTACAGCCTGACGCGGCGTTTGCCTGGAAAGTTCATCATCCATGTTTCAACGGTGTGGAGGGAAAACGTCCCGCGCGGAATATCTCTTTGGCGAATCGTCCACGGGGATGGACTCGCTTCGGGCATGTAGAAGAAGTGGTTGTAGTTGCCGACTCCGTTCCAGATGCGACGCGGGTTGAGCGGGTCGGGGACGCGGGTTTTCGTCTCAGGGTAGTAGAAGGCATATTCGAGGTACGCGTCTCGCGCGAGGTCGAAAGAGGAAGCGAACAGTCCGGGAGAGACGCGGCGCAACTTTTGGGGATTCTCCTCCCAGTCGTGGAGGTCATCCACCAGGTGCGGAGGGGAGTCGCCTTCCCAAATAAAGGTGACGCGGTTCCCGTCAATGAGCGGGTGACCTTCGGTACGTATGCGAGCGAGAAGATTCTTTTTCATTTGATGAAGAGGACGGAGACGCCCGCCATGGCGAGGAACGTTCCCGCGATGGACTGCCAGCCGATGCGTTCCTTGAAAACAAAGTGGCTGACGGGCAGGAGGAAAATGGGCGAGAGGGAGGTGAGCACGCTCGCCACGCCGACCTCGGCATGTTGGACGGCGAACAGGGAGGATGTGACGCCGAGAACGGAACCGATCATCGCGGCGAGGGCGAGGTATTTGAGGGCAGATGGGTTTTGCTGGAAGGCGCGGATCGTACCGCCGATCTGTTTTTGGAACGCCGCCATCAGCCACAGACCGAGCGCGGCGGCAGACATGCGGATGATACTGGCCTGAAACGGAGGAAAATCACCGAGCATGCCTTGCTTGGCAAGGAGGTACCCCGCGGCCTGAGCGAGCGCGCCGAGGATGCCGTACATCACGCCCGCCGCGACGTGCGAATGCAGAATCTCAGAGCCTGTGCGGTGATCGAGTAACACCCAAACGATGCCGCCCAACGCCAGCGCGATGCCAATGATCTGCATCGGGTTCAGGGTCTCGCCGAAGAACAGCCAGGCCGCGACAGCCCCGAAGACAGTGGAGAGGGCAAAGATCAGGGAACCGATGCGCGCGCCGACAAGTGCAAAGGATTGAAACAGGAAGGCGTCGCCCAGCGCCAGGCCGATGATGCCCGAGAGCGCGAGCCAGGTCCAGCGGTCCGCGCCTGCCGCGAGTGGAAGCGGCTGACCGAAAAGAATCAGGTTGATGATGAGCAGGTAGATGGACGCGAAGACCACGCGCCCACGGTTGACGTTCACCGCGCCAACCTTCTGCACGGCGCGCGTGATAAAGGTGGCGCTGAGGGTGTAGAGCAGGGAGGTGAGCAGGCCAGCGAGTTCGCCGAGGTGGGTCATGTCGGTAATTGGTAAATGGTAATTGGAGATTAGTGATTGGAAGAAAGTGCGTCGCAACTCAACGGGCGGGTATTCCCTTCGGGTCAGGTGCGACGCACTCGCGTTATTTGCTGAACGTCCCCATCAATTCGGCCTGCGCGAGGATATGGCCTTCCATCGCGGCAAGCAGGTCGGCTTTGCTGGCGCTGGATGGAAGCGACAACAGGGTATCCAGCGCGTAGAGTTTGAAGAAGTAACGATGCGTGCCCGAGGGCGGACAAGGTCCGTGATAGCCGTGACTGCGCGCGGAGGTGATTCCCTGCACCGCGCCATTCGGAAGGATGGCGTCCGTTGGCGTGTTTTCGGGCCAGCCATGCGCGCTGGTTGGAATGTTGAACAATACCCAATGCACCCACATCCCCATCGGCGCGTCGGGATCGTCCATGATGAGCGCGAGGGATTTCGTGCCAGCGGGCGGTTCGTCCCATGCGAGCGCGGGGGACACGTCCGCGCCTTTGCAGGAAAATTTCGCGGGAATGGGTTGTCCCTGCGCAAAGGCAGAACTGGTCAGGTTCATGGTTACCTCCGTTCCAATTACAGGCGATGTTTTCTCAGAAAAAGTCTCCCGCTCGGCGGGGCCGAGGAGATACAAAATGAGACAGCCGATCAAAACAAAGGCAAGCAGTGAAATCAAAAAGACTGCATAAGGATTGGTTCGCTTCATGATTCTCCGTAATACAGGCTAACGTTATAAATCTTCCCGCGTTGTGCCAGCGAACTCGAGGATGTAATCGGCTCCGTAGGCGCGGCTGGGAGTCTGGAAGCCAGGCTTCAAGTCTTCGGCAAGAATCCGTTTCGCGATGGCGGTGGCGGTGAGCATTGTCAGTTGATAGCCTTCGGCGACTCGCTGTTTCGACTTGACGACGGTCGCGCCGTCGGACGCTTCCGCGAGCATCAGGCTGAATCCACTCTCCCTCTGCGCTTCGCTCGGACCCTCGGGGCGGAATCGCAAAAACGATTGGAGCAGGCGTTTGACGGGTTTGTTGTACAGCAATGGCCCGATGACGCGCATCAGTTTCAACCCGTTGATCGCCGACTGCGGGAACACCATGTAGACTTCCACGTTGGGAATCCCCGTGCTGTGATACGCGGTGGACACGTCACCCCAACCGATGGAAACCAATTTGACGGGGCCACGGCCAAAATCGCGCGTCTCCACGTTCCACGCGGGCGGCATGGTGACAATTTCCCCGTCGCGGCGGATGCGCACCGCCCGTTGCATATTCTCGATGGCCGAGCGCGCCGTCCCGCGCGAGACGCCGCCACCGACACTGCGGATGAAGAGTTTGAGATGGGTTGCGGAGGGGAGTCGCTGTTTGACATGCGCGGCGAGACAGTCCGAGGGGATCACGTCAAAGCCCGCGCCTGGCAAGAGCATGATGCCTTTTTCTTTGGCTTGCGTGTCGAGCGGCGCGATGGCTTCGAACTCTTCGATCTCGCCGCTGATGTCAATGTAATGCGCGCCCGTACGGAGACAGGCTTCCACCATCGGACGCCACGTCAACACGAATGGCCCCGCGGCGTGGACAACGAATCCCGTGGCACGCAGCGCGTCATCGAGCGCGGACGCGTCCGAAAGCGGGATCACGCGATAGTCAAGGTTGAGACGCGCGGCCTGGGCGCGGAGACGCGTCTCGTCGCGTCCCGCGAGCAGAGGACGAAGTCCTTCGCGGACAGAATGCTCCGCGATGAGGTTGCCTGTGTATCCGTATGAACCGTAGAGGAGGAAGGTGTTGGGCATGGGGGGATTATACGCCAATGCCAATGCGCCATTGCAGGTTGCGAAGGGATAACTTGTACGATAAAAACGACCAGTAGAGCAGTATCTCCGCTGGTTTGATTTTTTTAACTCGTTGGCAGAAATGTTCAAGATTTCTGTTTAGATCATCGTTTTAATGGTGAGTTATTCACCTAATGGTCAGGAGTAATGTATGGAAAACTTAGAGGGCTTTTAATTGAATTCTCTAAATCCCCTTTGTGTAAAATGAGTTTCCCTTCTGACGAATAAAACGCAATGCTATATTTATAGTCAGCACAAAAAGGAGGCTCTCTTTGTTCTTCAAAATCTAGTCTTTTTGTAAAAGCCGATGTTCCTCCCGAATGCAACTGAACTAAAATTTCATCTTGTAATTTAGACAAAGATAAAGCATCATAAACAGTAATTCTTGCAACAACTTTTTCTACCTCTAATGCTATGGATGAATCATAGTCAATTTTTCCATCTAATGTAATGAATGAGCCGTAACTCGCAGAAGCCCAATCACCGTTTTCGTCCCAACTATCCGCTAACCACTCAAAACATGTGATTTTTATATTCAAATTTAGTACAGGGCGCTGATACATTAAATAATAGATGAATAATGGAATTGTTACCAATAGCCCCATTGCTAGAAAGAAAAGCGGAAAAGATCTGTTAGATTTCATTTTTCATCATCTTGTTTGTTGTAAGAAATCATTCTCATTTCAATTCAACGCTTAGTCGGTGAGTTTTCGTCAGTATGCCCAACTAAACCGTGTTTCCCGTCAACAAATCCTCGGCAGCATCTCCCCCGCCAGCATATCTACAATGCGTGTTGTCCCGATGGCGATGCGGAGCAGGACGCGGCTCTGCGGTTCGGCGGTCACTTCGCCGATGATGACGGCTTCTTCGCCGTAGTGCGTCTTCCGCATGGCGGCAAGGACGCGCTCGGCATCTTCCTTTGCAACCATCGCCACCAGTTTGCCCTCGTTCGCCACATAAAGCGGATCGAATCCCAGCATCTCGCAGGCCGCGTTGACCGCGGGGTGGACGGGAATGGCATCCTCGTTGAGCATGATGCCACACTTCGACTGCGCCGCGATCTCGTTGAGCGTGGTCGCCAATCCGCCGCGCGTGGGGTCGCGCAACACATGGATGTTGGGACTGGCGTCCAACATGGCTTCGATGAGATGATTGAGCGGCGCGACGTCGCTTTGAATATCGGACGTGAATCCCAACTCGCCGCGCGCGCCGAGGACCGCGATGCCGTGGTCGCCGATGGTACCTGACAAGATAACCACATCCCCCGCCTTGGCCTCCGCCCCACCGACGCGTTGCCCCGCACGCCGCAAACCCACACCCGTGGTGGTGACGTACAACCCATCCGCTTTGCCGCGCTCGACGACTTTGGTATCGCCCGCCACGATCTGCACACCTGCCTCGTCCGCCGCGGACTTCATCGAATCAACCACGCGCTGGAGAATCTCGATGGGCAGTCCCTCTTCGAGAATGAAGGCCGCCGTCAGGTAGAGCGGACGCGCTCCCAACATCGCCACATCATTGACCGTCCCGCAGACCGCCAGTTTACCGATGTCCCCGCCAGGGAAGAAGAGCGGCGTGACCACATGCGCGTCCACGCTGACGGATAGTTCCGCGCCATCAATTTCCAGCGGCGCGGCGTCATCGCCCGTCCGCAAAATGGAGTTGTCGAACGCGGCGAGGAAGGTCTTGCGGATCAAGTCGTGCGACATCCTTCCGCCCGAACCGTGACCCATCACAATTTGCTCGTTGTGAGTCAGTGGCACAGGGCAAACCGCGCCTTCGATGTTGAGGGGGTTGTCAGTCATTGAGCCTCATGTTGGGTAAACAAGTAGACACGTACACAGGTACACAAGGCGCGTGTTTACGTGTTTACTTGTATTTGTAATACGCCGCGCACGCGCCCTCGGACGAAACCATCGTCGCGCCGAGCGGATGTTCGGGCGTGCATTCTTTTCCGAAAGCGGAACAATCGTGCGGTTTCTTCATTCCGACAAGAATTTGTCCTGCAATGCACAACGGGGACTCTTTCGTCTGGATATAGCCCACGTCAAAGCGTTGCTCGGCATCGAAGTCCGCGAACTCGGGGCGCAGACGCCATCCGCTCATGGGGATGACGCCGATCCCGCGCCAGGTGCGGTCGCAGTCCTCGAAGACCTGGGCAATCGTTTTTTGCGCGGGCTGGTTGCCCTCGAAAGTGACCGTGCGCGCGTAGGCGTTTTCCACCGCAGTCAAACGCCCCTCTTCCAACATGCGGACGGTGTACAGAATCCCCTGCGCCAAGTCAAGCGGCTCGAAACCCGTCACCGCCATCGGGACGCGATACTTCTCCGCCAGCGACGGATATTCGTGATAGCCCATCACCGCGCAAACGTGTCCCGCCAGCAAAAATCCCTGCACGCGGTTGGATGGCGAACCAAGGATGGCGTGCATGGCAGGCGGGACGCGCACGTGCGAAACCAAAATGGAAAAATTCTTCAATCCCATCGAACGCGCTGCCAGCACGCTCATCACGTTGGCGGGCGCGGTCGTCTCGAAGCCAATCGCAAAGAAGACCACCTGCTTGTCAGGGTTTTGACGCGCAATCTCCACCGCGTCAAGCGGCGAGTAGACGACGCGCACCTGTCCACCCGAGGCTTTCACCGAGAACAGGTCCCGCCCCGAGCCAGGGACGCGCAACATGTCACCGTAAGAGCAGAAGATGACGTCAGGTTGGGAAGCGATGGCGAGGGCTTTATCAATCAGTTCGAGCGGCGTCACGCAAACGGGACAGCCTGGACCGTGGACCAACTCGATGGACGGAGGCAGGATCTGGTCCAGCCCGTAGCGGACGATGGCGTGCGTCTGTCCGCCGCAAATTTCCATAATGACCCACGGGCGCGTCGTTACGCGGGCGATCTCGTCCACCACCCCGCGCACCAGTGCCGCATCCCGATATTCGGTGACGTACTTCATACCGCGGTCGGCATCCCATCGGCGTCGAGTCCGAGTTCGGAACCCAGGTCCGAAATTTCTTTCAGGAGCGCCATTGTTTCGTTGGCTTCCTCTTCACTCACCAGATTGAGCGCAAAGCCCACATGGACAATGCAATAATCGCCCACCTTCGCTTCGGGCACATAGGCCAGGCAGGTTTCACGTTCCACACCGCCAAAGTCCACCCGTGCCATTTGCATGCCGTTCTTCTCGTACATCTCGATAATCTTTGCTGGTACACCAAGGCACATGGTTGTCTCCTTTTGTGGGGCGGACACCTGCACCGAACCGCAGGTGCGGTGTTGCCAATCCGCCTTACAACTGTCTTGCCGCAATAACCGCCTGTCCGAGCGAAAGCCCACCATCGTTCGTCGGGACTTGCTGATGTATGTATACCTTAAAGCCTTCGCCTTCCAGAAGTGGCAAAGCGCGTCTTAATAGGGTGATATTCTGCCAGACTCCGCCCGAAAGCGCGACCTCATTCAAGCCCGTCGCATCTCGCACCCCAAGAGCGGCTACGCGCACGACATCCGCCAGACCGTTGTGGAAACGCGCCGATATTTTTTGGATGGGGACTCCCGCCATCACGTCCGCGGTCAACGCCTCGATAGCGCCTCGGACTCCGACTTTGGGCGGGATCCACGTAAACGGGTATTTCCCAGCCTCAGCATCATCTGCGGACGCCTCGAACTCGATGGCCGCCTGCGCCTCATAGTTGACCGACTGCCGCACCCCCGCCAACGCCGCGGCCGCGTCGAAGAGACGTCCCATGCTGGATGTCATCGGCGTGTTGATTTTCTTTTCGAGTTGAGTCCGCAACAGCGTGCGGTCGTCCGCGCAAAACTCTTTCACCGATTCGAGCCGCTCGTCCCAATCCAGCCCCAGCGACCAGAGAAGTGCCAGTGTGGTGCGCGCGGGTTTGCGGATGGCCGCGTCGCCGCCAGGGAGAGGGAAATATTCCAGTTGGCCAGCGCGCTGATAGCCGCGATAATCCGCCACCAGAATTTCCCCACCCCAGATCGCGCCGTCGTCGCCGTAACCCGTCCCATCGAACGCAAACCCGATGACGGGACGCGAGCCGTCCAGTCCATGCTCGGCCATGCAAGCCGCGATGTGAGCGTGGTGATGTTGAATGTTGAAGGTTGGAAGGTTTTCGCGTTGTGCGCGTTCCAACGCGTAACGCGTTGCCAGATAATTTGGGTGCAAGTCACAAGCGATGGCAATGGGTTTCACTCGAAAGAGACGCTCGAAATGCTCCACGCCCTGCTCGAAGGATTTCAATGTCTCGTAGTTTTCCATGTCCCCGATGTGGTGACTGAGAAAGGCGTAGTTTTTATTGGTGATGCAAAAAGTGTTTTTAAGTTCGGAACCTGTCGCGAGGATGTGGGGAACTTCAAAGGGGAGTTTGACGGGGAAGGGAGAGTAGCCGCGGGAACGACGGAGAGGAAAAATGGACGGTGGATGGTGGACGGTGGACGGTTCTTCATGGTCTACGGTCAACAGTCCGCGGTCAAAAATTCTCACCACCGAATCATCACACCGAATATGGATGTCGCGGTTGTGAAAGAGGAAGACATCGGCCAGCTTCGATAACCTTTGGCGGGCCTCGTCGTTGTCAGTGGCGATGGGTTCTTCGGAGAGATTGCCGCTGGTCATCACGAGAGGTTGAACATTAAACGTTAAACGTTCAACGTTGGGTTCAGCGAACAACAAATAATGAAGCGGTGTGTACGGAAGCATTACGCCAAGCCAATCCTGTCGCGGCGCGACTTCTTCCACGATGATTGATTCTGGTTTTCGTTTCAACAAAACAATGGGACGCGCGGCGGATGTCAACAACTCGCGCTCGGCGTTGCTGACAAAGCAGTGGCACTCGACGGTTTCAAGATCGGGCATCATCAGAGCGAAGGGCTTGTCCACGCGCAGTTTGCGGCGGCGAAGTTCAGTCACGGATGCGACGTTGGTCGCGTCACAGGCGAGGTGAAATCCGCCCAAGCCTTTGATGGCGACGATTTTTCCATCTGCTAGAAGGCGCCGAGTGTCTGCAATGGCCGTATCGCCGTCGCTCGAACGTTCCAACTTGCCAACCTTCCAACTTTCCAACCAAATAGAAGGTCCACAAACGGGACACGCCACAGGCTGGGCGTGGAATCTTCTGTCCATCGGGTCTTTGTATTCGCGCTCGCAATCGGGGCAGAGGGGAAATCCTGCCATGGTGGTTTTCGGGCGGTCGTAGGGGATGTCTTTGATGATGGTAAAACGCGGGCCGCAGTTGGTGCAGTTGATGAAGGGATAGCGATAGCGTCGGTCGGATGGATCGAAGAGTTCGCGCAAGCAGTCGTCACAGATGGAGACGTCGGAAGAGATGGGTTGGAAGGCACCCTCTATCGAAGTCGAATGTTGAATGTCAAAAGTCTGATGGTTTTCTAACGGGACTTCCCTCACGCTGATTTCATCCATCACTGCCAGCGGAGGTTTCTCACTCGATAGTTTTTCAAGGAAGGAATTAATTTTTGCTTCCTCCCCCTCAATGTGAATATCCACACCCGCAGATGTGTTGTTGACCCACCCTTTTAGTCCGAGTCGCGTCGCAAGGTTGTAAACAAACGGGCGAAATCCAACCCCTTGCACAATGCCCGTGATGTGAACCCGAAGACCCTGCATAATTTACGTTTTACGTTTTACGTTTTACGTTTTGGATGAGCCAATCAATCCACGCATCTATTCCCTCGCCCGTGCGACAGGAAAGCGGGAAGGTGATGAGATTTGGATTGAGCGCCTGCACACCACTGGTGAAAAAGTCCATGCGGAAGTTGATGTAGGGCAACAGGTCAATCTTGTTGACGACCAACGCGTCCACGCCACGGTACATGCCTGGATATTTATAAGGTTTGTCATCACCCTCGGGAACAGAGGCAACGAGGATGGATTTGTGCGTGCCGAGTTTGAAACTCGCGGGGCAGACCAGGTTGCCGACGTTCTCAACGATGAGTAGGTCGAAGTGCGTCAGGTCGAGTTGGTTAAGCGCACCGTGAAGCATGACCGCGTCGAGGTGACATTCTCCGCCTGTGTTGATCTGAATCGCGGCCTGCGCACCCGCCGCGGCGGCGCGGTCAGCGTCAATCGAGGTGGCGATATCACCGTCCACGACCGCGACCCGCGCGAGGTCCGCGAGATGCGGCAACGTCTGCTCGATCAGCGAGGTCTTGCCCGCGCCAGGCGAGGCCATGATGTTGACGGCAAAGACGCCAGCCGCGTCGAGTCTCGCGCGGTTTTCCTCCGCAAGGCGGTCATTGGCATTGAGAATATTTTCAACGACAGGGATACGTTGGGTCATGAGTCACCTAATCCACATCAATTGCCTCGAGCGAAAATTCTTCGCCAGCGATGATCTTTGCTCCAACACTGCCGCAGTTCGGGCAGACGAGTTCTTTTTCCTTCGGATTGTACTTGGTAAAACAAGCCATACACTGCAACTCGGCGGGGACGCGGCGAAAGTGAAGCGTCGCGCCCTGGGCAAGCGTCCCTTCGGCGATGATATCCCAGTAGAACTGGATCGAGTCGTCCACCATCGTGGCGAGTTCACCCATCACAATATGCAGGTCTGTGACGCGTTTCGCGTTGGCCTGCTTGGCGTGACGCAGGGCGATCTCGAGCAGAGACTGGGTGATGGGGAGTTCGTGCATGTCAGACTGTTTTGATTGTATCCCCAATTGTCTCTCCACCAACCTGTGCGGCGGCATAAATTTGGTTGATGAAAGTCACAAACTCCTCGGCGGGACGCTCGCGCAGGATCTGCTTGCGGGTCTCACGCGAGAGACTTTGCATCATCAAGTATTGGATGGCGTGCTTGCGGAACAGACGCCTGCCGTCCGCTTCGCCGTAGAACTGGATGTTGCGCGCCAAATGAGCGCGGAGGACCTCCTGCACCGCTTCTCGCGGGACCTGGTCACGGTCCAGTCTCGAGAAGATCCACGGGTTGGCGATGGCCCCCCGTCCGATCATGACCGCGTCGCATTTTGTGTATTGTTTCATGCGCGCAATGTCAGACACTTTTCTCACGTCCCCGTTGCCAATGACGGGAATCTTCACCAATGACTTCACTTCGGCAATCGCGTCCCAATTTGCTTCGCCCGCGTATCTCTGCTCCTTTGTCCGCGCGTGGACAGCGATCAGCGCGCCGCCATTTTCCTCCACGATGCGTGCGATCAATTTGTATGAAGGACAATCGTCCCAGCCAAGGCGGATCTTCCCCGTGACGGGAATTTCCAACGCGGCGGTTAACTTCTTGAACGTCTTTGCGATTTTAAGCGGCGAACGCATCATCCCCACGCCCGCGCCGCGGCGTGCCACCGTCTTGGCGGGACAGCCCATGTTGATGTCTATGATGTCGGGCTTGAGATGTTGCACTTTGAGCGCGGCTTCGAGGATCTGGTCCGGGTCGTCGCCGTAGAGTTGGAAGGTGACCGGGCGCTCGGCTTCCTCGAAATAAAATTTCTTGGCAGGCTGTTTAGAACGGCTGAGTATCTTTTCCACGTCCACGAACTCGGTGTACGACATGGCCGACCCCAAT
The DNA here is from genome assembly GCA_003598975.1 of Anaerolineaceae bacterium. Classification (GTDB taxonomy): domain Bacteria; phylum Chloroflexota; class Anaerolineae; order Anaerolineales; family Villigracilaceae; genus Denitrolinea. The sequence goes on along the minus strand of QZIJ01000136.1, from coordinate 15,585 downwards.
GCGCGGCACACCGACCGGAACGGCCAATCGGAATAGCCGTCCATCGGCGCAAGGATCACGTCGCCGTGGATGGGAATGTCGCGGATATAAAAAGTGGGCGAGGTGATAGACATCAACTAAAGGTCCTTCCTGAATGCAAGCACCTGCTCAAAATGCGTCTCTTCATCTTCAAGTTCGGACTGTAAAAGCCGCGCAATTGTGACCTTGATTCCTTTGAATCGTACGCTTGTGTCGCGTTTGAAGTCTTCGGCAGGGAGAGTTTGTAGAAAATCGAGCAACTGTCCCTGCGCGTCGCGGACAAGTTCAACTTGCTCCCTGAAATCAGAACGTTTGTATTTTGCCACCAGCATGGCGTTGTAAGTTCTCCAATCAGAATCCCGATGATCGTAGAATTCTGGAAGCAGGCCATCCAGAATATCCTTCGCGGCCTGCAAATTGGTGACATCCCAGCCCGCGAGATGCGCCAGCAGATCCATCACAGACCATGTCCCGAGGAAGACACGATCGTGTGCTTCGACAGGCAGGGCAAGCACTTCAGCAAGGATCGATTCGCGCACGGCTTTGAGTCCGAAGAGCAGTTCATCCTTGAAGGCAGAATCTGTCCGTTTCATGATTGGGATGATTATAAACAAAAAGAGCGCAAAGATTGCCTCTGCGCTCTGAATTGCTACACGGACTGCTTCTTCAACCGCTCCGTGAAGTGCTTGCGGAACTTGACCACTTTCGGTGCGACGACCGCCATGCAGTAGGGCTGGCTGGGATTGTTGGCGAAGTATTCCTGATGGTAATCCTCTGCCATGTAAAACTTCGTGAACGGCGCGACTTCGGTGACGATGGGATTCGCCCACAGCCGCGACTCAGTCAATTCGCGGATGACCGCCTCGGCGTCCGCGCGTTGCGTTTCGTCATGGTAGAAAATCGCCGAGCGGTACTGAGTCCCCACGTCCGCGCCCTGGCGGTTGAGCGTGGTCGGGTCGTGGATGGTGAAGAAGACCGTCAGCAGGTCGCGATACGAAATCACGGACGGGTCGAATGTGACCTGCACAACTTCCGCATGACCTGTGTCTCCGTTGCAGACGGCTTTGTAGGATGGGTTGTCCACGTGGCCGCCTGAATAACCTGACTCGACGGAGACAACGCCGTTCAACTCGTCGAAGACCGCTTCGAGACACCAGAAGCATCCGCCAGCCAATGTTGCGATTTGATGATTTGCGTTCATGATAAAGACTCCTCTCGATAAAGTGATTCTGAAAGATAGACAACGTCAGATGGCAAACTATTATTAACCAGAGATAACAAAAAGACCCTAAAGGTTCTGGAAACCTTTAGGGTCTCATGAAAATCAAATTTACAAACTCGGCTCCGCCAGCTTCTCCTCGGATTTTGCCAGCACGATCTCACCATCCTCGCCAATGGTTACAATGATTGCGTCGCCGTGAGCGAAGACGCCCGAAAGCAACTTGTCGGAAAGCGGATCCTCCACACGTTGCTGGATGACACGGCGCAGGGGACGCGCGCCGAACTCGGCGTCAAAGCCCTGCTCGGCGAGCGCGGAGAGGGCCTCGTCGGTGGCTGTCAGCGTGAGTTCGTGTTCGGTCAGGCGGGCCGCCACTTTGTCCAGTTCGATGCGAACGATCTGCTGGATGTCGTCCTTGTTCAACGAGCGGAAGATGACCGTGCTGTCGAGTCGGTTGATGAATTCGGGACGGAAAGCGCGCTTGAGCGACTCATTCAGTTTCTTGCGCATCTCGTCATAGGAAAGTTTTTCCTCAACGGCTTCGTCGCGCTTGGTTTGGAAACCGAGTCCTGTCTGTTTCTTGATCATGTCCGCGCCGATGTTGGAGGTCATCACGATGATGGCGTTGCGGAAGTCCACCTTGCGGCCTTTCGCGTCGCTGAGGTGGCCTTCCTCCATGATCTGCAACAGCATATTGTGGACTTCGGGGTGCGCCTTCTCGACCTCATCGAAAACGATGATGGAATATGGCCGTCGGCGCAGGGCCTCGGTAAGCTGGCCCGCGTCCTCGTAGCCGATGTAGCCCGGAGGCGCGCCCACGAGACGGGAGGCGGTATGCCTCTCCATGAACTCGGACATATCGAGTTGGATGGCGGCCTCCTCGCTTCCGAACATGAACTTGGCGAGGGACTTGGTCAACTCGGTTTTGCCGACACCCGTCGGGCCGAGGAACATGAACGAGCCGATCGGGCGCTTCGGGTCTTTCAACCCCGCGCGGGCGCGGCGGACGGCGCGGCTGATCGCCACGATGGCATCCTCCTGCCCGATGATGGATTTGCGGAGTTCATCCTCCATCTTGAGCAGGCGCTGTGATTCGGCCTCCGCGAGTTGCATCAGCGGCACGCCCGTCCACATGGAGACGACTTCGGCGATGTCCTCCGATGAAACCACGGGGCTGTTGGCGCGGTCCCAAGCCGAACGCAGGCGTTCGATCTGGCTTTCGATGTCAATGGCGCGCTCCTCCCACTCGCGAATTTCATCGGGGTTGCCCTCCTCTTGCGCGAGGGTGCGGTTTTGCCGCGCCGAACGCAGTTGACCAAATAAATCCTTGGCCTGTTTCGCGGCGGGACTTTTATACATGCGGACGCGCGAGGATGACTCATCTATCAGGTCAATGGCCTTGTCGGGGAGGAAGCGCTCGGTCACGTAACGTGACGAGAGGTTGGCCGCCGCGTCAAGGGCGTCATCCGAGATGACGAGGTGGTGGTGCTCCTCATACGCCGAACGGACTCCCTTGAGGATTTCGATGGTCTCTTCGACGGAGGGTTCGTCCACTTGCACGGGTTGGAAGCGACGCTCGAGCGCCGCGTCGGATTCGATGTGTTTGCGATATTCGTCCAGCGTGGTGGCGCCGATCACTTGCAATTCGCCGCGTGAGAGGGCGGGTTTCAAAATGTTCGCGGCGTCAACGGATGAACCTGCCGCGCCCGCGCCGACGAGCATGTGGACTTCGTCAATGAACAGGATCGAGCCTGATTGTTTCAACTCGTCAATGACGCGTTTGAGGCGTTCCTCGAACTGGCCGCGGTACATCGTGCCGGCCACGAGCGAGCCGACATCCAACTGGAGCAGTCGCTTGTTCATCAGCGGCGCGGGGACGTCGCCATCCACGATCCTTTGGGCGAGGCCCTCCACGATGGCGGTCTTGCCCACGCCAGGTTCGCCGATGAGCGCGGGATTGTTTTTCGTGCGGCGCGCGAGAATCTGAATCACGCGCTCGATCTCCATCTGGCGGCCGATGACCGGGTCGAGTTTCTTTTCCTCGGCTTTGCTCGTCAGGTCGGTGGCGAGCTGGTCCACAAGGGGGGTCTTTTGCCCTCCAGGCTGGCCGGGACGCTGGGGTTGGGCCGGCCCAGCCGGGGTCGGGGCGGAGGCGGATTCGTTGAGGACGCGGCGGGTCTGACGTCGAATCTGGTCCGGCGTCACGCCGAGGCGGCGCAAAACGTCCATGGCCGTCCCCTCGACGCGCACCAACGCCAGCAAAATATGTTCAGTGCCAATGTAGTGATGCCCGAGGCGGCGGGCTTCATCCACTGCCAATTCAAGGACTTGCTGAGTGTCGGGGGCGAGATCGATCTTGCTCCCGGTGAAATGTCCCGCGGGGGAGACGCGCTCAACCATTTCGCGGACCCGCGAGGTTTCCAATCCGAGTTCCCGTAAAACACGCCCTGCCACGCCGCCATCTTCATCTGCGAGGCCAAGCAAAAGATGTTCGGTGCCAATATTGCTCTGGCGGGCGCGCTCGGCCTCGGTATGAGCGAGGCTCAAGACGCGGCGCGCCCGTTGGGTAAATCGTTCCATGCCAGCCATAATTTCTCCAATCCATAATCAAGACAAGAACTGTCTGGAAAGATTCTACCAAACAACGCGAGTAAATCTGTATTGGATTTTGATTAGAGTTTGGGACGGGTTTCAAGTGTCAAGTGTCAAGTTTCACGGTTCAAGACACCGGAAACGGCACTAGCGATTGTCTCCATCGCCGCGGATTTGTCCGCGCGCCTGACGGTCGAGCAGTTTGGCGAGATTGGACTCGGCCACATCGTTCAAGGAAATGTCGAGTTCGGTGCAGACCTGTGCGATGTACCACAATACATCCCCGAGTTCGGACTGGAGCGCATCGCGCGTCTCCGCGCTGATCTCTCCACCCTTGTCGCGGAAGACCTTCTTGATCTTGCCCGCTACTTCGCCCGCCTCGTTGGCGAGTCCGAGCACGGGATAAATGACGGGATGTCCAATCGACGGATAACCAGCTGTGCGGCGGGATAGTTTTTGATAATCGGAAAAGTCCATGGTTCACCAGTGGATGAATGGTTTGCTTGCTGGATTGTACTGCTCTTGTACATTTTTGGAAATTGGGACCATCGACAAAAAACCGCGCGTCCACCAAAAGAGGACGCGCGTTCGAAGGGCAGGACCATCAGAGACAATTACTTCAGCAGGTCTGCGATGGTTTGGAAGAGGTGTCCAAGCCAGCCGCTGAAATCCGGGTTGCTTCTGCTGCTGTAATACGTTTCGAACTTTTCCGTGAGAGCAGAATCGTTCAATGACCTGATCCTGGCCCTGGTCTCATCAATGTTGTCGCTTTCAACAAACAAACCAACGGCGACATCGAGATACTTGATCGCTTTTTCGATGTCGGCCTTGTCCGCGACAACGGTTTCCTGTGACTTGGCCAGATCAGCCTGGGCAGTGGACAAATCCTTTTTCGCCTTCTCAAGAGCCGCTTTGGCCTTTTCCAGGTCGGCGCCAGCCTGCTCGAGGTCCGCACTGAGCGTGTTCGTTTCCGAGGTGAGACTGTCGAATTTCTTCTGCAGGTCAACCTCGGCGGCCTGGGTCGTCTTCAGGTTGGAACTCATCACAAACCCCCAAATCCCCAGGCCAACAACAGCGAACAACAAGACAATCAGCAACACAGACAAGCCGCTGGACTTTTTAGGTGTCGGTTTTACTTCCGTAACGGGCGTTTCGGTTTCCATGCTTCCTCCACAAATGGATGTGAAATCTCAGGGATCGATTCTCGGGTCACTCGAAAGGCCCGCTACTGTTCCAGAATATCCACGATCGTGGAAATCAGGTACGAGGACCACCTGAGCAGATCGGATGAACTCCTGCTTTTCAGGTATGTTTCATAGAGCGAGGTGAGTTCAGAATCCTTCACGAGCAACACTTTCAAGAAGGTTTCCAGGAGCGTATCACTGTCTTTGAACGCGCCCCGCATGATCTCAACATACAGTCCTGCTTTCTTCATCTTCTCCTGCAGGTCAGACACTTCCTGATTCGACTTGGTCAATTCCGCCTTGATCGTCTTGAGCGTGTCGTTGGTGGATGCAAGTTCCGTATTGGTCTGTTCGAGTTCGCTCGAAACCTGGCCGAACTCGGTCGTCAAACGGCCATTCTCGGCGGTCAGGTCATCGTATTTCCCCTGCAACGTTGCCAGGGATTCCTGCGCGGCCTTCAGGCTGGTGTTGAGTTGGAACGCCCAAAACCCCACGCCTGCAACTGCCAGAAGCAGTATGATCAGGAAGAGAATCTTGAAGTTGAACTTGCGAGGCGACTTGGTAACAGGATTTTCCCCCGGCAATTCACTTGCTGTTCCTTGCGGCTCTTGCGATAGAGCAGGTTCGGGTTGCATGTTTCCTCCAGTTGATTGGTTGAATAACCTGCATCACATCTAAAGTCATGTATTCGGTTGATTTCATTATACAAGAAAAACGCGGGAAATATCCATACAACTTACCCATTCATCCGCGTTGCACCTCCGACCTTTGCCAGCAGGACATCCTGCACGCCAGGGATTTCTCGCAGGCGATGCTCCATCTCTTTCTGGACCTCGCGCGGGCAGATCACGTGGACGTTGGGTCCCGCGTCGACGGTGTACGCGACCGCCAACCCCGACGCGCGCCAATCGCGCACCGCGTGGAAGATCTCCACTGTGGCGGCCTGCCAGTAAAGCAATGGCGGATTGGATGTCTGCATCACCGCGTGCATCATGTCCGAATCCAGTTCGATGATGTGCGCCAGCGCGTCGAAATCGCGGCGGAGGATTGCCTCGCGGCAAATATCCAGACGACGCGGCGCGTCCGCCACGCGCGCAGACTGGAGCGGACTTGTTCCCGCGATATGGTGTCCCTCCGTGGAGCCTGTCTTCTTGTGCCCCGCGTGGACAATAGCAATACAATCCGCCAGATCCCAGTGTTCGGGCGGCGCGATGGAAACCGCAAAGGAATCCTCGTCACATGTCCCTGCGCGCCATTCCACGAAGCCCGCGGGGATGGAACGGCAGGCCGATCCCGAACCGCGCCGCGCGAGACGCGACAATTGCTCTTCGGAGGGAGTCCACCCCGCGGCGTGGGACGAAGCGAGAGCGAGAGCCGCGAAGGCCGCGGCCGAGGACGCAATCCCCGCGCCCGAAGGGAAGTTGTTCTCGCTGATGACTTCCGCCTTGTCTTTGATTCCCGCCTGTGCGCGGACGAGGTCGAGAATGTCCGAGACGCGTTCCAGTCCCTTGCCTGTCACCTCACGGCCGTTGATGATGAGTTCGTCGAACGGAAGCGACGGCTGAAAACTAACCGTCGTGCGCGTGGACAGTCCATCGAGATTCATCGAGATCGAACCGTTGGATGGAATGCGAAGCGCGTCATCGCGGTTGCCCCAATATTTGATGAGAGCAATGTTTGGATGGGCGAGCGCGGTGGCCGTGGACATTAGAACACCTCCAGCGTTCCCCTCCGTTTGGCCTGCACTTCGAACCACGCGAAGAGGAAGTAACCCAGCAAGCCATAGAGCAAACCGATTCCCAATTCACTCCACAGCAGGGACGAGACTTGACTCATCGCCGCACCATCCACCAGCAAGCGCGCCGCGGCGATGCCGCGCGTCAGCGGCAGGGCCCACGAGATGGACTGCATGATGGCAGGGAATTTCTCAATCGGGACGTTCGCGCCCGAAAAAATGAGCAGGGCGAAATAGACAAAGTTGTTGATGAACATCACATTGACCGTGATGAGACTCATGCAGCCCAACAGGAGTCCCAGCGCGCAGGTGCTGACGGTGGTGATCAGAATCGTCAACGCGAGGGCGGGCAGGTTGGTATGAGACAGGTCGAGGTTGAACAGGATCACGCCCCAGACGAGGGCGATAACCACGCCCAGCATCCCGTCAAGGATGTGCATGAAGGCACGGCCAAAGAAGGTCACGATGCGGTTGGCGGGAGTCCCGAAGAGGTAGGGAAGTGTCCCCGTCTCGCGCTCACCGCCGACGCTCATCGTCACGCCGAAGATACCGCTGACCGCGGTGATCTGGATCGCATTCCCGATCACATAGAACGCGGCGTTTTCGGGGCTGGTGGCAAACGTCCCAAGGTAAACGAAGAAGAACATCTGCGCCAGCGGCATGAGAATCTTGGAGGCCGCGTACTGCGCGGGGCGGAACCAATGGAAGAGCGCCACATACGAAAGGAGCGCGCCCTGCCAGAAAAGACGGAGATTGGCGGAGAAAGTTTTCATTCCATTCCAAGTGTCGCGTCGGCGCGGGCCTTGTAGAGCATCAGTTTGAACAGCCGCGAGGCGAGGAGCAGGTCAATGACGGAGAACAGGAGCATCATACCCCAGGCGAAGAGAGTCTTCTCGATCGGCGCGCCCGCTGTCGAGGTCCCGTGCAGGGCAACCGCCGCCCAGTAGGGAGGCAGAATGTACGAGATGGGAGTCGTCCAGCCGGGCAGGAGCGCGATCGGGAAGAGGAATCCGCTCAGCACGTAAACGGGAAATTCCATGGCGTTCTGCCAGTGACGCACGCCGGGGTTCATCACGAAGATCGGTGCGATGACGAGACCGAAACAAATGAAGGCAATAATGGTGAAAAAGATGGAAGCCGCAAACAGAAGCGGCTGTTGAATCGTCAGCGAATAGCCGAAGAGGAAGGCGGCCAGAAAATACCCCGTGAACATCGAGATGAGTGACTGTATCACGTTGGCGAGATTTTTTCCGAAGATGATCACTTCAAATGGGGTGGGCAAAGCCACCAGCGATTCCAGCGTCCCCGACCAGCGCTCGGCGTTGATGCTGTTGCCCGAAACGAACAGCAGACTCGACCACAACCCCGTCAGCCCGCTCCCGACCACCACGAACATGGCATAATCGGCGCCCTTGTCAATCAGCATCCACAGCGCCAGCACGGCAATGATGATGGGTTGGAACAGAACCGCGAAAATGATGAACATATCCGTCATCTGCTGGCGGATGGTCATCTCCGCGACGATGAGAATGGTGCGCCAATATCGCAACAGGATTTTCGGATTCACGCGTCACCTCCGACCAGGCGGACGTACGCGTCTTCGAGCGTTGGCTCGCGGACGACGACCCGCCCCACGCGTTGACCTTCGATGGCTCCCATGATATCGGGGACAGCCTCCGCCCCGCGCGCCGTCTGGATGAGGAGCATCTGTTTCTGCTCCTGCTCCTCCACCGACAGCGCGTCGACGAATTTCAGTGCGCGCAGTTTCTCGAGGATGGCGGGGGGCACGCCAAAGGTTTCCACTTCCACCACGTTCAAATCCTTGACGTGGGTTTTGAGTCCGCCGGGCGTGTCGAGGGCGATGATGCGTCCGTGATTGATGACCGCAATGCGGTCGCACAGCGCGTCGGCTTCGAACATGTAATGGGTGGTCAGCAGGATGGTCTTCTTCTCGGATTGCAGGTCGAGAATCACCTGACGAAACTCGCGCGCGCCGACAGGGTCCAGCCCAAGCGTGGGTTCGTCGAGGAAGAGGATGTCGGGATTGTGGAGGAGCGTCCGCGCCACGTGGAGTCGTTGCTTCATCCCGCGCGAATATCCACCGACATTCTCCTCGCCGCGTCCGTTCAACCCGACGAGTTCGAGCAGGTAGGCGATGCGCTTCTTCGAGACGTCAGGATCGAGGCCGTAGAGGCTGGCGAAATAGCGCAGGTTGTCAATGCCCGAAAGCCGCCAGTAAAGGCCGCGCTCGCCGCCGAAGATGAATCCGATGCGCTTGCGGACTTCCTCCGCCTGTTTCACGATATCGAATCCTTTTACAGTGGCGACCCCATCCGTCGGGATGAGAAGCGTGGTCAGCATCTTCGTGGTGGTCGTCTTGCCCGCGCCGTTCGGGCCGAGCAGGCCGAAGAGCTCGCCCTCGTCGATCCCGAACGAGACATCGTCCACCGCGACGATCTCTTTGGAGGTCCGCTTGATGACGCCAACGTGTGTTTTAAAGACGCGGCGCAAATGAGTGACTTCGATTGCGTTCATTCTCTGCCTTATAATTGGAGTGGGAGTGGGGGAATTGTACCCGATTTGCGTTATGGGCCGATGAGCTTAGCGCATTTGGAATATTTGCAGCGGGATTATAATCATTAAAACACATGCTCGCACCCTTTTTCGGAGGAAGCAATGAACAAACGACAGATCAACGCCGATCGCCGGCGTAAAGGGGAAGGTCCAGTCGGACGCGCAGATGCACCTCGTCGTGATACAGGAGGTGGTTCTTCTGGTGGATTCCAGCCCAGCGGCGGGATGCCGCGTCCCGTATCATCGGGCGGCGGGTTTTCCTCCCGCGGCAAACAGATGGGCGGATGCGGAACCGTCATCGTTGTCGTTTTGCTGATTGCCTATTTCATGCTCAGCAATGGCGGCGGACTCGACCTCGGCGGACTCACCAACACAGGCGGTGTTCCGCAAGATGACACGGGCTTCCAGAATGTACAACCTGAACTGCCGCAATCCAACTTTACGCCGCCCGCGCCGTCCACTTCGGGCGGGCAGACCTGGACGATCATGCTCTATCAGGATGCAGACGACCAAGTGCTGGAGCGAGACATCTACCTCGACCTGAACGAGGCCGAGCGCGTCGGCTCCAGCCAGAACGTCAACATCGTCGCTCAGGTGGACAGGTTCCGCGCGGGATTCGATGGTGACGGCAACTGGACTTCGGCGCGGCGCTACTACGTCACGCAGGATAGCGACCTCAACGTTGTCCATTCGCAGGTGGCGCAGGAACTCGGCGAAGTGGATATGTCCGATGGACAGACACTGGTGGAATTTGTGCAATGGGCCGCGCAGAATTTCCCCGCCGACAAATACGTGCTCATCCTCTCGGACCACGGCATGGGCTGGCCGGGTGGATGGAGCGACCCCGCCCCGGGTAACTCGGGAGACAGTAGCACGCCTCTCTCATCGCGGCTTGGGAATAATATCTTCCTCTCTGAACTGGATCAGGCTCTCGGTCAGGCACGAAGCGCCGCGGGTATTAATCGCTTCGAGATCATCGGCATGGACGCTTGTCTCATGGCACAGATCGAAGTTATGGCCGCACTCCAGCCGCACGCCAATTACGCGGTCGCATCGGAGGAAGTTGAGCCGTCCATCGGTTGGGCCTACGCGAGTTTCCTCGGCGACCTCGTGCAGAATCCCGATATGAGCGGCGCGCAACTCAGTAAGGCCATCGTGGACGGTTACATCGTGGACGATCAGCGCATCCTCGACCCCGCGGCCCGAGCGGAGTTCATGCGCGGCGGCTCGCCTCTCGGAAGTTTCTTCGGCGGCGGGAGTCTCGCCTCTGCCGACCAACTGGCCGCGCAACTCAGCCGCGATGTGACACTCACCGCGATTAATCTCAACGCCTTCACCAATCTGATGACCTCGTATAACGATTTCGTTTATCAATTGCGCAACGAAGACCAGCAGTTGGTAGCGCAGGCGCGCACATACAGCCAGTCTTATACCAGCATCTTTGGGCGCGAAGTCCCGCCCTCGTACATTGACCTTGGTCATTTCGTTTTGCTGATTCAAAACAACACGCGCAACTCGAAGACCAGCCAGGCCGCGGACGTGGTCATCGTCGCGTTGAAAAATGCGATCATCGCCGAGAAACATGGGAGTGCGCGCAAAGGCTCCACGGGACTTGCCATCTACTTCCCGAATTCGACTCTCTACCGCTCGCCCGTTACTGGACCTCAATCCTACGTCGGCATCGCGAGCCGCTTCGCGTCTGGATCGTTGTGGGACGACTTCCTCGCCTATCATTATCTCGACCGCGAGTTCACCCCCTCTGACGCGACGCCCTACGTTCCATCAAGCGGATATTCCACACGCGCACCGGGGCAGGGCGACATCACCATCTCGAATATGCGCACTTCGACCAACTCGGTCACCACGGATCAATCCGTTGACCTGAGTGTGGACATCAGCGGAACGAACATCGGCTACATCTATCTCTTCGTCGGCTACTTCGACGCGAACGCCAACTCGCTCAATGTCACCGACACCGATTATCTTGAAAGCCCTGACAGGCGCGAAGTGAGCGGTGTCTACTATCCCGTTTGGGACGAGAACGGATTCACGCTCAACTTCACCTGGGAGCCGATTGTCTTCGGCATCAGTGACGGGACGCAGAACGCGGTGGCATTGTTCAAGCCCGATTTCTATGGTGCGGACGCGGCCAGCGCATCCTACACTGTGGAGGGACTCTACACCTTCGTCCAGACGGGACAATCACAGTACGCGCAGTTGCGCTTCCAGGACGGCAAACTGGTCGCGGTCTACGGCTTCAACGGTCAGGATGACACGGGCGCACCGCGCGAGATCACACCGACCCGCGGCGACACGTTCACCATCTATGAAACATGGATGGACGTGGACGCCAATGGACAAGTCACTGGGACGGTGAAGGAACAGTCTCGCACGCTCACCTTCGGCGACCAGCCCTTCAAGTGGGTGGAACTCTATGCCGCTGCAGGTGATTACGTGGTCGGCTTCATCGTCGAAGATCTGGACGGAAATCAATACCCGATCTACACCCAGATCACCGTGCAGTAAGAACGGAAAGACCCGCGAGATAAAATCTAACTCGCGGGTCTTTTGATTCCAACTAGGCGCTTCCTTGTCATCACAACGGGAGCGGATCGTTTTTGCCCCATTCTTTCCATTCGAGGTCGGATTTTGGTTCGGGTTTGGACATATTTTTCCAACCTACCTCGAATTCAAAACCTCCGCCAAATGCACCGCCCTCTGACCCTTCCCCATCCGATGCAGACCTCCCGCGATGTGCATGAGACATCCCGCGTCGGGGACGACCAGCGTGGGCGCTCCGCTTGCTTCGAGATTCTCAACCTTCTTTACCAACATCTCCTTCGAGACTTCGGGATGCGTCACCGAGAAGATACCGCCGAAGCCGCAACACTCGTCCGCGTGGGGGAGTTCGACGATCTGCGCGCCTTTAACGGCCGCGAGCAAGGCACGCGGTTGACGGTCAATGCCGAGGCCGCGCGAAAGGTGACAGGATGGATGGTATGTGAGAGTCCCGTCCCAGCGCGCGCCCACGTCGGTGACGCCGAGTTTATCCACGAGATATTCGCTGAATTCGAACGTCCGCGCCGCGAGGGATTGGGCGCGCGCCAGCCAGACGGGATCATCCGCAAACAGTTCGGGATAGTTGACGCGTATCATGTGGACGCAGGAGCCAGAAGGGGAGATGATGTCGGACTGCAAAGTCTCAGACTTTGCGCTCCTCTCAAACACCTCAATCATGTGCATCGCCATCTGACGCGCGTCCGAGCGGAGACCCGCGTTGAATTGGGGCTGTCCGCAACAGGTCTGATTGGGCGGAAAGTCCACGGTCACGCTGAGGCGGGAGAGAACGTCCACGATGGCCTCGCCCACTTCGGGGTAGAACGTGTCGACGAGGCAGGTCACAAAAAGTTGGACGGTTGGCATATCCCCATTTTACTCGTTGAATCGCCGAATCCCTGAATCGCTGAATCTGGTATCATTGCCCCCGCCATGACCAAATTCCTTGCACACACCCCCAACGGCTTCGATCTGCCGCGCCGCATCGCTCGCATCGGCGAACTGGCCTACAACCTGTGGTGGACGTGGAACCCCGACGCCACCCGTCTTTTTGCCCGCCTCGATTACGACCTGTGGGAGAGTCTCGCGCACAACCCGATTTTGATGTTGCGACAAGTCGGACGCTCCGCCCTCAACGCCGCCGCGCAAAACAAGGACTACACTGCGATGTACGACCGCGTCTTCGCAGACTTCGACCTCTACCTGTCCGAAAAGCAGACCTGGGCCGGGAGCGCGCATCCCGAACTCGCGGGTCGCCCCGTCGCGTATTTCTCGATGGAGTACGGCCTGCACGAAACCCTGCCCATTTATTCGGGCGGCCTCGGCGTGCTGGCAGGCGATCACCTGAAAGAAGCCTCCGACCTCGGACTGCCGTTCGTCGCCGTTGGCTTCCTTTATTTGCAGGGCTACTTCAACCAGCACATCAGCGAAGACGGCTGGCAGGAAGCCATCAACAACCCCATCGAGATTCACGAGCATCCCTTCCTCCCTGTTTTGGGCGAAGACGGAAAACGACTTACCGTCGCTGTGGAATTTCCAGATCGAGTGGTGACGCTTCAAATCTGGGAAGTGCGCGTTGGACGCGTCCCACTTTATCTTTTGGACTCCAACGTGGACAGCAACAGCGAAGCCGACCGCGCCCTTACCGCCCGCCTCTACTGGAGCGACCTCAACTTCCGCGTCGCGCAGGAAGTGTTATTGGGCGTGGGCGGCGTGCGCGCCTTGCGGACATTGGGATACAACCCGCTGGTCTGGCACATGAACGAAGGCCACGCCGCGTTCCTGACCCTGGAGCGGGCGCGCGAACTGGTGGCCTCGGGTCACGCCTTCGCGGACGCGCTCGCCGAGACGCGTTCATCCAACATTTTCACCACGCACACACCCGTCCCCGCGGGCAACGATGAATTTCCGCTCTGGCTCATAGATAAACACCTCGCCGCGCTCTGGCCGCAACTCGGCATCAACCGCGACGAATTCATTGACCTGGCGCGGCATCAGCAACCCTGGGGTGAGTCGTTCAGCATGGGCATCCTCGCGCTCAAACTCGCCGAGGGACGCAATGCCGTCAGCGAACTGCATGGACGCGTCTCGCGCAAGATGTGGAACTTCCTGTGGAGTGGCCGCGCCGAAGACGACGTGCCGATCACGCACGTCACCAACGGCGTCCACACCGCCAATTGGATCGCGCGTCGCATGCGCCTGCTCCACGATCAACACCTCGGCGCCGACTGGCTGGATCATCTCGATGACCCCGACCTGTGGTCGAAAGTGAATTCAATTCCCGATGAAGCGTTTTGGGCTGTCCGCATGCACCTGAAGCGCAAGATGGCTTTCTACCTGCGAGAACGCGCCCGCGTCCAGTGGCTGGAAGATGGCGTCCATCCCGTGCAGGTCGTCGCGGCAGGCGTGATGCTCAATCCCTACGCGTTGACCATCGGATTCGCGCGTCGCTTCGCCACTTATAAACGCGCGGGACTCATCATGGCCGATGTGGATCGCCTGCTCGAACTCATCAACCAGCCCAACATGCCCGTGCAAATTATTTTTGCGGGCAAGGCGCATCCCGCGGACGAGCCTGGCAAACAGATCATCCAGCAGATTTATCGCACCGTCAAAAAAGCGGAGACGGGCGGACGCCTCGTCTTCCTCGAAGATTACGATATGAATTTGGCGCGCTATCTTGTCCAGGGCGTGGACGTCTGGCTGAACACGCCGCGTCGTCCGATGGAAGCCAGCGGCACGTCTGGGATGAAGGCGGCCATCAACGGCGCGCTCAACTTCTCCGTGCTGGACGGTTGGTGGCGCGAAGCCTACAACGGACAGAACGGCTGGGCCATCGGCGAGGATGCCGAACTCGACGCGCAAGTCCAGGATGAAGCCGACGCCGAGAGTTTGTATCAGACCCTCGAAAACGAGATCATTCCTCTCTACCACGAGCGCGCCGCGGACAACCTCCCGCACGAATGGATCAAACGCGCCAAAAATGCCATCGCCACCGTCACGCCGCAGTTCAGCACACGCAGGATGGTCAAGGAATATGCGGAGCGGTTGTATCTCCCTGCGTTGAATTCCAATGGCGATGCGAGGCCGAAGAGAAAAAAGAAGTAAACAGAAACCTGGTTTCTCAACTTAAGAACACGCGCAAGAAATAGGAAACAAGCACACAAGTAAAAGAGCCTCCCGTTTTGGAAGGCTCTTTGTGTACCTGTATACCTGTTTAGATGTGTACTTGTTTACTTGAACATGAATTTCCCGTTCTTGTAGAACAGCTCTCCGTCTACAAGAATTTCGGAGTCCGTGCGCATGTCGCAGATGAAGTCCCAGTGGATGGCGCTCTTGTTTTTCGACCCGGTTTCTGGATAACCGGCGCCGAGCGCCATGTGGAAGGAGCCGCCGATCTTTTCGTCGAAGAGGATCTGGCCCGTGAATTTGCTGATCTCGAAGTTGGTGCCGATGGCGAACTCGCCGAGGTAACGCGCACCCGCGTCGGTCTCGACCATCTTGAGCAGGTAATCCTGATTCTTCTGCGCCTTGACCTGTGAGACGCGTCCATTGCTGAAGGTAATCTCCGCACCCTCGACCGCTACGCCGCCATAGATGGCGGGATAGGTGAAACGCACCCAGCCGTTGACGGATTCTTCAACGGGGCCAGTGTATATTTCGCCATCGGGCATGTTGTGCGTGCCGCACGAGTTGTTGAACTTGCG
>QZIJ01000016.1 GCA_003598975.1 Anaerolineaceae bacterium | reverse complement strand
GTTTTCTGTTTGCTGTTTTCTGCGTTCTGTGCTCTGTGCTCGTAGCCCTCCCGCCGCAAGGCGGGATTTTAAAAAAATTCCAAAAAGGAGAATCTATGAAAACTTTCAAACATCTGTACGCGCAAGTATGTGGTTTCGAAAACCTGCTCATTGCCTACTACAAAGCACGCAAAGGCAAACGCGGCAAAACCCAAGTGGCGGGTTTTGAACGCAAACCGTCCACGAATGGGGAACGATGACGAATATGGGCGCGTGTCCATTCGATTATTCGTGTGAAATTCGTGGACGGTTGTTCTCCCGTTCATGCGGGACAAATCATTCTCTTCGTGTTAAACTCCCCCCATGTCCTCCTCCAAACTTTCCTCCATCATCTTACGTTTTACGTTTTTCGTTTTACTCCTCTCCTCCTGCGCTCCGATTCCCCCTCCTTCCGCGTCCGCAATTTCATCCGCTACTCCAACACTTGATATCATCCCCGCAGGGGAAACCCCGCACGTGGAACTTGAAACTCCCACACCCACACTTGAAACGTGGAACGTGGAACCTGGAACGCCCACATCCACCGAACTCCCCGATACCGACATCCTGACCCGCGCCCAAAAAGACCGCCTTAACCAGATCGCGCAGACCTTCCTCGCCTCCACGCAGGAGGATGCCCAGCAAATGGCCGAGCGCATCAACTACATGATATATCCCGACCCCTCCAACATGTGCGGGCCGCTCGCCATCTCCCAACTGCGCGACGCAGGCCTCCTCAGCCGCTACGTGGACCCGCACGACTTCTGGCTGATGCGTCCCGACACAAATGCAGATTTACTCCTAAAAGTATTTCCCGAAGACCGCTTCGAGCATTTTTTCTTCAAGCAATCCACGAGCGAATTTGATTTCAGCCAATTTCCCCTTAAGGCGGGCGATTTCCTCTACCTCTACGCGGGCGATAACGGCACCTTCGAGCACATCCTCACCGTCACCCGCGTGGACGAGGCGGGCCGCGCCTACACCGTCACCAACCTCAACACCCAGCCCTATCCCAATTACTATTACGTCATCCGAGAAGTGATGCTCTACGATCCCGCCCAGCCGGGCCTCGGTCAATTCTACGAGTGGACGGACGAATCCAAAAACAACTGGATCGGCCTCACAGGCTACGGCGGATTCGATATCTGGCGCTTCAAAACTCCCGTGCAGGATTTCTCCTCTGCAGAGATTCAACTGGCCGACAATTTGGACTCCATCTTCGCGGACGCGGGCGGCGAATGGCATTCGGTCATCCTGGACCTCGGGGCGGGGAGCGTCGTCCACGACCGTCTCGGCACGGACGCGGTCCATATCGCCTCAGTGGTCAAAGTCCCCATCGCGATGTTGCTATTCAAAAGTCTCGAAGCGAAAAACATTCCCCCCGAAGAATTTCCTGCCTACCTCGAATCGCACGGAAACGGATTCCTCCTCTCGCAGGCCCTCCACGACATGCTCGTCAACTCGGACGAGAAGGCCACAGAGAGCCTGCTGGAATATGTCCGTCAATCGGGTATGGACATCACCGCTACTCTATCGGAATGGGGCGCGCCCAATGTCAACGTCTTCCGCCGCACCGCGCCCCTAGACGAGGTCGCGCATCTCCTTGCGGGACTCTATCAGGGTGAATTTGTCCAACCACAAGCGCGGCAGATCATCCTTGATTTGATGGCTGAATACACTCCCAGCGACGACACACGTCTCGGCGTTTTGCGTCCGCTCCTTCCCGCTGATGGAAAATTCTACAACAAGCGCGGCACCATCACCGACGGACGCCTTGTCATCGGCGACGCCGCCATCGTGACATGGGACTCGCGCGCCTACGTCATCCTCATCTTCGGCTACCCTGGGGAAAATCCCACCAACGACCTGAAACTGGTCACGGCCATCGAACAATCCGCCCTCGCGTTTTGGGAGTTCGCGAAGTGAAACTTACCGCGAAGCACGCAAAGGGCGCAAAGATTTAATGGTTTTCTTGGCGATCTTGGTGGTAAAAAAGTTGATTAACTAGAAAACCACTTCTCATCCAACGCAGGCCACTCATCCGATTGCTCGGCACGCTCGTTCCAGTTTTCCTTCCCGCTCCACGATTCGATTCGCAACTCGTAAACCGACGTCCGCTTCAACTCTTTGTCCGTGATCGGACGATACTCGCGTCCCGCTTCCATCTCGGGGAAATATTTTTTCAACAAGCCGTAGAGCGCGGCTCGTTTTTCCTCATCCGATTCGAGGATGCGAACCGTCCCGAAAACCATCGCGCTCCGATATTGCAACGAAAATTCCAGCGCCACGTTCGAGGGGAGCAACCGTCCCATCTCGCTGGCTTCGAGACAGACCTTTGGATTGCGCTCGAGGTTGGCGCGCACGCGTCCCGCCAGGTTGGAATGGAAAATGATGCGCCGGTTGTCCTCGTCGTACCAGAATGTCGTCGGTGTGACGAACGGCTGGTCGTCCCAGGTTGTAGCAACGCGTCCGATTTGGGCGAAGCGCAGGAAGGAACGAATCCACTCCTCGTCACGCGTGGTTTCGGGCAGGCGTTGATTCGCCGTCGGCGGCTGGGATGTCAGATCGTAGTCGCGCGTCATTGCTCCACTTTCTCCACAACGACGGTCGCTTCCGCCACCAGCGCGGCGATGGCGCCGATGGCCGCCCACACGGGGACGAGCAGTGCGCCTACCACCCCCAGCGTGAGCGGGACCTCGATCAGCGTGCGCCCCTCCTTGTCCTTGATGATAATGCGGCGGACATTGCCTTCGTGCAAAAGTTGTTTGATCTTGGCGACGAGTTCTTCACCGTTAACGCGGAACTCTTCGGTGCCGGTATGGTATTTGCTCATGGATTCCTCTTTTTTGGAAATTATACCCGCCTCATCGGATGCCTTCACAGATCAGTCGCTCCATCACTGATCGAGAAAACTGTATCCACCCGGTCGGGTCTGGATGAGGGATGTTTCGCCGGTCTCCTCCTCCAGTTTTCGGCGCAGGCGATAGACCACGTTTTTCAACAGTGCTAGGTCGGCTTTTTCCATCCCCCAAACGGTTTGGATGATCTCGTCCGCTTTGAAGACGTGCCCCGGGCGACTCATCAACAAATGCAGGAGACGGAACTCGAGGTTGGTGAGATGCACCTCGCTCCCTGTCGCCGCCACCGCGGACCGATGGGCCGGGTCCAGTTTCAACGGTCCGGTACGAAGCGGACTCATTGGTTGCGCCCAACTGCGCCGGGCCCAGGCCAGGATCTTCGCCAGGAAAATGGCCGGGCTGACAGGTTTCACCACACACTCATCCACCCCGGTCTGGTAGGCCTCCAGGATTTCGTTTTCATTGTTTGCCGGCAGGAAAAGGAGAATGGGGCTGGAACTCAGGGCGCGGTAACGCTTGCACAGTTCGATGCGCTGTGCGTGCGGCGCGTTGATGTCTATGACGATCAGATCAGGGATGTCTTCCAGTGCATGGTTCATGGCGCGCGCGACCACGGTTTCCAGGATGGCGACCAACCCCTTTTCACGAATCAAATATCCCCAAATGGGAGCGGTGGCGGTCTGGTCGCAGACCACGTACACGCGCAACGGAGAGTGGTTATCGGGGGAGGGGGTGTTGAGCATAAAGTCATTATAAACAGAAATGGCGATTTTGGTCACAATAGGTCTCAAAAAAACACCAAAATATGACCTTTGGGTGATATGGCAAATCCCCATCAACTTTTATACTGTGAATACATTTGAAAAAGGAGATAAAGATGAAAAAACTTTACATTGCTCTGATAGCCTTGGCGCTCATGGCTTCGGCTTGCCAATTGGGTGGCGCTTCACAGGCCCAGCCAACGGCCATCCCTCTGGCGGCGACGGCGATCCCCAGCCCGACTGTGGCCGCAAACCCGACCACCGGTCCGCAGGGCGGCGGAGCGGAAGCCGGCACAGAGAAAGTGGCGGCGGCAGATGGCATGACGCAGGTGTACATCCCGGATGGCACGTTCATGCGCGGCGGCGTGGACTCCGAAGCCCGCACCAATGAGATGCCCAATTCCAAGATAACCATGACAGGATTCTGGATGGACAAGACCGAAGTCACCAACGGCATGTACATGCTGTGCGTGACGGCTGGCGCATGTGAACTGCCTCACTCCATTGATCAGGCTGTTCTTAAATCTGCAAGCCGCGAGAACTACTTCCGCAACCCGGAATTCGCGGATTATCCGGTTGTCTACGTGGGTTGGGGCGATGCGGATGCCTATTGCTCATGGGCTGGACGCCGCCTGCCAACTGAGGCCGAATGGGAATATGCGGCGCGCGGTGCCTTCCCCTCGCTCAACACCTTCCCGTGGGGCGATCAGCGCCCGGACGGTTCCTATGCCAACTTCAACTCGATGGTTGGCGACACCATGAAGGTTGGCAGTTACCCGGCTGGCGCCAGCCCCTTTGGCGTTCTCGATATGGCTGGTAACGTGGGCGAATGGGTGAACGACTTCTTCGACTCGAAATACTATGATCTCGGAATCGTCCTGAACCCCACTGGCCCGGTTTCCCGCGCGGACGTTTTCTCACGCGTCGTGCGCGGTGGACACTGGGGCGATGCTTGGATGATGCTCCGCGTCTCCGCCCGCGCCACCATGATGGGACCCAATCCCGCCGCACAGGTGGGCACCGATCGCTGGTACGGCGAGTCTGCCCCCAGCATTGGTTTCCGTTGCGCCGCGGACAACTAATCTCCTCGTTCGTTGTTGGCCGCCGGGTACATGCCCGGCGGCTTTTTTGTTTCTTAATTGACGCATCCATTTTGATGTGGTAAACTGCGCCCACAATTTCAAAGCCCCAATCGGCAACTCTTATCCAGAGAGGCGGAGGGACCGGCCCTGTGATGCCTCGACAACCACTCAATCAGTATTCGATAATCAGTCATCAGTGACCAGTCACTGAAAACTGAAAACTGAACACTGAAAACTGAGAACGGTGCCAATTCCGACAGGATATTCTGGGAGATGAGAGGGCAGCCGTGCCTCTGTGCAAATTGCCCTTTCGCGAGACCGGAAGGGCAATTTCATTTTCAAGGAGACCCACCTTCAATGAGTAATACCTTCATGAACTCCCCCAAACTGATGTTCACCTCCGAATCTGTGACGGAAGGCCATCCCGACAAACTCTGCGATCAGATCTCCGATGCCGTGCTGGATGCCTGTCTCGAACAGGACCCTCGCTCGCGTGTGGCCTGCGAAACCGCCACCAAGACCGGGTATGTCATGTTGCTGGGCGAGATCACCACCAGGGCGCAGATCAACTTCGATGACCTGGTCCGCAAGACTGTGCTTGAGATTGGCTACGATGACAGCAAAAAAGGGCTTGATGGCAATACCTGTGGCGTTCTGGTTGCCATTGCCAAACAGTCAGGCGATATCGCCATGGGCGTGGACAAGGCTCTCGAGGCCAAGACTGGCGAGATGACCGAAGCCGAGATCGAAGCCATCGGCGCGGGCGATCAGGGCATGATGTTCGGCTATGCCTGCAATGAGACTCCCGAAATGATGCCCATGCCCATCTACCTAGCGCACAAACTTGGCCGCCGTCTGGCCGAACTGCGCAAGAATGGCACTCTCCCCTGGCTTCGCCCGGATGGCAAGAGTCAGGTGACCGTGGAATATGCCTATGGCAAACCCAAGCGCATTGACACGGTGCTGGTCTCTACCCAGCACGACTCCGAAATTTCGCAATCCGATATCCGCGAGAACATCATCGAGCACATCATCATGCCGTCCATGCCCGATGGGATGGTGGACAAGAACCTCAAGGTTTACGTCAACCCGACCGGGCGTTTCGTCATCGGCGGGCCGCAGGGTGACGCGGGCGTGACTGGTCGTAAGATCATCGTGGACACCTACGGTGGTATGGGACGTCACGGTGGCGGCGCGTTCAGCGGCAAGGACCCCACGAAAGTGGATCGCTCCGCCGCGTACGCCGCGCGCTGGGCCGCCAAGAACATCGTCGCCGCGGGGCTCGCGGACCGGTGTGAGATTCAGGTGGCGTACGCCATCGGTGTGGCGCACCCGCTCTCCGTCAATGTGGAAACGTTTGGTACAGGCAAGATCGCGGACGAGAAGATCGCGTCCCTCGTCACCGAGCATTTCGACCTCCGCCCGGGCGCCATCATCCGTGACCTGAACTTGCGTCGCCCCATCTATCGGCAGACCGCCGCCTACGGTCACTTTGGCCGCGACGACATCCAATTCCCGTGGGAGGAGACCAACAAGGCCGCGGCGCTCAAGAAAGCCGCAGGCTTATAACCAGCCAGACCTCCGGTACTCCCGGAGGTCTTTTGTTTTATAATCATCGCATGGACGCCAAAACCCGTTACGCAGAACTCGTTCGCGAGTTGAACTATCACTTTAATCGGTATCACGTTCTGGATGCCCCCGTCATCAGCGACGCGGAATACGACAAACTTTACATCGAATTGAAACGGATCGAAGCGGAACATCCCGATTGGATCGCTACCGACTCGCCCTCGCAACGCGCGGGAGCCAGGCCGGCTGACCGTTTCGACAAGGTCCGCCACCCCGCGCCGATCCTGAGCCTGGCGAACGCGTTTGGCGCGGACGATGCGCGCGCCTGGTTCGAACGCGTCCGCAAACTGGATGACCGCGTGGAGAAGGCGAAGTTCATCGTCGAGCCAAAAATTGACGGGTTGTCCGTGATCCTGCATTACCGCGACGGCGTTTTCGTTCAGGGTGCGACGCGTGGCGATGGGGAAGTGGGGGAAGATATCACGAGCAATCTGCGGACGGTGAAGACGATTCCGCTTCGCATCCCAGTGAGCAGTGATCAGTCATCAGTCATCAAGGTACCAAATCATTTGGTGGTGAGGGGCGAGGCGTTCATTCCGATCAATGATTTTGAAGAACTTAACAAGAAATTGGAGGAAGCAGGCGAGAAGACGTATATGAATCCCCGCAACTCCGCGGCGGGTTCGTTGCGTCAATTGGATCCGAAACTGACCGCTTCGCGTCCGATCACGTTGCTGGTTTACCAAATTGTCCATGCCGAAGGCGGACAAGTCCCAACTTTGCAATCGGAAATTTTGCAATACCTGCGCGCGCTAGGCTTCCCCGTCACCGATGTGGCCAAACGATTCGACGATATCGAGTCCGCCATCGCTTATACCGAGCGGTGGGACAAGAAACGCGATGACCTTCCTTACGAAGCCGACGGGATGGTCATCAAAATTGACGATCTGAATCTCGCGGCGGAACTCGGCTTTGTCGGCAAGGACCCGCGCGGCGCGATCGCGTTCAAATTCCCCGCGCGTGAGGTGACCACGACTTTGCTGGGCATCGACGTGGAAGTCGGGCGGACGGGCGTGCTCACGCCCAAGGCTGTTCTCGATGCGGTCGAGATCAACGGCGTGATCGTCAAGAATGCCACCCTGCACAACTTCGATTACATCGCCGAGAAGGACATCCGCGTCGGTGACCGCGTGCTGGTGAAACGCGCGGGCGAGGTGATTCCGTACGTGATCGGCCCCGTCGTGGACGCGCGCACGGGGAAGGAGAAATCCTATCAGCCGCCGAGCGCCTGTCCCGCGTGCGGCCAGCCCGTGGAGCATTTCGAGGGGGAGGTGGCGTGGTATTGCGTCAACGCGGCCTGTCCCGCGCAGTTGGTGCGGAACGTGGAGCACTTCGTCTCACGCGGCGCGATGGATATTGTCGGGCTGGGAATCAAGATCGTGGAGCAACTAATCGAGGCGGGACTCGTCAATGATGTGGCTGACTTGTTCACGCTTACAAAAGAGCAATTGCTGACGCTGGAAGGTTTTGCCGACAAGAAGGCGGAGAATCTGCTCGGGTCGCTGGAGCAGGCCAAACGTCAAAGCCTGAACCGCTTGATCGCGGCGCTGGGAATCCGCGGCGTGGGCGAAGTCAGCGCGGCGGATTTGGTGAGTCACTTCGGCAGTTTGGATGCGTTGTCCACAGCCAGCGCGAACGACCTCCAGCAAATCGAGGGAATCGGTCCCAATATCGCCGAGGGAATCGTGGATTGGTTTGGACGTCCCGCCAATCAGAAAGTGCTGAAGAAGTTGAAGACCGCGGGCGTCTGGCCGATGATGCAAAAGGCGGAAGGCAGAAGGCAGGAAGGCGTTTTCTCGGGGCTGACGTTTGTCATCACGGGGACGCTCCCCAACTGGTCACGCGAGGAAGCAAAGGCGTTCATCGAATCCAACGGCGGCAAGGTGACGGATTCGGTCAGCAAGAAGACGAGTTATCTCGTGCTGGGGGAGAATCCCGGCTCGAAGTTCGAAAAGGCAAGGAGTTTGGGCGTGAAGGTGATAGATGAAGCCGAGTTGCATCGTCTCACTATGTAACAATCCCGAAGGGATGAAATTATTTTAGAACGAGGAGAACGTACATTGCAACCCCGAAGGGGTGTCATGGATCGAGATATGTCATCCCTTCGGGATTTTCATTCTACCCTCATGCTCTTATAATCATCCCACCCCTTCGGGGTTCTGGAGGAGACATGGTAGGTACGTATTCCCAAATTTATATTCAAATTGTCTTCGCTGTTCAGGGACGGCAGAATCTGCTGCAAAAGCCATGGCGGGATGATGTATTCAAATATATGGCGGGGATTATCAAAAACAAGGGACAGAAACCCATCATAGTGAATGGCGTTTCGGATCACGTTCATGTTTTCGTTGGTTTGAGACCGTCGATGGCGATCTCCGACCTGGCACGTGATGTAAAGAATAATTCATCCAATTTCATTAATGAGCATCCATGGGTACCAGGTAGATTTGGCTGGCAGGAGGGATATGGCGCATTTTCATACAGCCATTCAGCCATCGAAAATGTTTACAAATATATTTTGAATCAAGAACAGCATCATGCCAAACAGACATTCAAGAATGAGTATCTTGGTTTCCTCAAAAAGTTCGAGATTGAACACGATATCAAATATCTCTTCGAGTGGATTGAGTAATATGGAAAGGAGCTCCCCATGAAAAATCGAATCATTGCTCTAGTCGCGTTAACCTTTCTGGTTTCTCTTGCCTGCCAACTATTCGTCCCAACCACCGAGCGCGCGGGGACGATGATTCTCGATTGCACGGAAACTGTCAGTGGGGTGATCGCCATCCAGCCAACAGACATCCCCGAACATTTAATGGAAACAGGCATCAAGCAGGGCGGCGAATTTGATGTCAACGAATATTTCGATGTGCTGACTAATCTATCCATGCAGGATGGGTACGCGTTGGATTACATCTACCCCGTGGACTTTTTGGGCGCGTTTCCCTACCTCTACGCGCGTCCCGCGGACCAGCCTCCATACGCCTCCGCGACAGAAGTCCCAGAGAGCGTGGAACTGGGAAACATCCGTGACCATCTCAAAACCGAGGATGTGGTGCAGGGATATTTTGAATATGCTGTGATGGACATCATGGCTGGACAGTTTTACCTCGTCTGGCACGCCAACTACAATGACACAGAGATCGTCTGCAATGCAGAGGCAGCGACGGCAATCGTGGACAGGATCAATTCGGCAGATTTCGGTTACAAGATGGACCTCAAACAACAGGCGCAAGTCCGCCTGATGAAAGATATCGAACCCACTGTCACGTTGACCGACGACAGCGCCATTGTGGACATCGTGATCTTCACCAAATGGGGTGGCTTCTCCAGGCGCACGTATACCATTGGCAGGTCATTCCCTCACTCGGTGGATATAAATGAGGAGATACTCGTCCCGTATGATTGCGGGGTGATGTTCTAGATCTCGTATAATCTTCCCATGCCTCGTAACCTCTCCCTCGCGCTCGCTGTACTCTTTCTCCTGCTCACGTCTCATTGCGCGCCTGCCGCGCAATCCGATCCTCTCGTCGCGCTCACTCCCTACATCACGCTCACAGCCAGCGCCACGGCGACCCTTCTCCCTTTGGGGGATGGTGAGGGTGCGCAAACCGCACTCCCCACATCCACACCCTTTACCTACATCATTCAGGCGGGCGATACGATGGGCGCGCTCGCCCAAAAATTCGGTGTGTCACTCGATGCGCTCATCGCCGCGAATCCGAGCATCTCGCCCAACGTCATGCCCGTCGGCGCGATCCTGCTCATTCCCTCCGACCAGAACAATCCCACAGGCGAAGCCACGCCTACGCCTGTCCCGTTTGTCATTTCACAAATTGATTGCCATCCGACTCTCGACAATGGGATGTGGTGCTTCGCGCTCGCGCGTAATGACTCCGATTCAGCGCTGGAAAATCTCTCGGCGCGCATCTCGCTTCTTTCCGCGGACGGAGGGGTGGTCGCGGCGCAGGACGCGCTTCCGCCCCTGAACGTGATTCCGCCGCACGCCTCCCTGCCGCTGACGGCTTTCTTCCCGCCTCCCGCGCCCCTCGGCGCACGTCCGCGTGCCCAGATTCTCTCAGCCACGAGCCTCGCTCCCGACGATACGCGTTATCTTCCCGCCGCGCTTGGCACACCGCTGATCGAAATCGCCGCGGATGGACGCACCGCGCGCGTCCGCGGGGAGGTGGCTCTGCCCGCGAATGCCGCGGCCGCGCAGACGGTCTGGGTGGCGGCGGTGGCGTACGATGAGATGGGCCGCGTGGTCGGATTCCGCCGCTGGGAGGGGAGCGGACTCCAGCCTGGGGCGAGTCTCCCGTTCCAGTTGACGGTGGCCAGCCTCGGGTCCCGCGTGACGCGTGTGGAAGTCTTTGTGGAGGTGCGGCCCTAAGTCACAAGCCAGGTTTCTCGGAGAAACCTGGCTTGTCATAACAATTGTGATAAGCCGCTTAATTGACTCATCCCTCCCTTGCAAGTATAATTTTCCACATCCCCATTATTGTGGGGATTTCTTGAGGCTCAATGGCATTACGCGGAAATCTTAGAGACTTTACAGTCACCCAATTGTTGAACCTGATCAACCTGGCCCAGAAAACCGGTACGCTGGTGGTGGATGGGCCGAGTGAGCAGGCGCATGTGGCGTTTCGCGATGGCAAACTGGCATACGCTCGCATCGGTCAGGAGGATAACCGCCTCGCGACAATCCTGCACAAGGCCAATCGGTTGTCTGTGAATCAATATCGCGCCATCATGGAGCGTGCGGGAAAGATGACTGACAAGGAACTCGGCCTGATGTTGATCAATGCCGGGTACGTTTTGCAGGAGGATGTCCTGCAAAACCTGCAAAGTCATTATACCGAGATCATCCGCCGCTTGTTCACGTGGGTGGAGGGTTTCTTTCGTTTCGAGGCGGAATTGCTGGCTCCCGAAGACCGCATCAATGTGCGGCTGGATTTGGAAAATCTCATCATCGAGGGTTCGCGCCAACTGCGCGAGTGGGAGCAGTTGCAGGATGAAATTCCCAGCCTCGACATGGCGTTGAAGTTTACTGAGCGCCCGCTGAAAAATGTCAACCTGAGCGTGGAAGAATGGCGGGTGGTTTCTTACATTAATCCCAAGAATACCCTGCGCCAAATCGGCAGCGCGAACAAGATGAATGAAATGGAAGTACGCCGCATTGTGTATGGGTTGTTACAGGCCGGGCTGGTGGAGATCGTCCGCCCGGAGGGTGTACATGTTCCCGTCCCGGCGCGCACATTCCCGACCGAGAATCGCGAAGAACAGAAATCGCTGGTCAACAAATTGATCGGACGCATACGTTCGTTGTAGTTCGCTGTAAAACAGGATAGAAGGATTCATTATGCAAACAGTCAAAATGGTGGTAACAGGCCCCTTTAGCGCCGGCAAGACAGAATTCATTCAATCGGTCAGCGAGATTGATGTGGTTTCGACCGAACGCAAGATCAGCAGTCGTGAGGAACGCTCTGTCAAGGATTCCACCACAGTCGCGATGGACTTTGGCCGCATCACCGTGGATGAGGACCTGGTTCTGTACCTGTTCGGCACGCCCGGGCAGAAACGCTTTGACTTCATGTGGGAAATCCTTTCGGAGGGCATGCTTGGCTTCATTGTTCTGGTGGACAGCACCCGCCCCGAGACTTTCCGCGAGGCTCGCAGTATTCTCGAAACCTTCCGCGCCTACGCGCCCACGCCGTACGTGGTGGCCGCCAACAAGCAGGATAAAAAAGATGCCTGGGAAGTGGACGATATGCGTCACGCCCTGCGTCTGGATGCCAGGACCAAGCTTCTGCCCTGCACTGCCACCGACCGTAAATCGGTCAAGGAAGTGTTGTTGCAGTTGTTGTATAGTATTCTTGCTGAAATGGAGTCTGGCGGATAGTATTTCGCCATTATAGTTCCCGTGTCCTCGATAACCACCGATCAAGGCATTGTCCACTACGAGGTCTACGGACGTGGACGACCTGTAATCCTGTTACATGGCTGGCTTGGCTCCTGGGGTTTATGGCAGGAGACCATGTCCTATTTGGGACAGTATTACCGCACCTACGCGCTGGACTTTTGGGGGTTCGGCGAATCGGGCAAGAAACGCGATACCTATGCCGTGCAGGATTTTGTCAGCCTGGTGGGACAGTTTATGGAGCAGTTGGGGATTTTTCGCGCCCCGCTGGTCGGTCATAGCATGGGCGGGACGGTCAGCCTGTCGGTGGCAATTCGCTATCCCGAACGCGTCAGCAAGGTGGTGGTGGTTGGTTCGCCCATCGTCGGTTCCTCGCTGGCACCCCTGCTCAAACTGGCAGGATATCGTTTTAATGCTTTCCTGCTTTTCAACATGATGGGCCCCTTCCGCTCCTTCATGAAAAACTACTATTCCAAAGTGATCTGCAGTGATCCGCGTTTCCCCGAGATGATGGATCGCGACCTCTCAAAGACCACGCTCGAATCGTTCCTGCGAAGTATTGCATCCCTGCGCCGCACCGACCTGCGTCCCATGCTCGGGCAGATCAAGGTTCCCGCGCTGGGCATCTATGGTGATAAGGATAAGGTAGTTCATCCGTTGCAGTGGCAACCCATGAAGAAAGGCATTCCACAAGCGCAGATTGTCCGCTTTGAACACGCGGGACACTTTCCCATGCTCGAAGAGCCTGATGTCTTTACCCAACGCTTGCGGACTTTTCTGGATGAGCATCGTACCGTCCCCCTGAAAAAAAATCTCCCTGAGAATATCACATTATGAATTCGGCCTCCGCGTTTTATTACCCAAACCGCATGGGGCGCATCATCCTGCAATCGATGGAAGAGGTAGTCGGCAGGAACGGCCTGAATGCGGTCCTGAATCTGGCTGGCCGAAGCGACCTGATTGGAAATTACCCTCCATCCGATTCCAAACTTGATTTTCCATTTACCACGATCAGTGGATTACAGACCCAGCTTGAACACGCCTACGGACCTCGCGGCGGGCGCGGCCTTGCCATCCGAGTTGGGCGTGTCGCCTTCAAATACGGTATACGCGAGTTCGGCCAGCAGATCGGCCTGATGGAAACCACCTTCCGTCTTCTCCCGCTCGGCGCCAAAATTCGCGTGGGCGGACAGGCCCTGGCTGATTTGTTCAATAAAGAGACCGACCAGCGCGTCACTATTAAGGAGGAGGAAGGTAAATTGCTGTGGGTGATCGAGCATTGTCCCCTGTGTTGGGAACGTCACACCGAAGAGGCCGCCTGCCACCTTGCCGTGGGACTTTTGCAGGAATCGCTCTACTGGTTGAGCGGTGGTAAGATATTTAACGTGGAAGAGACCCTCTGTATTGCAAAAGGCGATCCCACCTGCACCATTGAAGTAAATCAGACCCCGCTGGCTTGATTCACCATGCTGAAAGTCATCCTCCCCGCCGCTAATCGCATCCCGCCATTCAATGAACCGGCACGCGACCTGCGCATCCAGAACACGCCGCTCTGGTTGTGGCAGAGGAATGTCCTCGCGCCCTACGTGACCCGCGAAATAGAACTGGCCCCGCGTGAACCCCTGCCCCGTCTGCGCGAGCCGATGATCGTGCATCGCAACAACCTGTTCTTCGATCAGGGATACATCAAGGCATTCATCACCGCCGCGCGTAAAAAGGGACGTGCCTGCCGCGCCGCCTTCTCCGCACAGGACCCGGCCTTTCGCGAGCACGCCCTGCCGCTTTCCACCTCTTATATGCTGGCGGGCAATCTCTACCTCGCCGACCTGTGGTATTACCCTCACGGCCCTGTAGCGGATGTGGAACCACTGGTTATGGACCTGGCTCCCAAAGAAGTGGGCTACTATCACGTTCCCACTTATATGGCTGACCAGAGCGGCGACCTGACCTACCAGGTGCCGCGCCGCTCGCTCCTTGCTATCGACTCATGGGTGCATGTCTACATTGCCGATATCGTGTTCGGAATCTTTGGACGCGCCCTGCGCTTTGAGGATCGTCTTGGCAATGACCTGGCCTTCAAACTGAAGATTCTTTCCAGGTCACTTTACGAAGGCCGCCAGGTGCTGGAATGTTCCGAACTGGTGAGCGTTGGAAAGAACTGCGTTATTGATCCCAGCGCCATCATCCACGGGCCGACAACGATTGGCGATAACGTCACCATCAACGCAGGCGCGGTCATCGAAAATTGCATCATTGGCAACAATGTCAATATCTCGCAGGATGTGCAGTTGATGCTTTCGGTCGTTGGCGATGGCGCGTTTCTCCCTTTCCGTGCATCGCTGTTCATGACCACCGTCATGGAAAATTCCATGATCGCACAGAACACCTGCCTGCAAATGTGCGTGGTGGGACGCAACACCTTCATCGGCGCGGGAAGCACCTTTACTGACTACAACCTCATCCCCGCGCCCATTCTCGCCCGCGACGGCAACAACGAACTCAATTTTTCCAATCGTCCCGTGATGGGTGGGTGCGTGGGACACAACTGTCGTCTCGGTTCGGGGATGATCATATTCCCCGCGCGCACCGTCGAATCAGACGTGGTGCTCTTCGCCTCCAAAGAGCGGCGCGTGATTGACCGCGATATCACATATGAGGATAGCGACCACCATAAGTTACGAAATGCCAGCCTGCATCGGCGACTCTACCCGCGCGGTGAAGATGACACGCACGGTGCGGCGCTGGAATCCTGGTGATGGACTCTTTTGCCTTCATCATTCACCCGATCAGCGTCAAACGCGATGTGCAACGAAAATATCCCTTCCTGGGGCGCATCCTGAGCGAACGCCAGATCGAATTTTTTTCGCAACATTTTCCCCCCGTTTACCTCTCCGAAATCAACGGCATCACCTCCGCGGCCACGGGCCGCGAGATCAAAGGCTGGCTGATCGCCTGTCCGTTCACGCCGCGCCAGATGCTGGAATTGCCCGAGCGACGCGTCAACAACAAGATCGTGCAGACGGGGCGCATGGCCGAGAAACTCGGCGCGCAGATTCTGGGATTGGGTGCGTTCACCTCCGTCGTGGGCGACGCGGGCGTTTCCATCGCGGACCGTCTGGCGGTTCCCGTCACGACGGGCGATTCCTACACGGTTGCCGTCGCAGTGGATGCGCTCAAGCACGCCGCCGAGTTGATGGATATTTCCTTGCAGAATGCCACTGTTGCCGTGGTAGGCGCGACGGGAGCCATCGGTCAGGTCTGTGCGGAGTTGCTGGCAGAGGATGCTGGCAGGCTGGCGTTGATCGGCCGAAGGGAGGGCGCGCTCGAAGAACTGCGCGACCGCCTCAAGGTCAGAGCGAGAGGCGAAATAGTCGTCAGCACGGATATGTCGCCGCTGGCTGAATCCGAGTTGATTTTGACGGTGACAAGCGCCATCCACGCGGTCATCCAGCCCGAACATTTGCGCCCGGGCAGTGTGGTTTGCGACGTGGCGCGCCCTCGCGATGTTTCTGCAATGGTCGCGGCGGCAAGAGATGATATATTTGTGATTGACGGCGGAATGGTAGACGTTCCAGGCCCCGTTGATTTCCATTTTAACTTCGGGTTTCCACCCGGCAAGGCATATGCCTGCATGGCAGAGACAATGGCACTGGCTTTGGAAGGCCGTTTTGAAGATTACACACTTGGCAAACATATCACGCGAGAACGCGTGGATGAGATCTCTGCCATCGCGAAAAAGCATGGATTCCGCTTGAGCGGATTCCGTTCGTTTGAGAAGGAAGTAACTTTGGAACAGATCGAAGCCGTGCGCCGCAACGCCAGACGGGCGGGGCGCAACTAATTCTGGGAGGCTCGTATGGGAAAACCTCGACTCTTGGTTGTCGAAGATGACAACGACATCGCCAACATGCTGAAGATTTATTTCGGCGGTATGGACTATGAGGTGGACATCGCTCCGCGCGGCGGGCTGGCGTTGGAAAAGACGCGCACCGCCCTGCCGCATCTGATTGTGCTGGACATTATGCTCCCCGATATTGACGGGTACGAGGTCTGCCGCACCCTGCGGACGAACACACGCACCAGCCACATCCCGGTCATCTTTCTGACCCAAAAGGATGAGCGCAGTGACAAATTGCAAGGGCTGGAACTGGGCGCAGATGATTACATCACCAAACCCTTCGATATCGAAGAGTTGAAACTGCGTGTACAGGGTGCCATCCGACGCTCGGAACGCGAGAGCCTCACCGATCCCCGCTCCGGACTCCCAGCCGGGCGGCTGATCGAGGAGCAACTCCGCCGCATCATCCGACAGGAGGACTGGGCTCTGCTCGATCTGCGGGTCAATCACTTCGACCCGTTCCGCGATGTGTATGGGTTTGTGGCCGGGGATGATGTCATGCGCTTTACTGCCATGTTGTTGAGCGAGGTGGTGGATGAACTCGGCTCCTCGAGCGATTTCATCGGTCACGCGGGGGGCGACAATTTCATCATCATCACCCAATACGATTCGGTGAATGCCATCCGCGAGCGCGTTAAGGCGCGTTTTGCCGAGGAAGTGCAGACGCACTATAACTTCATGGATCGCCAGCAGGGATTCATCCAGGTTCCCAAGACAGAAGGGGGCGTGGCGCAGGTTCCGTTCATGACTTTGGCAATTGGAATGGTTTCTCCCACACAACAATCCTTCTCCGATATTCGCGAGATCACGGAACTGGCGGCTGAGGCGCGGCGTTTGGATGCCGCTGCCTGAGATGTGAGATAAGCGATCATGTTTGTTGACGCAGGTCTTGGACTTGGCTGGATCCTGGCCGGGCTGGTTATCACAGTCCTGGTGTGGGTCTTGTTGCGTCTGTTGCCGCGCCAGGAAACAGCCGGGGGCATTTCCTCTGTAACCGAACCGTTTTTTGAATCCCAATCTTCAGACGCGGTCATTGTTATTCAGGCGGGCGGGCGGGTGGAGTATGTCAGCCAGTTGGCGCGCGAGTGGTTTGGCCTGCAGGAGGGAGAGATCCCCGATCTGGAACGCCTGGCGCGTCGTGTGCGGCCATCCGAAGAATTCCTGGAATTATGTGCGGCCGAGGGCCATAAACGTTTCTCGGTCAATGGGCGGCTGGCGGACGCAGCATCGTATCGCGTGCCGGGCTTTAGGCCGGTCATGCTCCTCTCCCTGCGGAGCATGGACCTGGGCGCGTCCCTGAGCGGCGCAGAGGGCGGGCAATTCTCCAGCTCCATTTTAAAGATCGTTTCCGAGTTCGGTCAGACTATTCCCGCCAGCCTCAACCTGGACGCCACCCTGGGTGCCATCTTCCAGAACGTCGGGCGGCTGGTATCCGCGGATGTGATGGAGATCAAACTGGAGGATTCCGAGGCGCAGTCTGCTACAGTGTATCGTTATGAGGAGTCCGAGGACGGTCCGCGGGCTGTTCAGGCAGGCCGCAGTCAATTGGGCGACCACTACTTCGAGTTTCTTCGGTCTGAACGGCGACCCATCTTTGCGCCGGATGGCCGCCTGGAGGGGAGCGAATCGCCCGCCCTCGTTAAATCCTACATTGGCATTCCGCTCCTTGTGGAGGATGAGTTTCTCGGTACGCTGGAGGTGGGGCAAACTGTCACCAGTGGATTGACCAAACAGGATTTGGAATTATTGCAATTGATCGGTGGGCAGGCCGCGGTCGCCATTCGAAACGCGCACCGTTTCGAGGTCGAGCGGGAACGAGTGGCTGAGTTAAGCGGTCTGGCGAAACTGTCGCAGGCCGCGGGATCCATCCAGGAGTCGAAGGAATTATTCACGCGCTTGGTGGAGACCGTTGCGCCGCTTTTCAATGTTGAGATTGTCGGCTTCCTGATCTATCATGAGAAGGAACATCTGCTTGAGGGACAGGTTCCATTCCAGGGATTGCCTGCGAATGTGGTGGCGGTCTATCGTTCTGTGATTCAGCCCAAGAGTCAGGCCGAACAGGTATTGCAAAGCCAGCAATCCATTCTCAGCATGGACGCGCCCGGTGATTCTTCCATGCAGCAACTTGGACTGAATGATATTGCCCAACTTGCCAGCGTGCGCGAAATCGCGCTTGTGCCCCTGCTTTCCAGCGGGCGGATGATCGGCTACCTGCAGTTATCCAATCATCGCAACGGCGGCGCGCCGTTTTCGGTGGAGGAATTGCGACTGGCCAACATTGTTGCGGGGCAGGCCGCCACGATCATTGACAATGCCCTGCTCGTTCAGGATGCGCGCCAGCGCGGGTTACGTTCTGAATCTTTGCGACGCATCGCCAGCCTGGTGGCTTCCTCCGCCACGCTCGATGAAATCCTGCAATTTTCCGTGACGGACCTGACCCAACTCCTGCGTGCGGATGTTGCCGCCATTTATCTGCTGGACGAGCAAACCCACGAACTGCGCGCCCACCTCGACTCTGTGTGGGGCGTTCCGCCCGAGACAGTCCGCTCCCTGGAGCGAATGCAGGCCAGCGAACGTGAATTGCGTCTCGCCACGGTCTCTGGTTCTCAGCGTTCCTTCCTCTCGGGACGCTTGAGCGTGGATGAACGCGTTTCCCCCGTCTATCGCCGCATCCTCGATTTGGTCCGCGTGGAATCAGTTATCCTTGTCCCGTTGCTGGCGCGTGAACGCAGTCTGGGCGAATTGATGATCGGCAGTCGCGTGGCGGACTTCTTCAATTCCAATGATATGCAGATGCTTTCCACCGCGGCCGGCCTGCTGGCCGCGGCCGTGGAAGGTGCCGCCCTTCTCAACCAGACTGACGAAACTTTGCGCCGCCGCGTCGAGCAATTGACCGCCATCACCCACGTGGCCCGCGAACTCAACGCTTCCATGGACCCCTCCCGCCTGCTTGAGGTGATCCACGAACAGAGCCTGCGGATGGCGCGCGCCGACTGCGGCACCATCCTGCTTTTCGACCCCGATTCCGATCCGCTCGAGCCGCGCGTAACGTATCGGCTGGGTTGCCCGGTCGAGGAGCCGCTCACCTCGCTGACGCGTCAAGCCCTCGTTCGGCGCGAACCGCTCGTTTTTCCCGATTTCGAATCGGACCTGCTCCGCCCGCCTCATGAGGATGTCCGTTCGGCGCTGGTCGTACCGATCGTGCACCAAAGCAGGATTCTTGGCATTATCAACCTGCATTCACCCGCCCCGAATGCTTTTGACCAGTCCGCATTCGATACCTTGCAGACCCTGGCATTACAGGCCGCCATCGCGTTAGGTAATGCGCGTCGTTTCCAGGAACAGACCCAGGCCGCGGAGCAATTGAAAAACCGCGCTACAGCCCTGACGCGCCTGGCGGAGATTTCTTCCACCACGAATTTTGAATACCCGCTCGAAAAATCATTGCTTGCCATCGCGTCAGCCATCCAGCAGGCCACCCCATTCCAGGTTGCACTGCTGAGCATGTACGAACTTGAAAGCGGGTTGCTTCGGCGCATGGCTGGCGTGGGCCTGCCGGATGAGACCCTGCAGGAATTGCTTTCTCGCAAACAACCGCTTCAAAGCATTCAACAATTACTCCGTCCCGAATTCAAGATCGGGCGTTCCTATTTGATCCCCGCCGACAAGACGCCCGTGATTCCCGCAGACGCGCATACTGTCATTTTGCTTCATGCCGCCGATCAGGGCAGGATCGAAAATGCCTGGGACCCGGAGGACTTCCTGCTCCTTCCGCTCGAAGACCCGCAGGGACAGCCGCTCGGCCTGTTGAGCGTGGACGCGCCGCGCAACAATCTGCGCCCCGACCGCGCCACGCTGGAAACACTGGAAGTCTTTGCCGCGCAGGCCGAACTGGTCATTTTCACCCAACGCCGCACGCAGGAATTGAAGAACCGCATCGATTCCCTGACCTCCGGCCTGCAACGCCAGCAACGACTGCTTTCCGTCACCCAGAACGATCTCCCCACGCTTCTGCGCAAGGATCTCGACCAAACCATCTCCATTCACGACCTGGATCGCCGCGTCCAGCGTATTCGCGCGGGACTGGCCATCACCGAAAAAGTCAGCAGTCAAATCGACGCGCCGTCCGCGCTTCTGGCGCTTGGCCGCGAGATGCTCACCCAATTGAGCATGTCGGTGGCGCTGATCGCCGAGGAATCGCCGGATGGGCCGCGCCTGCTCCAGGTTCTGGGAAGCGTGCCGAAGTCTGTCAACCCTGAAGCGTTATTTGGGCAACGGAATCCTCTGCGCACCATCTTGCAAACGGGCGAGTCGATCATCATCCCCAATCTCGAAGAAAACGATGAATGGCGCGAGTCCGCCCTTCTTTCCGGCCTGCGTGCCAAGGGCGTCGTATGCCTGCCCATCAAGATCGAAAATCGCGTGGAGGCTGGGGTGCTGGCGGTCTCGCCGGAAGCCATGGCCGGGCTCACCGATGAGGATCGCCAAGTGTATTACCAGATCGCCCGCCAGACGGGTGTGGTTTTGCAGAATATTTCCCTGCTCGGCGAGACACGCCGCCGCCTGCAGGAAGTGGATCTCCTGCTCGACTTCAGCCGCCAGTTGAGCGGCCTGAATCCCGATCATATTGTGCGCGCCCTTCTGGACAGTGCCCGCCGCGTCATCTCCGCCGCCCATGCCGGGTCGGTGTTGTTGTGGGATGCCCAGTCTCTGCGATTGGTGCCGCGCGCCGTTTCGGGTTATGCTGACAACGAAGGCATGAAGGAAATTTCCTTCGCGGCCGGCGAGGCCCTGCCCGGCGTGGTTTTTGCCAGTGGAAAGCCGCGTCGCGTGGATGAGTTCAACCTGACCCGCGATTACCCATTGAACACGGATGGGTTGATGCTCTATCGCCGTGTTACCGGCGGCCGCCTGCCGGTTTCCAGCCTGCTGGTTCCCATTCTTGCGGGCGAGCATAATTTGGGCGTGCTGGTGCTGGATAACTTCAATACCCCCGCGGCTTTCAAGCCTGTGGATGAGACCCTGTTGATCTCGCTTTCGCAACAAGTGGCACTCTCGCTTGAAAACGTCCGCCTGATGCAGGCCACGGA
The DNA here is from genome assembly GCA_003598975.1 of Anaerolineaceae bacterium. Taxonomy (GTDB): domain Bacteria; phylum Chloroflexota; class Anaerolineae; order Anaerolineales; family Villigracilaceae; genus Denitrolinea. The sequence continues at coordinate 12,281 of QZIJ01000016.1, read as the reverse complement.
GGAACGCGCCGGGCAATTGCAGGCCCTCACAGATGTGGCCGCCACCATCACCTCCAGCCTGCAACGCCGCGACTTGATCGCGTCACTGCTGGATCAGTTGTCACCGGTTCTGCCGTATGATACCGCCACCTTGTGGATGCGCGAGAAGGAACAGCTGACAGTCCACGCCTCCCGCGGATTCCCGGACCCGGAGCAATTGCTTGGCCTGAAAGTTCAACTGACCGACAGCGCCCTGTTCAAGCAGATGATCCGCGCCGGCCAGCCTCTCGTTGTGGGCGACGTGCGCGAGGATCCGCGTTTCCCGCCGCTCGAAGCGCCGCGCCTTTCGTGGATGGGCATCCCCCTGATGGCAAAGGGCGAAGTGATCGGACTGATCGCGCTCGAAAAATCACAGGCCAATTTTTATACGAGTGAAAATATCCAGGTAGCCACTACCTTCGCCAGCCAGGCGGCGGTGGCGTTGGAAAATGCCCGCCTGTTTGAAGACAGCCTGAACCGCGCCGCCGAACTGGATCAACGCTCCCAGCGCCTGGCCCTGCTCAATCGCTTCTCCTCCGCACTGGGCGGCTTGCTCGATTCGGAGCAGATTGTGGAACTATCCGCGCAAGAGTTGTTGACAGCCCTTGGCGCGTTACGCGTTTCCGTTGTCGCTTTTGAACGTGGAAAAGGGGCATTAAAGAGCGTCCTGCCGCATTCCCGCCGTGCATTGTCGAGGTCTGTTCCCGATGCGCCGCTCTTCACCCGTCTGCTCGAGTCGCAGGGAGTTTACACCACAGAGGATGTGCGCATTGACACTGAGACCCTGCCGCTCCGTGACTTTCTGGGGAGCGACACACGCGGATTGCTCATTTTGCCTGTGGGAACGGCGGAAACCCGTATGTTGGTACTCGTCCACGGCGGCGAAGATACACGTTTTGGCCTGAACGAAATCGAATTGGCGCGCACAATCGGTAATCAGACATCTATTTCCCTTGAAAATACCCGTCTATATCAGTCCACAGTTCGAACGGCCGAGCGTTTCGCCATTCTTAATCAGGTCAGTAGCGAGATCAATTCCAGCCTTGACCCGGAGGAAATTTACGTTTTTATTCACAAGGCCGTTCAGCGATTGATGCCTGTGGAAGCATTTGCGATTGCCCTGCTCGATAAAGAGAATCAGGAAGTTAATGGTGTCTATCTCATTGATGGCGACCAGCGCTCTCCCAATCAGCGCCTGCCGCTTGGTGCAGGCTTGAGCGGACATATCATTGCAAGTGGGGAGCCATTGCTTATCCACGGCATGGAGCAGGTGGACGAATTGGGAGGCGTCACTTATGGGGAGCAGGGCACGCCCTCCTCCATTCTGGCTGTTCCCATGACGCTGGGTGGCGAGACCATCGGCGTGTTGTCCGCGCAGAGCTACCAGGCGAATGTATACAATCAGGATGATTTGCAGATTCTCAGCACTTTGGCAAACCAGGCCATCGTTGCCATCCAGAATGGACGGTTGTTTGCCGAGACCCAGCGTCTGGCCGAGGAACTTGAGCAACGCGTGGTGGAACGCACTGCCCAATTACAACGCGAACAGCAGAACACGGAAACCCTCCTGCGCATCCTCACCGAGGTTTCCTCCAGCCTCGACCTGGATCGCGCCCTGAATCGCACCCTGGCGCTTTTGAACGAGGCCATCGGCGCGGAGCAGGGGACGATCATGCTGTTGCAACCCGATGACAATTTGCTTCATTATCGCGCGGGGTATGGTTACCTCACGCGCCAGGCCGTGGAGGAAAGCAAGGCCGTCACTCTGCGCGTGGGCGAGGGATTGGCCGGCTGGGTTTTGGAAAATCGCCAGGCGGTCCTCATCGAAGACCTGCATCAGGATCCGCGTTGGGTGCGCGTTTCGGCCGGTTCGCGCGAACATCGGTCTGGCATTGTCGCGCCCATGTTGGTGGGCGAGGATGTGATCGGCGTGTTGATGGTCTTCCATCGCAAGGTAGCGCACTTCAGTCCCGAAATTCTCAATCTCGTGCAAGCCATCGCCGGACAGGTGGCGGTTGCCATCAACAATGCCCACCTTTATGAACTCATTCGTGACCAGGCCGAACGCCTTGGCACAATGCTCCGCAAGCAACAGGAAGAGGCGAGCCGTTCACAGGCCATCCTGGAAGCCGTGGCGGATGGCGTTTTGGTGACCGGTTTCGACAACAGGGTCACGTTTATTAACAACTCTGCAGAACATATTCTCGACCTGCCATCCAGCCACATCCTCGGCCAATCGTTGGATACCTTTGGCGGGCTGTTTGGCAAGGCCGCGGCCGCCTGGATGCAAACCATCCGCGGCTGGTCGGAAAATTCTGCTTCCTATCAGGCGGGTGATTCTTATGCCGAACAAATCGAGCTGGATAACAAGCGCATTGTTCTCGTGCATCTCGCACCCGTCATGTTGCAGAACGACTTCCTCGGCACGGTGTCCATCTTCCGTGACATCACGCACGAGGTCGAAGTGGACCGCCTCAAGTCCGAGTTTGTCGCGACTGTCAGTCACGAACTTCGCACCCCGATGACATCTATTCGCGGCTACGCCGACATCCTGCTTTTGGGCGCGGCGGGTGCATTGAACGAGAATCAGTCGCATTTCCTGCAGATCATCAAGAACAATACTGAGCGGCTCAACATCTTGGTGAACGACCTGCTGGACATCTCCCGCATCGAGGCGGGACGGGTGACGCTTGCCCCACAACCCCTCGACCTGCGCGAAGTTGCCGAGGATGTGCTGGCCGACATTCTCCGCCGTTCGCAGGAAGAGAACAAACCCATGGCCATTTCGCTGGAAGCGCCCAAGGAATTGCCGCGCGTTTTCGGCGATTCAGAGCGGGTACGCCAGATTCTCGACAATCTGGTGGACAATGCCTATCACTACACGCCGGTGGATGGACAGATTCAAGTGCGCCTGCATTCCGAGAATGGTGAAGTCCGGGTGGATGTGACGGACACTGGCGTGGGTGTCTCTCCCGAAGACCAGGAACGCGTTTTCGAGCGGTTCTACCGCGGCGAGCATCCGCTTGTGCTTGCAACCCCCGGTACCGGCTTGGGATTGCCGATTGTCAAACAGTTGGTCGAGATGCACCACGGACGCATCTGGATGACCAGCAAAGGCATACCGGGCGAAGGCAGTACCTTCTCCTTTACACTCCCTGCACATCATATTGGCCCATCTGGGCGAGGCAAGAATGGCAAAAATACTAATCGCTGAAGACGAACGGGATATTCGAGACTTGGTGGCATTTACCCTGCGCTTTGCCGGGCATGAAGTGGTGGCCGCTTCCAATGGCGAGGAGGCCGTGCAATTGGCGCCCAAAGAGAATCCAGATTTGATTCTCATGGATGTGCGTATGCCGCGCATGACCGGTTACGACGCCTGTCGCATCATTAAGGCTGAACCGAGGCTGAAGGACATTCCTATTGTTTTCCTCTCTGCCAAGGGACAGGAAAGCGAAATCCAGACCGGGTTGGAGGTAGGCGCGGAGGAATACCTGCTCAAGCCCTTTGCTCCCGATCAACTGACGGAGCGCGTGAAGGCCATTCTGGCAAAATTTGGAAAGTAGATTGCGGCGTGTTGCGTAACCTGATTACGTAATACGCAACACGTACTATGTAAATCTCGCGAGCAGAAAGCCATCAAACTCCCAATGAGCGTCGTTTTTCTCGATAACGCGATCGTCCACTACGAGGTGCTGGGCAAGGGACGCCCGGTCTTCTTCCTGCACGGATGGGTGGGCTCCTGGAAGTACTGGATTCCATCCATGCAGGTGACTTCCACCTCCTATCGCGCCTACGCGCTCGACTTGTGGGGGTTTGGCGAGACCGCCCATAACCAGCAGGCATACCATCTGGATCACCAGGCAGACATGCTCAGCGCCTTCATGGACAAAATGGGTATTGGCAAGATCGCCATCGTTGGACATGGGCTGGGCGGGCTGGTGGCTCTTAATTTTGCCAGGCGCTGGCCCAAAAGCGTGGATCGCATGATGGCTGTCAACTGCCCGATGGATTACGAATCTGTTCACACCAGACTGTGGACGGCCCAGCCTGTAGAACTGGTGGATTGGCTCTCCAGCCGCGCGCCCGAATTGGTGGCCGCACTCTCCGACGCGGGCAAGACCGATCCATTGGCGATTACCGTCTCAATGGATTCGCTTCAGGCCAACAATTTTTTTGGCGCGGCACGTCAGACCAACCTGCCCTGCCTCTTTGTCTATGGACAGAACGATCCTGCCATTCCTCCTCCATCCACCGAGAAACAATCCGCGATTTCGCATATGATGCACAACGTCATTTTCGACGGCTCGGGCCATTTCCCCATGATGGATGAAACCCAGAAATTCAACCGCCTGCTGATCGACTTCCTCGCCCTCGACTCGGGCGTCAGTCCGCAGGAACTGCAACTCAAAGAGGAGTGGAAACGCAGAGTACGCTAAATGTTGCAGGTTGAAAGTTGGAAGGTTGCAGGGTACAATACACTCGCAACAGACCTTCAACGTTCAATATTGAACCTTCAGCACAATTGAACGGGGAGCCTGGCTCACAGGCTGAGAGGAGCGTGATCGCTCGACCCGCAACACCTGATCTGGTTAATACCAGCGGAGGGAACCTCGTCTCGCCAACCATCCTCCGCTGAGGATGGTTTTTTGATGTCACGCTGTCTGATCTTCGCCAACGGGACTCTTCCCGACCTCGACGCCGCCCGCCAACTCCTCCGCTCCGACGACTTCATCATCTGCGCGGACGGGGGTACGCGTCACGCCCTTGCGTTGGGACTGACGCCATCGGTCGTCATTGGCGATCTCGATTCGATTTCAGTAGAAGAAAGAAGAAAGATGAAAGATGATGGAATCGAGATGGCGGAATTTCCGCGTGACAAAAACGAAACCGACCTTGAACTCGCACTGGACTACGCCATCGAACACGGCTGCCGCGAAATCGTCATCCTCGCCGCGCTGGGTGGACGTCTCGACCAGACCCTCGGCAACTTGTCCCTGCTCACCAACTTTCGACTTTCAACCTTCGACCTTAAACTGGATGACGGTGTGGAATCCGCCTCCTTTTGCCGCGCCCGCTCCGAGGTCCAGGGGAGACGCGGCGACCTCGTCTCGTTGATTCCCTGGGGTGGGGAAGTCCGCGGCGTTTGCACCGAGGGCCTGCGCTGGCCGCTGTCCAATGAAACGTTAGTCCCGCACAAGACGCGCGGCATCAGCAACGAGATGACGGGCGATCTCGCGCACATTGAAATCGAATCTGGAATTTTGCTGATCATCCACCGTCGCCAATCGTAAATCGGAAATTGTAAACCCAAAACGGAAAGGACCCCCATGAAAAAACTTCTTCTGCTTACTGCCTTCTGCCTTCTGCTCGCCTCCTGCGCGCCGCAGGCGACCGCGCCCTCACCCATCGAAATGGAAGTTGTCGTGACGCCCGCCGGGCAGACGGTCCAGCCGCTCTCCGCGGGCGAACCCGTCCCGTTGACCGTGATGACGCACGACTCGTTTGCCATCAGCGAATCGGTGCTGGCCGCGTTCGAGCAATCAAACAACATTAAGGTCACCTTCCTTGCCAGCGGCGACACGGGCGCGGCGCTCAACAAAGCCATCCTCTCGAAAGACGCGCCGCTCGCGGATGTGCTCTACGGCGTGGACAACACATTCCTCTCGCGCGCCCTCGACGCGGGCATCTTCGAGCCTTACGAGTCTCCCGCGCTCGTCAACGTGCCCGCCGAGTTCCGCCTCGACGCGGAAAAGCGGGCCATCCCTGTGGATTACGGCGATGTCTGCATCAATTACGATAAAGCCTTTTTCGCCAAGAACGAACTGGCCGTGCCGCAAACTCTCGGCGACCTGATCCTGCCTGAATACAACGGCATGTTGGTGGTTGAAAACCCTGCCACATCCTCGCCCGGCCTGGCATTTCTGCTGGCCACCATTGCACACTTTGGCGAACCAGGCTATCTCGATTTTTGGCGCTCCCTGCGCGCCAACGGCCTCGTGGTCGTCAACGACTGGAACACCGCCTACTACACCAATTTCAGCGCCTCGTCGGGACGCGGCTCCCAGACAATGGTCGTCTCGTATGCGACCAGCCCTGCCGCGGAAGTGATCTTCGCGGACGTGCAATTGGAGCAATCGCCCACCGCCTCGATCGTTGGACCCGATACCTGCTTCCGCCAAATCGAGTTTGTCGGCATCCTCGCGGGGACCCGTCAACGCGCTGCCGCTGAGCGTTTCGTGGATTTCATGCTCAGCCTATCCTTCCAGGAGGATGTTCCGTTGCAGATGTTCGTTCTACCCGTGGATCCGCTCGCCATTCTGCCCGATTCGTTCTACCAGTTCAACGAATACCCCACCGAGCCTGCGGCACTCGCACCTGATGTGATCGCCGCCAATCGCGAACGCTGGATTCAGGAATGGACCGACGCGGTGCTTCGTTGATTCGATAATTCGAGACTTGATATTTGGCATCGAATGGTCGAACCTCGAACATTGAATATTGAGTCTCGAGTATCGCTCCTGCCATGAAATTTCGCATCCTGCCCGCTGTTCTCTTTTTAGCGGTTTTCTTCTTCCTTCCTCTCGCGCGCATCCTCACCCTCACCCTCACCCTCAATTTATCTGTCCTCACCGCCGAGAATCTTCAACGCGCATTTTCCGTTTTACGATTTACGTTTTACCAGGCATTTCTCTCTACTATCCTCACCTTCCTCCTCGGACTTCCCTCCGCCATTCTCTTCGCCCGCTTCGACTTCCGCGGCAAATCCCTCCTGCGAGCCCTCACCGCCGTCCCGTTCATGCTTCCCACGGTTGTCGTCGCCGCAGGTTTCAATGCCCTCCTCGGTCCGCGCGGACTCTTTTCCTTCCTCTTCCCTCTTTACTCTTTTCAATTTACCAACACTCTCACAGCCATCCTCCTCGCTCACATTTTCTACAACACAACCATTGTCATCCGCATCGTTGGCAACGCGTTGACTCATCTCGACCCGCGCCTCGAGCAGGCCGCGCGGACTCTTGGCGCAGACTCGAAGCATGTTTGGTGGAATGTGACTTTGCCTTTGTTACGTGCTCCCCTCCTTGCCGCGGGACTGTTGGTTTTTCTCTTCGACTTTACCAGTTTCGGTGTCATCCTCCTCTTGGGCGGACCGCAGTTCTCGACCCTCGAAGTGGAGATTTACATTCAGGCCATGCACCTGCTCAACCTGCCGATGGCCGCTTTGCTCTCGCTCATCCAATTGCTTTGCACCCTCGCCTTCTCCGCGCTCTACAGCCGCGTCGTGACGCGTTCTCTCGTCCCAACCACGCCCAAACCCTCCTCATCCCGCCTGCCTAAAACCATCCGCGAACGTATCCTTGTCTTTGGCATGTTCTTTTTACTCTTTATGTTTTTCGTTTTACCATTGGTTTCCCTCCCCATCCGCTCCCTCACCCGCCTCGAAGCGGACCTTGGCCAGCGCGGTGAAATCCAATACGGCCTCACCACCGACTATTACACCGAACTTTTCATCAATCGCCGTGGCTCTGTCTTCTACGTCCCTCCCATTGAAGCGGCGCGTAACTCGCTGGGATACGCGGCCGCGACAGTCGCCCTTTCCCTCGCGCTGGGATTCCCCGCCGCCTCCGCCCTTGTCCATCCCAACCGCCTGACGAAACTGCTCGACCCGCTTATCATGCTCCCCCTCGGCGCGTCCGCCGTCACCCTCGGTCTCGGCTACATCATCACCTTCAACGAACCACTGACCTCTGCTCACTGGATCCTGCTCACTTCTCCTCTCATCGTCCCCCTTGCCCATACCATCATCGCTCTGCCCTTCGTGATTCGGACTCTCCAACCCGCGCTCGCCTCCATTCCCGAACGGCTCCGCCACGCGGCCGCGGCGCTTGGCGCCTCTCCCTTCCGTGTCTGGCAGACCGTGGACTGGCCTATTCTCTCTCGCGCCGTCCTTGCCGCGTCCACGTTTGCCTTCACTGTCTCCCTCGGCGAATTCGGCGCGGCTACCCTCCTTGCTCGTCCCGATTACCCGACCCTGCCCGTCGCCATCGCCCGCTTCCTCTCCCAGCCAGGCGGCCTCAACTATGGACAGGCCATGGCCATGTCCACGATTTTGATGGCTGTCACGCTGGTCGGGATTCTTCTCATCGAAAAAATGCGCCTGCCAGGCACAGGTGAATTCTGATGCTCACCATTTCTCACGTCTCTAAAACCTACGAAAACCAACCTCTGCTCACCGACGTTTCCCTCACCGTCGGCGCGGGCGAGACGATTTGCCTGCTGGGCGCGTCGGGGAGCGGCAAGTCCACGCTGCTGCGAATCATCGCGGGACTCGAACCTCCCGAAGCGGGACGCGTTCTCTGGGATGGCGCCGACCTCGCCCCCATCCCGCCTCATGTGCGTGACTTTGGGCTGGTCTTCCAGGACTACGCGCTTTTTCCGCACCTGACGGTTTTCGAGAACGTCGCGTTTGGATTGAGGATGAAATCCAACACAAAGACACAAAAACACAAAGACATGAAGCAAAATAAAAGATTGGTGTCTTCGAGCCTTGGTGCCTTCGTGGTGAATCCTAAATTGTCGGAACGCGTGGCGGAAGTATTGGAGTTGGTCAACCTGACGGATTTTGGCAACCGCCGCGTCACCGATCTCTCTGGCGGCGAACAGCAACGCGTGGCGCTGGCGCGTGCCCTTGCACCACATCCTCGATTGCTCATGTTCGACGAACCTCTCGGTGCACTGGATAGAACCCTCAAGGAAGAACTACTCCACGAATTGCGCGCCATCTTGCATCGGACACAAATCCCCGCCATCTACGTTACCCACGACCAGGAGGAAGCCTTCGCCATCGCGGACAGGATTCTTCTCCTGCACGAGGGAATCATTCTCCGCGAAGGGACTCCCGCCGACGTGTGGAGCGATCCGCAGTCCGCGTGGGCGGCGCGTTTCCTTGGCGTTGGGAATGTTATCGAAGGGAAGATGAATGGCGATGGCAGGGTCGAAACGGAGTTGGGATTCCTACGTCCGTTATGCAAACACAACCATGTTGTTGGGGAGCGCGTCGCCTTGTTGTTGCGTCAGGGCCGCAAAGGCGGACGGGTGGCGCGCCTCAAAATGTCAGTGGAGGATGTGCTGTTTAGTCGGGAGCAGTTCGAGGTCAGGTTGGGAGGCGGGATCGTCATCCAGATGGTGAGGCCTCCGAAAGTCGGATCGAAAATCCTGGTGACCTTCCGCGTGGAGTGTCTCGGCCATGCGTGAAAAAATCGTCGTGGACAAGTTGAGTCCACAGGGAGAGCTGAAGTGGAGTTACGCGGGGGAAGTCATCGAGCGCGGTGAAAAGCGTCTCGTGCTGGAAGCCTTCTTCGACCGCGACGATGTGCCGTTCATGGAAACCACCCTCAAGCGCGGCGACCGTTTCCTGGAAACGTATTATACCGACCACTGGTACAACATCTTTGAAATCCATGACCGTGATGATGGCGCGTTGAAGGGCTGGTATTGCAACATCACGCGCCCATCCAAATTTGTGAACGGGCGCGTGGAATATGTGGATTTGTTTCTCGACCTGTGGGTCAGCGCGGACGGCAGTCAGACCGTGCTCGATGAGGACGAATTTCTCGCGGTGGATTTGGATGAAGACACGCGGCGCTCTGCGCGCGAAGCGCTGACGGAGTTGCAGGTGATGTTTAAATCAAAAAGACCCGCGGGTTAGCGCGGGTCTTTTTGGGTCGGTCTAGTAAATGCCGAGTTGGTAAAGAAGTTGGTCGCCGAACTGCCAGGCCAGGCCGCCTGCAATTAGACAACAACAACATAACACTACAAGAACGATCACGATGATCAGGACAGTATTGTTCTTTTTCGGCGCTTCGGGCATGGGATTGACAGGGGTTCCGACAGGTTCGTTCATTGGTTCTTCTCCTTTTGAAAAATGAAAATGGACTGGCGGATGTAAAATCCGCGAATTGCTATGGGTTGGTTGGTGCCTTGGTTGACTTTCTCCACAGCCACCAGATGATGAACGACACGGCCACGATGAGCAGGACGCCGACCACCATCGGGACGAGGATGGCGAGGATGGACACGCCCGTCGCGGTGACATCCTCCGCCACGCTCACAGGGACGTTGGCCGCGCCGCCCGTGGTGGCGGTGACGACAGGTCGCGCCACGCCCGCTTTGGCCGCATGGACTCCGCCAGCCACGAACAATCCCAGTGCGAGGGCGAGCACGGGGTTCACGTCGGTGATGACATTGGCGCTGGCCGCGAAGGCGATCGCTCCCGCCACAGGGCGGACGACCGTCTGGATGGCGTCGTTGATGTGGTTGACCGCGGGAATTTTATCGGCGAGCATTTCGATGATGAGCAGGATGCCAAGCAGGATCAGAATCCACGGGTTGGAGAGGGTATCCCAGGGTTTTTGGAGGGTGATCAGGTCGGTGTAATGGTCAATGACACCGATGACCAGCAGGGGGATGTAGGCGTTGAGTCCCGCACTGGCCGAGAGGCCGAAGGCGGAAAAGATGCCTGTGAGTAATTCCATTCATTCTCCTAGTTCACCGTCATTGCGACCTTCGGGAAACAATCTCCAAAACGAGGCGGAGATTGCTTCGACAGAAGAACGCTGTCTCGCAATGACGAACGGTCAAAGGGGAAAGGCTCCCCACGTTCCCGTCAATTGTAATCGAAACAGGTCAATTGCGAGAATCATTAACAATGCCAAAGTGAAACCCGCGAGTAATGGTAACCACAATTCTCTGAAGTAGACAAATGAATTGTCCTGTTTCATCAGCATCAACCAGAGCATGGCAAAGATCATCGTCAGCAGGGACAGCGTGCCGAGCGGACCGATCAGGGCGATGGGATACAGCATGATGGGCGACTCGGTCAGGATGAGGAGGTCCATCGCGAGTAGGATGCCGATCAATGCGAAGAGGTGAGTCCACTTCTCGAAAACGGGAGCCGGGTCGAGGTCCCGCCAGACCGTTTGATTGAAAGCGGGGAAGAGGAATGTCGCCATCGTCATCCCCATGCCAGTCCCTGTAAATAATCGCAGGGTATTGTTGGGGACGTAGAGGTTGGGAATCTGTTGTAGTGCGCCCGTTGTCTGTTTGAGCAGGTAGAGGTAGGAGTTGCCGCCGTCCACTCCGAATGCGAGGAAGAAGAGGGCAAAGGGGATGTAGAATTTTTTGTCGGGCATGCCGCTTTTTTTTCGCGCAGTGAAGGCGAGGAAGGTCAAGCCGATCGCCGCGGATGTGAACGTGCCAGAGCAACGCGCGCAGAGGGGCAGTTGACGGTCTCCGATGTGGAAGGAGCGCTCGTCAATGCGATGACAGACCGCGTAGCCGACCGCGTCCGCTTTGCCGAGGATGCCGGGTGGGGCGATATAAATCCATCCTGCAAAGGCGGCCAGCGCGGCAAGAGGAATGAACCAGCGGATCATTTTCTGGGAGAGGGACGGTCGCATGAAATTATTTCCGCGGCTTTTGCGTCAACTCGCGCGGTTCGAGCAAGCCCCAGCGGCCAGCGGCCAGATGGAGGATGTCGAGGATAAGGTCGTTGTAGGCGATTCCCTCGGCTTTGGCTTGCAGGCACAGGTCGCTGTAATCGGGGGTCAGGCCGGGCAGGGTGTTGATCTCGATCAGGCGCGGGTTGCCTTCATCGTCGAGACGAATGTCGGTGCGGGAGACATCAAGCGCGCCGAGCAGGATGTGAGCGCGCCAGGCGAAGTGTTTGAGTTTCTTTTCGAGTTCAGGCTCCACGTTTGCAGGGCAGATGTAATCGGGCGCGCCTTTCTCGCCGACATCTTTTGCTTTCGCGGCCTGACTGTAAACCTGCGGCGTGACGGAACGGCTCGCGTCCAACTCGAGGATGGGGAAGCGGTGGAAGCCGTCTTTTTCGTCGTACCAGTCGGGATGGCGCGAGTAGAGTTTCGCGTCGGCGCATCCCATCACGCCGACGGTGAATTCGCGGCCAGAAAGGAAGGTCTCGACGAGGGCGGGTTGCTGATAGGAGCCGATGATGTATTTAATGCGTTCGCGCAGTTCATTCTCGTTTTTCACGATGGCCTTGTTGTCCACGCCCATGCCTGTCCCTTCGCGGGCGGGTTTGACGAAGAGGGGGTATTTCAGGTCGGGGCGGAGAGGCTCGTCACCGGCGTTAAACTCCTGGAAGGGTGCGACCGGCAGACGACGGTCACGCCAGATGCGTTTGGTGAGGGTCTTGTCAAGCGAGATGGCGTTGGTCAAGACGCGCGAGCCGGTGTAGGGGATGC
>QZIJ01000131.1 GCA_003598975.1 Anaerolineaceae bacterium | reverse complement strand
AAATCTCTGTCATGGGCTTCTCGGGTTTGGAATGTTCTCACAAACCTACTTTACCCGAAAAGCCCTACTTTTTTAACTTAGATTTGGCGAAGGTATTGTCCTTAACACGTTTATTTTATGAGTATCCAATAACTATCCCCGCGAGAACAGTCTCCCTATTCAAAAGGATTCATGTCCAAACGCATCTTCATCTCTGCCGACCACGGCATGGCCATCATCTACTTCCTCCAAAGCGACGTCCTCCCGACGCTCCTCAACGCGGGCGTCGAAATCGTCGTCCTCACCGATGAAGCGCTGATCCCGCAACTCGCAAAACGGAACACGCAACACGGCATCACGTTTGAAAGTCTGAAACTAAAAGAGGCCGAGCGATACGCCAAGACTAAAAGTTCCCGCCTCCAATGGCTTCTCGCCTACCTCCGTCGCGTCGGCGGCTCGTGGCGCATCAACACCGAAGCCATGGACAGCCACATCTGGGAAGTCTGGGTCGAGAACGGTTGGAAATTCCGTTTGGGGATTTGGATTCCCGCCGCCCTCGCCATTCTCCTCCTGCGGACATTTTCCTTCGCCCGCAATTTTCTCGTGCGGATTCAGAACCGCTTCATCCCGACCCCGAGCCTGTATGCCGATCTATTTGCGACTCATACTCCCGACCTGGTCATCGCTTCGACGGCGGGCTGGCGGCTGGATCGTTATCTTCTGCGCGAGGCGCGCGCGCGCGGCATCCCGACTATGGCCGCCATCGTCGGCTGGGACAATCCTTCCAGTTACGCCATCCGCGGCGCGCCGATGGACTACGCCACCTGCTGGTCGCAACTGCAAAAGGACGAGTTGGTCTATGGCTCCGATTGGTTGCCCGAACGCGTCCACATCGGCGGCATCCCTTCGTACGATGGCTACTTCCGTAAGGAATGGCAACTCTCGAAGGACGACTATTTCAAATTGCATGGCCTCGACCCGAACCGCAAGTTAATCTCCTACGCCTGCTCGTTCGTCCACTTCGCGCCAAACTATCCCAATGTGGAAGTCCTCGCCAAACTGGTCTCCTCCGACGCGCTGACGGAACCTTCGCAACTGTTGATTCGCCTGCACCCGAGTCATTTTCAAGATAAACCAAAAATTTTCGCCGACGAACGCCAGCGAATCTTTGCCCTCGAAAAACAATATCCCAACGTGCATGTGGTCAAGCCCGTTGCCCTGGGCGGCTCGCTCGGCTACTACGGCGGCGAAGACATGGACGAGAAATCCTCCATGATGGCGCACTCCGACGTGCTGGTGACGGTCTACTCCACCATGGTGGTCGAGACCGCCGTCCACGACACGCCCATCGTCGCCGCGGTGATTGATATTCCTGGCGGTTGGAATATCCCGAAGAAATTCTCGCTCTCCCTCAAAAAGATTGGCAACTGGCCGACCCACAAACGCTTCCGTGACGCCAAAGCAGGCCGCGTCGCCCAAACCGAATCCGAACTCCGCGACAACATCAACGCCTACCTGAAGAACCCCTCCCTCGACGCCGCCGAACGCCGCAAATTCATCGAAGACGAAATCACCTTCACCGACGGCACATCAGGGAAGCGAACGGCAGAATTTATCTTGAGAGTTCTGGAGAAAACGAACCGCTAAGAGCGCTAAGGCCGCGAAGAAAAACAAGGAAAAATCTTTGCGCTCTTCGCGTGCTTCGCGGTTAATTTCTTCGTGTCCCTTCGTGTTCTTCGTGGTAAAAATGAAGAAAATGTTCCTCTTCTACTTCTCCATCACCCTCGCCATCTGTTCCAGCGCGCTGTACCACTTCGTCGCCAAAAGCACACCCGCGGACGTCAATTTCAGCGTCTCCCTGCTGGTGACCTACGCGGTCGCGTTCGGCGTTGTGTTGCTGACCTTCTTTTTCTTCCCCCTCCAAAACGGACTTGCCCCCGAACTGCAAAAACTCAACTGGGCCAGTATCGGACTCGCCATCGCTGTCGTCGGCATCGAATTCGGATTTTTGCTCGTCTACCGTTCGGGCTGGCATCTCGGCATCGCCGCCGTGTTGACCAACGTGGTCGCGTCGTTGATACTCGTCCCTGTGGCGATTTTCCTTTTCAAAGATAAGTTAAACTGGGTCAACATTGCTGGAATCCTCGTCTGCCTTGCAGGCCTCATTATGTTGAACTGGAAGAGATAATGTATGAAAACAATCGAATCAATGGAATGGTGGTGCAATAATTGCGGTGGGATGGGGGAAGTGCCAACCAACGGCCTGAATCTTGATAATTCTATTTGTATAGTTTGTTCCCATTGCTCTCATCCAACCCTTTATGCTTGGTGCGAAAAATGTGGTGCTGGCATTGAACGCGAAGAAATAGATCTTACTAATCAACCCAAAATGTGGGTGTGCGAAACGTGTGGTAGAGAATATCAGTTTCCAGCTTTGTTTTATCAGCGTCCTGTCTATTTCAAGCCGAGTGAATTTTCCGAATTGGTTTATATTGATAACATAAACTTTCGTAAATATGAGCATATAAATGTTGATTGGCTAAGGAAAACGTTCTTATTTTGGGACGAACATCGCACCAAAGCACTGGCTGTCTCGATAATCCTTTTCGGGTTGGCGATAATTATTCTTTTCATTTCGAGGATTGTTTCAAAAGCCGAAACAATCACACTAATTGGAGGATTAATTGCCCTCATCTCATTAATATTGTTTTTCTTCCCAATATTCATAGATATAATCTTCTGGCTGATTTCAAACATGTTCATTTTGAGTTATAAACTAAGGAACAAATAGGAGAATCATGGATTTGGTCTCCCACCTCAAATCCGCCGCCCGCATCCTCCTCAAGGATCATGCCATACCCGCTATACGCAATTATGCTAAACCGGAAAAGATAAACAACATCCTCAAAGGAATCCCATGAAAAAATTTATCCTCCCCGCCCTGGTCATCCTCGCGCTTCTCGCCGCCTGCGCTCCGTCCGCCACGCCGACACCCACTCCTGTCGCGGACGAGTCGGCCATTTCCCCAGCTGTCATCACCGTGGACATGTTCTACACGTTCATCAACGCGGCCCAGTCACCTGAAGAACTCGGCCTGCCGTGGAATATGCTTACTATCGAAGAGCAATGCAATCCTCGTGATGATTGTGACTTAACAAATTTCACAAACACGTGGTGGGAATCCATGGCGGCATACAGACTCTATAGTTGTGGCACGGACATCATCGTCGTGGAAGAGATGCTCTATGCACGGGACGCCGCCCAACCGACCACGATGACCGATTCACGCTTCTGGACCTTCGAATTGATTGACAACGACGGACTTTTCCTGATCAACAAACGATACCCCGTCAAAGGACCAGGAGAGGAATGTATACTCGCCATTGACAGGGTCTCGAATCCCTGATTCCCCGAATTCGGAGTTTTCCTCTTGATGTTTTCCCGTTTCAAATCCGCCGCCCGCATCCTCCTCAAGGGCGATCCCAAAAAGAAACACCGCAACCCTATCCCCGCCATCACGGACGAGGAAGTGGCAGAGATCAAGCAGTTCTTCCCGCGCGAAAAATTCTTCATCTTCGGTCACGCCCGTTCAGGGACGACGCTTCTCTTGCGCCTCATCCGCCTGCATCCCGACGTGCATTGCAACTATCAGGCGCACTTCTTCACGCGCCAACCCCTCCTCAAGTCACTGGTGAACACGCCCGACGCGGAGGAGTGGCTGGCGCGCAAATCCAACCGCTGGAATTACGGACGCGACCTCTCGCCCCTCGTCCTGCGCGCCGCCGCGGATGTGATCCTCGAGCGCGACGCCGCCCGCGAAGGCAAGAGCATCGTCGGCGACAAAAGCCCCTCGTCCACGATCCACGGTCAGGCCGTGCGCGACATGCACGCGGTCTACCCCGACGCGAAACTTGTCTACATCGTCCGTGACGGGCGCGACGTCCTCATCTCGGAACGCTTCCGCAACTTCGTGGAGGAATCCAAATTCCTGACATCCGAAGACCAACGCATCATCGCAGACCTTCAAGCGGACTCTGCCCCCTTCAGCGACGGCCGCCGCTCGATCTTCACCGAGACCTTCATCCGCCGCGTCGCCAAAGGCTGGGTCGCCAACCTGACAGAGACCGAGGCCGAGGGACGCCGTCTGTTCGGCGAAAAATATTTCGGCCTGCGCTACGAAGATTTGCTCTCGACTCCCTTTGATGAGATGACCAAACTCTGGAAATTCCTTGGCGTGAAAAAAGTCGGACGCGCGCTCGGAGAGGAGATCAAAACCGAAATGGCCTCCAACCCCGATGAGGAGTGGCAAGCCCAAAGGTCAGAGGGAATCGCTTCGTTCCTTCCCAAGGGACAGGCTGGCAATTGGACGCGTCTCTTCACCGCGCGCGACAAATCCATCTTCAAAGAGGTCGCAGGCAAGATGCTGATCCAGTGGGGATACGAAAAAAACATGGAATGGTGAACAGACGGCGCAGACGTTTTTAAGGTGAAGAGTTGAATTCACTGTCTGGCAAATTCCCCGCCCGCAATCAAATTGCCCCCGTGTACGCGACCGCCGTCGTAATCATTTACGCGTGGTCACTCATCCACTTTTTCTGGCGGTTTCCCAGTTGGCTATATTTTGCAACGACAGGCGAGATCGCAGTGACGCTCGCCTATTTGTTCACTGTGAATTTCATCGAAAGCGGACTGGCGATTCTTGCGCCTGTCGGTCTGTCGGTGATCCTGCCGCGCCGATGGTTTCGGAATCGGTTCGTGACGCGGGGAATGTTGCTGGTGATCCTTGGGCTGGGATACCTGGCCTATTTCGATTGGCAGATTCAGGCGGATGCCGCTTTTCCCTACGCCCTGGCAAAATGGACTCCACTGATCGCCCTGCCGATTCTCGCGCTCGTCTTTCTGCTGGACAAAATCAAATGGCTGGGACGGATTCTGGAAGAGTTGGGAGACCGCCTGACGATCTTTCTCTACATCTTTGTCCCGCTTTCTGCCCTCTCGCTTTTGACAGTATTGGTTCGGAATTTATTTTAGGCCGCCATGTCGAATTTGAATCGCCGTGATTTTCTGAAGTTGGCCGGGGCGGCTGTTCCCGCCGTGTTTTTTCCCAGTGTGGTTTCGTGGGCGGAGCGGACCTTTCAGCCGCAGGATGAACGTCCCAACATCATCATCCTTGTGTTTGACGCGATGAGCGCGCGGAACCTGTCGCTGTATGGCTATCCGCGTTCCACGTCGCCAAACCTCGAGCGTTTCGCAGAGCGCGCCACCGTCTATCACTCCCATTATTCCAGCGGGAATTACACCATCCCCGGCGTCGCGTCGCTACTGACGGGAACCTATCCGTGGACGCATCGAGCCATCAATCACAGCGGCATCATCCGTCGGGACAGGGTGGAGGACAACCTCTTCCGTCAATTCGGAAACGGCTATCACCGACTGGCCTTTGCACAAAACACATGGGCCAATTTCATCGTCACACAATTCCGCAACGACATCGAAACGCTCCTGTCTTCGGGCGCGTTCAGCGAAGTGGACCTCGTCCTGAACAGCCATTTTCCCAACGACCAGAACATGGCGGCGCGGGCATTGGACGATTTTGTGTTCAAGATGAACGAATCGCCCGTCTCGCTGATGCTCGGTCCCTTGCAGAGACTGATTGACTACCGCGAGAGCGCGCAAATCCCCTCGGCGGATTATCCCAAAGGCATACCAGACACGGTCGAGTATCCCGTCCATTTTCGGCTGGAGGAGTTGTTCGCTGGATTGGGTTCCCTGGTCACCGACCTGCCGCCCTCCTCTCTCGCCTACCTGCACGTCTATCCCCCGCACGGTCCCTATCGGGCCAACGCCAAATTCTTCAAAAAATTCATCGATGATTACCGTCCACTCAAAAAACCTGTCCATCGTTTGTCCGAGGGCCTTTCCAATGCAGAATTGACGAGCCAGCGCCGTTCGTACGACGAGTACATCGCGGCTACTGATTGGGAATTCGGCAAACTGCTGAACTTGCTGGAAGATTCGGGCGTATTCGAGAACAGTTACGTGATCGTCACCTCGGACCACGGCGAGATGTTCGAACGCGGCGAAAAAGCCCACACCACCCCGCTTCTCTATGACCCGGTAGTGCATGTGCCGTTGATGGTCTCCGCGCCGGGACAGACCTCCCGCCGCGACATCCACGCGCCCACCAACGCCGTGGACCTTCTCCCCACCCTCCTGAACCTGACAGGCAAACCCACCCCCTCGTGGGCGGAAGGGAACATCCTCCCCGGCCTCGGCGGCGAGGAAGACTTCCAACGAAGCACCTACGTGGTGGAAGCGAAACTCAATTCGGCGTTTACGCCTCTTAAAAAAGCATCGTTTGCGTTGCGGCAGGGGTACCACAAACTCACTTACTACACAGGCTACGAAACTGAAGACTCTTTCGAACTCTACGACCTCGAATCGGACATCGAAGAAATGGACGATCTGTATCCGTCCCTGCCCGCGTTCGGCAAGCGGATGAAAGAGGAACTGCTCGACACCATTTCGAAAGTGAACGCACCGTTCGAGAAAAGCAAAAGGTAGAATTGTGTTATTGTAGATTGCAGGAGACTTTCATGACTAACTTCACCATCCGCCACTACAACCCCGATTCTGACCTGTCGTCCCTGTCCCTGATGTTGACCGAGATCGAGTCCATTGACCGCGACGGCGAGGAAACGTCCGAGGAGTTCCTCCGCTCGATGACGGAGTGGCCAAATTTTAATCCCGCTGAAAATGTATGGGTCTCAGAACTGGACGGAAAACTCGTCGGGTACGGGCAGGTTCTCCCTCGCACGGAAACACCCTCCACGATCTACGTTGTGGTGCATCCCAACCAGCGCAGGCAGGGACTCGGCAATCAGTTGCTGGCACTCGTCCTGTCCCGCGCGGACGCGAAAAGTCACTCCAGAAAGATTCTGGTTTACGCCAATGGACACAACGCCGCGTCGCTCGCCTTCCTCCATCATCACGGATTTAAAGTGGCTGGCACATCGGGCGTGATGTCCGCGCCAGTCACCGATCTTCCGCAGGCAGAAATCCCCGCTGGCTTTTCGTTGCGCCGCTATCCCGAATTGGGGGATCCGCAAATCCTCGTCCAGGCGTTGAACGAGTGTTACAAAGACCAGGTCGGCCACCATCAAAACGTCACCAGTGCGGATCGCTACGCGGATTATTATGGCGAAGAAGGAATCCACCTGCTGTTCGACGACCACGAAAAACTGCTCGGCATCTGCGCCGCGAAACCTGCTGGCAAGACCGACCAGCGCGGCGTCTCCGACCTTCTCGACGCGCCTGGACTGATCAAAGAATTTCGCCATAACGGCCATCAACGCTTCCTCGCTCTTGCCGTGATGAACTGGCTGCGCGGACATGGCACGCGCACGATCACGCTCGAATACTGGGGAGACGACGAAAAGGCCATCGAGATCTATCGCGGCCTCGGCTTCGAGTTGACCAACGAACAGTTGACCTATCACAAGGAACTTGCATGAAATTCCTCATCGCTGGACTTGGCTCCATTGGACGCCGACATTTCCGCAACCTGATCGCCCTCGGCGAGAGGGACATCGTCCTGCTCCGCAGTCACCGCGCCACACTTCCCGCGGACGAGTTGGCGGGCTACCCCGTGGAAACCGATATCCACGCCGCGTTGACGAAGCACAAACCCGATGCCGTCATCGTCGCCAACCCGACTGCGTTGCATCTGGATGTCGCCATCCCTGCTGCGCAAGCAGGTTGCGCCATCCTGCTTGAAAAGCCCGTGTCCGATTCACTCGACCAATTGGATGTTTTGCAAAAGGCCGCCGAAAAAAGCGGGAGCAAAATTCTCGTCGGCTTTCAGTTTCGCTATCATCCCACACTCAACAAAGCGCGTGAACTGATTCAGCAAGGCGCGCTCGGACAAGTTCTCACCGTCCACGCGCACTGGGGCGAGTACGTGCCGCAGTGGCATCCGTGGGAGGATTACCGTCAGAGTTACGCGGCCCGCGCGGACCTGGGCGGAGGCGTCATCCGCACGCTCACACATCCGCTGGATTACCTGCGCTACCTCATCGGCGAAGTGGATTCGCTCTGGTCATTCAACGGACACGTCTCATCGCTGGACTTGGACGTGGAAGACGTGGCCGAGATCGGGCTGAAATTTGTCAGCAGAGCGATCGGTGGCGTACATTTGAATTACGTTCAGCGGCCGCCTACGCATCGGCTGGAGATCGTCGGCACGGACGGGACTCTCCGTTGGGATAATGCCGACGGCATCCTGCACTTCCACAAACTGCCCACCGCTTTTGGCTCATTCAGCGACAATCCGCCCGCGCCCATCCTCGAGACGTTCGGGCCGCCCGAGGGCTTCGAGCGGAACCAACTCTTCGTGGCGCAGACGCGTCACTTCATCGAGACCACCGCGGGGAAGGCGGAACCGATCTGCCGTCTCGAGGATGGCATCCTCGCCTTGCGTCTCGCGCTGGCCGCACACGAGTCCCAGCGCGATGGTCGGGTTGTAAAATTTCAGTAACGTTCCGTCATTGCGAGCGAAGGTCGAGTAGGACGAAGTCCGTATCGAGACCGAGCGAAGCAATCTCTCAGTGTGCGTAGATTGCTTCGTCGCAAAAACCGCTCCTCGCAATGACGGACAGAGATTTTTTATGCGCTGGAAAAAATTCCTCACCCACCCCGCCACCATCCTGCTCGCGTTTGCCGCCGCGATCTATTTGCCATTGATCGGACAGATCGGCTACACCAACGACGATTGGTATTTGATGTACGCCGCGGGTGTGAAAGGCGCGGGCGTTTTTCGAGACATTTTTGCGGTGGACCGTCCCCTGCGCGCGCTGGTAATGATCCCCGCCTATTTGCTTTTCGGCGCAAACCCAATTTACTATCACTTGAGCGCGTTCGCATTCCGCGTGCTGAGCGCGTTCGCGTTTTATGACCTGACGAAAAATCTATGGCCGCGCCAGCGCACCGCGTCCACGCTCATGGCGCTCCTCTTTTTGCTCTACCCTGGTTTTCTTTCACAGACCAACGCCATTGATTATCAAAGTCACTTCGCGGGATTGGCTGCGGCGCTGGCTTCGTTGGCATTGACAGTCCGCGCGTGTCTCGCCGAAAGGCGCGCGACAAAGTGGATGTTGCACGCGCTCTCCGTTTTGCTTGGCTGGTTCTATCTCGGCCAGATGGAATGGTACATCGGCTTCGAGGCGATTCGCTGGAGCAGTGTTTTTCTGCTGGCAGCGCGGCGCGGCGGCTTGCTCCTTCAGAAGGGCTGGACTGCCGTCCGATGGGCATATCCCTCGCTCCTCGTACCGATTGGATTCCTCTTCTGGCGGATGTTCCTCTTCGAGAGCGAACGCGGCGCTACGGACCTCGGAGCGCAATTCGACCAACTGACTCTTTCCCCGCTCGCGACGGGACTCTGGTGGCTCGTCCACCTCGTGCAGGATTTTCTAAACGTTCTCATCCTCGCGTACGGCGTCCCGCTGACACGCCTCGCCTTCGACATGCGTCTCTCCCACGCGTTGATCGGATTCGCGTTCGCGCTGACAATGGCCGCGCTGGCGTGGATGGTCGCCCGCGCCTCCGACGACTCCGCACAGGATGAGGCGACGGATTGGCGCGTCGAAGCCTTCTGGCTGGGAGCCGCGTCTATCCTAGCGGGGATCCTTCCTGTCATTTTGGTCAACCGTCACATCGTCTTTCCACAGTATTCGCGCTACACGCTCGTGGCTTCGGCGGGCGCGGCGATGATGCTGGTCGCGTTCGCCTACTCGCTGAATAAGAAGACCGTCAGGCTGGTGTTCCTGTCATTGATTGTCGGCCTCTCCGCGCTGACGCATTTCGCGAACAACGTCCGCGCGGCGCAGGAGACGCAGGCCGCGCGCGAGTTCTGGTGGCAGGTCAGTTGGCGCGCGCCGCAATTCGATGAGGGGACAACACTGGTGGCGCACTACCCCATCGGCGGGACGGAGGAGGACTACTTCGTCTGGGGTCCCGCGAATCTCATCTACTACCCCGAAGGGACAAATCCCGATTTCGTCCAGCCAGGCATCCACGCCGCGATTCTCAATGACGAAACGATTGTCAAAGTGATTGCCCGCGAGCGACAGGAATTCGACAATCGCCGCTCGATCCGCACGTACAAGAATTATCGCAACATTTTGATCGTCACCCAGCCGACGCTGAATTCCTGCGTCCAAATCATTGACGGGTTCCGTTCCGACCTCTCGCGTTACGAAAACGCGGAGGTGCGCGCCATTGCCGCGTATTCCGAAACCGAGCATATTCGCACGGACGAGTCGTTCCACATCCCGCCCGCGATTTATTTCGGGGAGGAGCCCGCGCACGGATGGTGCTACTACTACCAAAAGGCCGCGCTGGCGCGTCAACGTGGGGAGTGGGGAGAGATCATCAGCATTGGCGAGCAGGCCCAAAGTCAGGGAGTGGAGGCGGGGGACCTGATCGAGTGGATGCCGTTCCTCGAGGCGTACGCGCACGAGGGGCAGGTGACGCGTCTCGAGGCGCTGTCCCCGATCATCCGCTCGGACGCGTATGTCGCCAGCCAGGTCTGCCAGAGGCTGAGAGGCCTGGAGGGGCTGTCCGAATCGGTCGTGCAGGTGATCGAGACCGTTTTTTGCGGGGAATAGAAATCCAAAATTCATTAACTGAATTTTGAAGTATAATTTGCGGGCATTTGAAAACCACGTAGGGGCACAGCGTTACCCGAACGGATTTTGACGGGAGACCCACTGCTGTGCCCCAACGAATAAATCACGGAGAAACACAATCATGGCAAAAGCAAAACTGATCCCTCCCTACGGCGGCAAACTGGTGAACCTGGTCGTCGAAGGGAAAGAGCGCGAGGAACTCCTCGCCCGCACCTCCTCCCTGCCCTCGATCAAGATCACCATGCGCAACTTGTGCGACCTGGAGTTGATCGCTTCGGGCGGATTCTCGCCCCTGACCACGTTCATGGGCAAGGCCGACTACGAGCGCGTCCTGCACGAAATGCGCCTCGCCGATGGGACGCTCTTCCCGCTTCCCATCACGCTGACAGCGGACCCGAAGGAACTGCCCGCCGTTGGCGAGGAGATCGTGTTGCGCAACGCCAACAACGACACCATCGCCATCATGCAACTGGACGAGGTCTTCCACTGGGACGCGGATACCGAAGCCGCGCTGGCCTACGGTTCCACCGACCCGAAGCACCCGATGGTCTCCGAGATGGCGCGCTGGAACAAGGTCTGCATCAGCGGCCCGATGAAGGTCGTCAACATGCCGAAGTATTATGACTTCGTCAATCTGCGCCAGACTCCTGCCGAAGTGCGCGCCCTGCTGGAAGAAATGGGACACGACAACGTGGTCGCATTCCAGACGCGCAACCCGCTCCATCGCATCCACGAAGAACTGACCAAGCGCGCCGCCGCGCAGGTGAAAGGCTCGCTACTCGTCCATCCCGTTGTCGGCATGACCAAGCCAGGCGACGTGGACCACTACACCCGCGTCCGCACGTACAAGGCGCTGGTAGATAACTACTACGATAAGAAGAGCACCCTGCTCAGCCTGCTCCCGTTGGCAATGCGCATGGCGGGACCGAAGGAAGCGTTGCTCCACGCCATCATCCGACGCAACCACGGCGTGAACCACTTCATCGTTGGCCGCGACCACGCGGGACCCGGCAATGATTCCACGGGCAAGCCGTTCTACGGTCCGTATGACGCGCAGGAAGTGATGACCAAGTACGAGGCCGAGTTGGGCGTCAAGATGATTCCCTTCGAGATGCTCGTCTACCTCCCCGACGAAGACCGCTATGTGGAAGAGAAGGATGTGCCGAAGGGCGCCAAGACCCTCAACATCTCCGGCACGCAGGTGCGCGACGAATATCTCGCCAAGGGCAAACTGCTCCCTGAGTGGTTCACCCGTCCCGAGACCGCCGAGATTCTGCGCGAGATGTATCCGCCGCGGCACAAGCAGGGCTTCTGCATTTGGTTCACCGGCTTGAGCGGTTCGGGAAAATCCGCGACAGCGCAAGTGGTCACATCGCTTCTTCTTGAGCGTGGACGCGAAGTTGCCATCCTCGACGGCGACGTGGTCCGCACGCATCTTTCCAAAGGTCTCGGCTTCAGCAAGGAAGACCGCGACACCAACATCATCCGCATCGGATTTGTCGCGGGCGAGATCGCGCACGCGGGCGGCACCGTCATCTGCGCGGCCATCAGTCCGTACCGCGCCACGCGCGCCGAAGCCCGCAAGATGGTCGGCGAGAATTTCGTGGAAGTCTACATGGACACGCCCGTCGAAGTCTGCGAACAACGCGACGTGAAGGGCCTCTACGCTAAAGCGCGTCAGGCCATGACCGACGGCAAGCCGATGGGCTTCACCGGCGTCGACGATCCGTACGAGCCGCCGATCGAACCCGAGATCACCATCCAGGGCTACGGCGCCTCGCCCGAAGACAACGCCCGCAAGATCGTGGCCTATCTCGAAAAGCAGGGCTACATCTTGCCGCAGTAATGTGACTTGAACACGAAGGCACAAAGGCGCGAAGACACAAAGATGAAAAACTTGGTGACTTTGTGCCTTAGTGCCTTTGTGTTTTTCTTATGACCTCCCGTCGCTCCTCACTCGCTTCATACTTGACGTTGGGCCTGATCGCCATCCTCGGGGCGCTTCTCATCTTCAAAGCGACTCCCGACGGCCTCGGACTCTCCGACGATTCCGTTGCGTACATTGCTGGTGCGCGCAGTCTCTTGGCGGGAGAGGGCTATCGCGCAGCCTGGCTCGAGACGAATAAACCCGTCACCCACTTTCCTCCCGCGTTTTCTGGAACACTGGCATTCATTGGCATAACGGGCGCCGACCCCATTAATGGCGCACGCCTGCTTAACACGCTGCTGTTCGGAGTCAACGCGGCGTTGCTGGGGTTGCTCGGCTGGCGCATGACAAAATCGTCCGTGGCGGGAATTATTCTGGCCGCGTTGTTCGTCGCCAACGATTCGCTCTTGCGCGTCCACGCGGTGGCGATGAGCGAGCCGTTGTTTTTGTTTTTCAGCCTGATCGCCTTTTTGGTTTTTGCTTTTTATTTTGAAACGAACAAACCTATTTGGTTAATTGCGGCTGGCATTCTCACCTCCCTCGCCTATCTGACGCGTTATTCTGGCCTCGCACTCGTCGCCACGTTTGTGGTTGCACTCATCCTCCTGAACGACACGTGGAAAAAACGAATCGCCAGCGTTGCCATCTTCCTGGCAAGTTTCATGCCCCTCGTTATTGCGTGGAGTATCCGCAACCGGCTCGTGGCAGGGAACGCCACCAACCGCACGATGGTCTGGCATCCGGTCACGCCTGAAACGCTGGAGCAGGGACTTCGCACATTCTCCGAGTTTTTGATCCCAATTGAAGAATGGCGGCGTGAGTTGTTCAAAATGCCAGAGATTTTTATCTGGATTATTGTTGTAATTTTGCTGGCAATTCTTTTATGGATTCTGGTCAATGGACTTCAACGATTCTTCAAACCATCCACACCCATGCCCGAGGTGGTCGGGTTCACCAATGGCTTGTACATTTTCGGCTATCTCGCCTCGGTGCTGTTCTCGATCAGCCTCTTCGACGCCAGCACGCCGCTGAAAGTGAGAATCCTCGCGCCTGTTTATTTGCCGTTGCTGCTGCTGCTCGTCAATGCGGGGGGGTGGGTTTGGAATCGCCGGCCGCGTGTGGGGCAGGCAATCGTGGTCGGGTTGGCAGCGCTCATCTTTAGCATATCCGCCCTCGGTCAGGCGCGAACCGTGACGGAGTTGTCCAAAGGCGGGACGGGATTCGCGTCGTTCAAGTGGTACGATTCGGAAGTGATGGATTATCTCGCCACGCTGGACGGCCTCGCCATCTACACCAACGAGCCAGGCGCGGTCTATCTCTACACGGGACGCGGCTGCCGTGTGTTGCCACAGCGAGTTGATCCAGTCACGGGTCTCGCCTGGGATAATTTTGACGCGGGTGTGGAGATCGTCCACAACGATGTACTTTCGGGCAATGCCATTTTGGCGCTGTTCGATGTGGACGTTAAAGACGCGAATGACATTGCGCTGTTGACCGACGGCCTGTATCTCATCATGAAATCTGGCGGTGACGCGGTTTACTACGCGCCGCCACCATAGTTGTGTCCGTCATTGCGAGTAGCGAACGGAGTGAGCATCGAGGCAATCCCCGCGCCGTGGAGGAGATTGCTTCGACCACTTCGTGAGAACACCGTCTCGCAATGACGAGAACGTGGAGTGTATATGACCATCCAAGAAAAATTCGATTTGAGCGATCGCGTCGCCATCGTCACTGGCGGTGTGGGATTGCTCGGCAAGGAATTTTGCCGCACGCTGGCAGAAGCGGGCGCGTCCGTTGCGGTTGTTGACCTGAACGCGGACGCGGCCAAAAAAGTCGCCGACGACCTGATTGCCGCGGGCTACCGCGCGCTCGGAATCGCCACCGACATCACCAGCCCCGACTCGGTGGATGCAATGGTCGCATCGGTCGTCTTGACGTTTGGGCGGGTGGACATCCTCGTCAACTCCGCGGCCCTCGATCCGAAGTTCGATCCCGACGCGGCCGCGAAGGGAATCGCGCCAGGCGCGTTCGAGGACTATCCGCTCGAACAGTGGAACGCGGCGCTGAACGTCAACCTGACGGGAACTTTCCTCGTCACGCAGGCCTGCGTCAAGCAAATGATCGCACAGGGCAAAAAGGGAAGTATCATCAACATCTGTTCCACCTACGGGTTGAACGGTCCCGACCAGCGGATTTACATAAAAGACGGAAAGCGCGTCGCGTTCAAGCCCGTCTACTACACTGTCACAAAAGCGGGCGTGATGGGTTTCACCAAATATCTCGCCGCCTATTACGCGGGGACGGAGATCCGCGTCAACGCGTTGACTCCAGGCGGTGTGTTCAACAACCACGAAGAATATTTCGTCACCAATTATTCCGCCAAAACCATCCTCGGTCGCATGGCGAAGAAAGACGAGATGAACGGCGCGCTGCTGTTCCTCGCTTCGGACGCGTCTTCGTACATGACGGGGAATAATGTTGTTGTGGACGGCGGGTGGACGGCGTGGTAGGTAGACACGTACGCAAGTACACACGTAGACAGGTAAATAAGTTGGAGGGGTGCGCGTGGAACTTGTTTACATGTAAATCCGTTTGCTTTTAAGGAGGACGAAATGCAAAAAGCAAATAGCTTCTTAATTCTTTTGGCTCTGATTGCAGTGATTCTGCTGGGATTTATCGCGGGCAAAGTCGCGGAACCGCCTCAGATTGCGCCTACCTATACTCCTTGGCCAACGTATACGCCATTTCCAATCTTAGATAGCACTTCAACAATAACTCCAACCCCTTGGTATACGCCAACTCCTGAAACCCTTTACGGTTATCCAACTCCTGAAATTGTAGTATGGCCCACATGCGTTCCACACATAGATTGTTTGCCATTAACTCCTATTGCTCAGAGACAAGATTCTACTTTCCATGAATTATATGTGGGCAAATATGTATTGAGAAAATGGTGTAACATTGACCCACAATTTGAAATTATGTCACCTTGCTCTGTCACAATTTCATCGAATGGCAACAAACAAATTGAAATTATGGGTTACCCCGCTTACTTAAGAAAAGAGACTGGGGTTGATTTAACCGGAAGAGGAAAGCCCGATATCGTCATTATTGCTTGGGGTGGCGGGAATTGCTGCGTAAGTACTATTGTTTATGAGGCTGGCGATGAACTAATAAAGATCATGGATATTGGAAGCCATTGGGTCGGAAACTTTACCGACCTAAACGGGGATGGAACTTATGAATATGTAGCAGTGCATAGAGTTTGGTCGGGGTTTTGTGCATATTGTGAAGTTTGGCCAACAATTGTTTACGAGTATCAACCTAATAAATCAGGTTATGTTCTTGCAACTTACAAATTCAAAGAAATGCTTTCTGCCAATATCAATGAAGGTTTGGATTTTCTCAATCAATTCACAGAACATAATCCAAGCATCCCCTTTTATTTTGCCACTGATACAGACTCTGAAAACAAATATTGGCAGTATGCAACGAAAAATTGGGATTATCGGATAGCAGTAAATGCAGTCTACAGACTTGCAGCCTACTATCTGCTGGCAGGACAACAAAGTGACGCTCAAAATATTCTAAACAAGTACTTCCCACCAGACAAAGCAACTGAGTATATGTTGGCAATTCAACGAGATTTACAAGGACTTCTTGCTCCCTGAGATTCTAGAGGAATACGCGCCTAAGAATGAATACAAAACAGCCAGAAACTAATCCGTTACCTGTCTACCAGAACTTATGACAGAAGTATTAGCCCTCATCCCCGCGCGTGGAGGCTCGAAAGGCATCCCGCGCAAGAATATCCGCAACTTCGCGGGTTATCCGCTCATTGCGTGGAGCATTGCCGCGGCGAAACAGGCCGCGTCCGTGACGCGCGTCATTGTCTCAACAGATGATGAGGAGATCGCGGCAGTCGCGCGTCAGTTCGGCGCGGAGACGCCGTTCCTGCGTCCCGCCGAACACGCGCAAGATAACACCACCGACTTGCCCGTTTTCGTCCACGCGCTGAAATGGCTGGACGAAAACGAAGGCTATCGTCCCGATGTGGTCGTGCAGTTGCGCCCAACCTCGCCCATCCGCCCGCGCGGGCTGGTGGACAAGGCCATCGAAATTCTGCTGGCGCATCCCGACGCGGATAGCGTGCGCGGCGTCGTCTCGGCGGGACAGAATCCGCACAAGATGTGGCGTCTCACCGATGAAAACAGCCCGATGAAAAACCTGCTCGACGTGGAAGGCATTGACGAACCGTACAACGCGCCGCGGCAGATCCTTCCACCTGTCTACTGGCAGGCGGGTCACATTGACGCGATCCGCGCCGCGACTATTCTCAATGGCTCGATGAGCGGGAAAAATATTTATCCGCTCATCATCGACTCGGTCTTCACCGTGGACATTGACAACCTGCAAGACTGGGCGCGCTACGAGCATCTCGTCGCCACGGGCGGACTGGACATGGTTTGGGCGGGACGCGCCCGCCGTCCGATGCCCGCGAACGTCAAGATGATCGTCTCCGACTTCGACGGCGTCATCACCGACAACCGCGTCTGGACGAGCGAGGAGGGACTCGAAACGGTGGTCGCTTCACGGTCCGATTCGATGCACATCCGCACTTTGCGCGAGCGCGGCGTCGAAGTAATAATCCTGTCGTCGGAGCCAAATCCAGTTGTCCGAGCGCGAGCCGAAAAGATGGGCGTGGAAGCCATCCACGGGATAGACATCCGCGGCAAGGGCGAGGCGCTGAAAAAGTTGCTGGCCAAAAAGAAAGTGGACGCGGCCAATGTGGTATATATCGGCAACGATTTGAACGACCTGCCGTGTTTTGAAATTGCTGGCTGGGCGGTGGCGGTCTCGGATGCGTACCCCGAAGTTCTGCAAGCCGCCGATCATGTGCTGTCCCGCGCGGGCGGTCACGGCGCGGTGCGTGAAGTGTGTGAGTTAGTTTTGAAAAACTTGGTTGCAAAATAGGAAGGAGTCTCGAATGAATTGCTTCAATCACCTTGACGTTCCCGCTGTTGGCATTTGCAAATACTGCCAAAAAGGTTTGTGCATAGAATGTGCTGTTAATTTGGAATATGGTATTGCGTGTAAGAATCATCAGGAAGAAGTTGAGATGCTTAATTACTTTCAACTTTCTACATTAGGGTCATATTTCTTTGCGGGGCTTGTAATTGTCTTAAACCTGATTGGAGCTTTCACACTCCTGCTTGGATCTTACATGGATACAAACGGAACAGTTATTATGAGCTTGGGGGTGTTTACTTTATCTATGTTCTTTTTGTTATTCAGTACTATGCTGCGGAAGCACCAAAATGAGAGGTCAAAGATGGCAATATATCAGACAATATATCTGCAAAGGAAAAAACATGGCACGAGAAATTAAACTCGGAAATCGAATGGTCGGTGACGGGCATCCTGTCTACGTCATCGCGGAGATCGGGATCAACCACAACGGCGACTTGAACATCGCCAAAGAGATGATCAACGCCGCGGTGCACGCGGGCGCGGACGCGGTCAAGTTCCAGAAGCGAACGCCTGATGTGTCCACGCCCGAGGCGCAGAAGAGTCAAATGCGCGAGACGCCGTGGGGCTACATCCCCTACATCGAGTATCGCTACAAGGTCGAGTTCGACGAGGCGCAATACCGCGAGATTGACCGTCACTGCAAAGAGAAGGGCATTGCCTGGATGGTCTCTGTGTGGGATGAACCCGCCGTGGATTTCATGGAGCAGTTCGACACGCCCGCCTACAAAGTGCCGTCCGCATCGCTCACCGATCACGCGCTGCTCAAGTACGCGCGCAAGACGGGCAAGCCGATCATCATCTCCACGGGCATGTCCACCATGGAGCAGATCCACAAAGGCGCGAAAGCTGTGGGCGATGAGGACCTCGTCATCATGCACTGCACCAGCACGTACCCGTGCGAGCCTGAAGAGTTGAATCTTAAAATGATCGAAACGCTTCGCAAAGAATTTCCGAACAACCCGATTGGATATTCTGGACACGAAGTGGGACTCGTCCCCTCGGCGGTGGCCGTCTCGCTCGGCGCCTGCATGGTGGAGCGTCATCTCACGCTCGACCGCGCCATGTGGGGCAGTGACCAGGCCGCGTCCGTAGAACCTGGCGGCTTCGAACGCCTCGTCAAATACATCCGTGTCACTGAGGCCGCGTTGGGCGATGGCGTGAAGCGCGTCTACGACAGCGAGAAGTCATCGCTGAAAAAACTCCGCCGCGTCAACGATGAATAATTTTTTACTACGAAGGACACAAAGGGACACGAAGGATTCTTTGTGTCCCTTTGTGGTAAATTTAGGACATGACTGTTTCGCAGACCATTCGCCGCACACTCCGCCCTCTTGGAAAAACCGCGCAAGCCATCGCGCGTTGGAAGCGATTCACTTTTAACGACGCGCCGCCCATTTTCGGAAACGCCAAACCGAAGAGCGGATCGCATTTGCTGTTGCAGGTCCTCAACGGCTTCACGCACATCATGCCCTATCGTTACGTGGAAGCCAATCCAATTCGGACGGTCAACAAAGACGGTGGACGGAGAGCGGCGGACCGTGTTTTGTCCGACCTTCGGACTCTCCCCTCGGGTGTCATCGGCTGGGGATACGTGGACGCCACCCCCGAGAACGCCTCCTTCCTGACTCAGAGCGGGCGCGTCAACTATTTCATTTACCGCGACCCGCGCGACCTGCTCGTCTCACAGGTCTTCTTCGCGACCGACATGCACGAAGAGCACAGCATGCACGACTTCTACAACACGCTACCCGATTTCGGCGAGCGACTCAAAGTCGCCATCACCGGCGTAGACCGCGACGGATTGTACATGGTCAGCGTCAGGCAGAGATATGAGGGCGTGTTCCAATGGCTGGCGCAGAAAAACGTGATGTGCATCCGCTTCGAAGACCTGGTGAACGATCGCGACGTTACGCTCGCGTCCATGCTCGATGAAGTGGAGAAGACGGGTTACCGCATCCCCACGCCGCGCGCGCAAGCCCTGTCTGTTCTCGTGGACGCGATCCAGCCGAAGAAGAGTCACACCTTCCGCTCGGGCAAGACGGGCGGGTGGCGCGAATATTTTTCGGACGAGCACAAAAAATTGTTCAAGGAAGTGGCGGGGGATTTACTGGTGAGACTCGGCTACGAAAAAACGAACGATTGGTAAATTTTCGGGGCAGACCTCGTGTCTGCCCTTTATTTTTTTCCAGGGCGAAATACAAAAGGGCGGACACATAGGTCCGCCCCAACATTAATCCAGCAACGCCTCGATGGCGCGGTTGTTATCCGAGAGCCTCTCGGCCAGCATCAGCGCGATCCACTCGTGCAGGGCGGCGGCGGTCTGGGGCTGTTCGGCCTCCATCCGCATCAGCGCATCGGCGTCCAGGCGATACAACACACTCGGTTGCAGTGTCACCACATCGGCAGTGCGCGGCTGGTGGAGATACAGGCCCATCTCGCCGATCACCGTCCCACTGCGGATGCTTCGCAGACGGATGACCTCCCCATCGGGCGTGGTCAACTCGATGTTGAGACGTCCCGACTCAACGAAGTACATCGCGTCGGACGCCTCGCCGCGTCGCATCAACGTTTGGGCGGCCTCCGCTTCGACGCGTTCGAGGAAACCCATGAGCGACTCCACCAACTCTGGATGCGGGAAACTGCGCTTCAATTGCGATTCCAAACTCGTGGAAATAAACTGCGTGGAAGCCTCGTACTTCATCAACAGCATGTTCTCGCACCACTCCATCCCGTGATCCAGCGAGGGAAAGAATTGCACGCGCTGGTCGCCGACGAATCCGCCCTGCTCCATCTGGCGGCGCATCAGCGGCGAGACCTGCGTCAACACGAGGTAGATATCGTGCAGGTCGGCCAACTGTCTCATGCGGACGAACGACGAAACCGCCGACGAATCCAGGTTGTGGACGCGGTGGAAATCCAGCACGATGAAATTTTCCCTGTTGGTTTGGTCTTCAAGAATTTCGCGCACGCGGCTGAGGATACTGTTGGATGTGCCGAAGAAAATGAATCCCTGCAAACGAAAAACGTGGATCGATTCACCAAGGCGGTTTAACGTCTCGCGCTGAATGGCGGGACGTTCCACCTTGCTGTGATACATCTGCCCGTTGAGCGAATCACGCACGGTGTTGACGTTCGCATACTTGAACACGAACAGCAAAATCGAAATCGCCACGCCCGCAATGACGCCTTCGAGAAATCCCACCGAACCGATGACGAAGAGAATCACCCAGACCAGCGCGTAATCCGCGACAGGGAGTTTGGGACGCGCGTCGTAGAGCCAATCCACGAGAAAGGAGAGGCCGAGCATGAGCAACATGCCGTTGAGGAACGCGACGGGCAGGAAACTGATGAACGACCCGCCCGCCACGAGGACGAGTCCGCACACCAGCGCGGAGACGAGGCTGACGATGCGCGTCTGCGCGCCCATGCGAAAGGCCAGGGCGGTCGCGCCGAGCAGGTGATAGCCCGCCACCCCGCCGCCGAGTCCCGCGAGGATGTTGGAGAGTCCCGCCACGCGCAGTTCGCGGTTCAGGTCAATGTCGCGTTTGGCGACCAGTTCCAGCGCGGAGGCGTTGAGCAGGAACGCGATCAGGCTGACGAGCGGGATGATCGCGAGCGAGTCCAACGCTCCTGAAAGCGCGGCCCAGTCCACGTCCGCGAAATGAGATGGGAGGAAGGGTTGCCAGAGTCCACCCGAGCCGAAGGGTTGCATAAATTGTCCCGCGGCGCGCGCCTCGTCGAAGGTCATCCCGCGTAAAAAAATCAGTCCGTAAAAAATGGAGATGCCGCCGAGGACGATGCCAGGCCAGATGAGGAAGTGATTGAATTTGCGGAGGATGAGCAGGACGGCGGTCGCGAAGAGCGCGCCAGGCAGCCAGCGAAAAAGCGCGTCGGGCGTGACGAGCGAGGGGAGCGCGGCGAGGCTGAGGGATTGCCCCGCCATGCCTTCGAGCGTGCCGCGCGTGATGAGCCAACCCGTGCCAGCGAGGAAGCCGCCGATGACGGGATAGGGAATGTAGCGCACGAGGTTGCCGAGTTTGAATTGGCCGATGAAAAAGAAGACCGCGCCCGTGGCAAGCGTGGAGAGCAATACACCCGTCACGACGGTGTGATACGCGATCTCCGGATTCGACACGCCCGCGAGGCCCGAAGCGACTCCCGCCGCCGCGACGGCCAGTAGCGCGGAGGGTCCGTCTTGAGGTCCGATGGCCGCGCCTGGGAGAGAACTGAGACCCGCGACGGTGAGTCCCATCACGAGTCCGCTGAAGAGCAAAAGCCCCATACCGCGCGGCGCGAATTGAGCGAGTTCACCCGAAAAGATGAACGAGCCGAGCGAGATGCTGATGGTGACGACGATGATGCCGACGATCAGTCCCGCGATGAGGCCGGGGACGAGGGTTTTGGAATCGAATGTGGCGCGCGTGTTTTGAGTCATGGGGATTCCTTTGGCGAGGAAATGCTACTGATTGGGTCGGATTTTATCGTATAACCCCGTGGCGTGGGAAAGGAATGGGCGTGAATAACTACTTTCCCACTTTCCTCGGCCTCTCCACATACTCCAACCCGTTCTTCAACAGCATCACCCCGATCTTCGAAGTGACCGAAAACGCCCAGATGGGCAGGCCGTAGATCAAGACTTCGCGCGGCAGGAGCAGACCATTTTCCACGAGTTCGATCCGCGCGGGGACAATTTCATCGAGGACGAGGAATGCGCTCCCGTGCGTGAACAGTTGGAAGATCTCCACCACCGTCCACAGAATCACGCCCGCGCCGAACATGGTCAGCAGGATACCCACCAGTTTGGATGCAGACCAATCGCTGGGGCCATATTCATCATTGAGCCTGTAGTTTGACATGCCAGTTGCATCCTGTGCTACGAACGCGTTTTTGCCTTTTCCAGATTTTCCATCACTCGAAACTTGACGATCTTCGCAATCAACGCATATGGAATGGGACGATCCAGCGGAAATTGCACCGAGCCTTTGGCGCCCTTGTATGCTGAAAGTTCCTTCTTGAATTTCTCGATTCCACTCGGCACGGGATAAAACCCGATGTGACTCTTGAACGCCGCAAAATGGACCAAGTTGCCATGCAGTTTGAAGGTCGGCATTTGGTAACTGATAGCCTCCTCCGCCTGCGGCGCGGCCTTGCGGATGGTGGCGCGAATCTTTTGCAGAACGACTTGAATATCTTTGGGGAATGTGACAATATATTCATCAATAGTGGTGTAGGTGGATTTCATTTTTTGTTCTCCTTGGTAAAAAACGATAAATAGTTTGAACCTTTCAATCAATGCGATTATATCCTTACATCACTGCGCCGTATTTCCCCCATCCACCAGCAGCAGATGACCCGTCACGAACGAAGAATCGTCCGACGCCAGAAACAACACGGCCTGCGCGATCTCCTCGGGCTGGCCGAAGCGTCCCATCGGGATGTACGCGCTCGATTCCTTCATCGCTTCCTCGCGCGTCACCGGGTCCGACTGCTCGAAGTAGCCCTTCTCCAGCCACCTGTCCACAAACGTGTCACCGGGGCAGACGGCGTTCACGCGGATTCCATCGCGCGCAAAATCGAGCGCTATCGCCTTCGTCATCAATCCCACCGCGCCCTTGCTTACCACGTACGGGAACGCGTCCCTGCCCGCCACCACCGACCAATCCGAGCCATTGTTGATTATTACGCCGCGCCCCTGCTTCTTCATCTGCGGGATGACCAGTTTCGACATGCGCCACACCGCGGTCACATTCAACGCCAGCGTATCGTTCCAGACCTCCTCGGAAGTTGTCACGGCTGTCCCGCTGGTGACGATCCCTGCGTTGTTGAACAGGATGTCAATATGACCGAACTCGCGCAAGGCGACGTCCACCACGCGCTGACAATCCTCCGCTTTAGTTTGATCTGCCTCCACAAACACGCATCGGACTCCCCTCGCGCAGGCATCCGTCTCGACGCGTTGACCCAACTCCGCGCGCCGCCCCGTGATGACCAGGTCCGCGCCCTCGTTCGCGAAAAGAAGCGCAGTGGCTTTTCCGATTCCCGATGTCGCGCCGGTGATGATGGCAATCTTGCCGGTCAGTCTGCCCATGTGATTCTCCTTCTTCCAGAACCCGGGTTCCTCGCAGAAACCTGGGTTCTGATCACAGTTCCTTGCGATAGAACCGATACTTCTTATATACTTGCGCCCCCGCGTGGACGGCAAGCGGACGCGTATCCTCATTGTACTCACCCGTCAGCGACAAGTCCGCCCAAAGGTAGCCCTTCGCGGCGGCGCGTTTCGCCATCTCGCCGAAGAGCAGGAGCGAGAGTCCCGTGTCCCAATATTCGGGCGGGACGACAATGCTCTTGATCGAGAGACATTTCGGCGTGTCGTTACGATGGAGGAAGGCGCGCAGATAATCCCAGGGATAGCGCAGACCGTTGACGTGAATCAGGATCTCGTTGAAGTTGGGAACACCAGGAAAAAAGCCCGCAGGCTCTCCGTCCACTTCGGCGAAAAGGACGAGTTCGAGGTCCACCAGGTCGAGCAGGGGCCCGATGATGGATTCGATATCGGCGCGGGTGTAAGGCACGTGCCCAGCGAAGTGTGCCAGCCCAGCATTCTGCAAATAGACGATGCGGTCGAGTTCCGCGTCCTTGTCGGCAAGGTTCGCGCCGCGCACGCTGAATTCGGGATGCTTCTCGCGCACGCGCTGCGCGACGCGCGAAAGTTTTTGGATGCGGGGATTCTCTAAGTTGATGTCAATGGCATAGGCCACACCGTCGTCGTCATCTTTTTGGAACCCGTAACGCTCGAAGAATTCTTTGTAGTACGGCGGGTGATGCGCCAGATAGATGGCGGGGGGGCGATCCCAGCCTTCGATGAGGATGCCACGGCTGTCTTCACGGTCGAGATTGTATGGGCCGTAGAGCGCCTTCATGCCGCGCGACCCAGCCCAACGTCCCGCGTGATCGAATATGGCCGCGAACACGTGGTAATCGTCCACGCATTCCACAAATCCATACATGCACTCTGCGTAGCCGCGATGACGCGTGCGCGCTTTCTCCTCCGCGAGCGCGAGAGTCCCCGCAGGCTGGCCGTCTTTCCAGGCGATGAAAAATTCCGCCTCGCCATCCTTGAAGAATATTCCCTGCGCGGAGTCGGTGGCCTTGATTCGGTCGGGCAGAAGCGGCGGAACCCAGAGCGGATCGTTTTTGTAGATGCGCCACGGGAAGGTGAGAAAGATTCGCTTTTCGCGCGCGTTGCGAACGGCGATGACTTGGATGGTGGGCATGTGAACTCGTTATTTTTTGATGGCTTGCAAAACCATGACACGTTCGCCAGAGACTTGTAGATCGGTCACGCGGAATTGCGGAAAAATGCTGCTTAATTCATCGGGGGTAAAAAGATGATGCGGCAGTCCTTTTTCCGTGCCGCTGGTGGGGACGAAGGTGTCCGGCTCAATCTCCTCGTGTTCGTTCGAATCCTCCTCAATGGCTTTGCGCAGGGGGACGCTAATCATGATTATCCCGCCCTTTCGTACAACGCGCTCGATCTCGCGTGCGGTGCCAAGCACAGTGGCAAGCACGGCATGATGAATCACCTGCGTGGACAACACCGCATCGAACGCGTCGCTGGCAAACGGCAGGGCGCGCCGCATATCCGATAAAACCAGACCCGCGGCGAGACGTTCCCGCCCAAGCCATTCACGCGTCAGGCGCAACGCGGTGGGGGCGTTGTCCATGCCGAAGACGCACAACCCCTTTTGCGCCATGTGGACAGTGTGTCGTCCGTTCCCGCAACCGAGATCGAGAACGGATGTCAATCCGCGCTGGAGAAGTCCCTCCGCAAATTGCATCACCTGCAGGCGCGGCTCAGGAAAGACGTGCCCGTCTTGTTGAAAAATTTTTTCCCATTGTGTGGGTTCGGCATCCATCAGAGGTTCCCCGCGGCCCGCGCCCGCTCCAAAACTTTCTGTGCGTTCTTCAATAGCGGCATGTCGATCATTTTTCCATCCAACGCAAACGCGCCCTTCCCCTCTTTTTGACTGGCTTCGAACGTCTCGACGATTCGACGCGCCTCCGCGATGGCCGCGTCGGACGGAGTGAACGCTTCCTGCGTGACCTGGACCTGGTTCGGGTGAATGACTTGTTTCCCGCTGAAGCCGAATCCTGCTCCCTGCTCCGCTTCCGCGCGCAGACCGTCCGCGTCTTTGAAATCAATATAGACGATGTCAATGGCCTGCAGTCCATACGCCGCGCAAGCAGTGACCACCGCCTGACGCGCGTACAGCAACTCGGATGCATCCCGCGTCCGCCTTGCGCCGATGGATGCGGCGAAGTCCTCGCCACCGAAGATGATGCCGTCCAGCCGCGGGTGCGAGGCGATCTCTTTGAGATTCAAAATCCCTTTGGCAGTCTCCACGCCCACCAACATGCGGACGGAACTGATTCGCCATCCAAATTTTAGTTCGGCAGATTCGATGATTTTGCTTCCCCATTCAATCTGGTCGAGAGATTCGATTTTGGGAATCACGATCCCATCGGGATGAAACGGGAGAACCGCGTCAATATCATCTCTCTCCCAACCCGAGCCAACCGAGTTGATGCGCGCCAGTTTTTCACTTTTGCCGAAGTCCAATTCCTGCAAAGCCCTCGCAATCGTGGTGCGCGCCTCGGCCTTGCGGTTGACGGCCACGCCGTCTTCCATGTCCATGCAGATGCAATCCACACCGAGGGTGAGGGACTTGGTGATTTTCTTCCAGTCATCACCGGGCATGTAGAGGAGGGCACGTCGGGATGGCATGTCTGGTCTCCTGGTTTATTGTGTCGCCGATCTCACCGATGCAAATCCCAGTCCGTTCGGGCCGACGTGCGCGCCGATGACGGTGGTCACGTTGACCATAAGGATGTCGCGCGGCAGTTCACGGCGCGACTCGTCCATGAGGCGGGTGAGAAAATTGCGGGCGCGATGTTCCGCTCCCGTGTGCAGGATGGCGAGACGTTCCAGAGGCAGGCCCGCTCTGAGAAATGCTGCCATCCGCTCGTCGGCCTGACCTGTTGTCCGCACGACGCCAACGGGTTTGAGCACACCGTCGGTCAGTTCGACCATTGGTTTGATGTTCAACATGCCGCCGAGGATGGTGATGGCCGCGGGAACGCGTCCACTGCGGCGGAGGAAGTCCATCGTATCGAGCGCGGCGGAGACGTGGAGCCGTCGGCGGGTATCGGCTATCGAAGCGAGGGCCGCTTCGAGGCTTGCACTGAGCGAAGTCGAAGTGTCCGCACCCGACTCGGCGGATTCGGCCGCGGCCAGCACCTGGAATCCGAGTCCCAGCGAGAGCGAGCCGCTGTCCACGATCGTGACGCGGTTCGGAAAGTCCGCCGCGGCCTGACGCGCGATGTTGCAGATGGCGGTCAGTTGCGAGGCCGCGTGAATCGAAAGAATGTGGTCGCAACCGAGGGCGAACAGTTTTTGATAACGCGCCGAAAATTCGCCGATGGACGGCGCGGCGGTGGTCGGAAACTTTATCATGGCGGGCAGGCGCGCGTAGAAGTCGTTGCGGCTGATGCCCTCGCCATCGGCATATTGTTTCCCTTCGATAACAAGGATCGAGGGGACAACTTCGATACCGAAGCGTTCGATCAAGTCGGCAGGCAGGTCGGAGGTCGAATCGGTGACGATGCCGAGTTTCATAAGGGGCGAGTATAGCAGGGATTAAAGAATTCGGCGGAGGGGTGAATCTCCGCCGAAAATCTTCGCTGGCTGTGGAATTTAAGGCGCCAACACCGTGAAATTGAAGATCAATTCGTGATCGCCGCGAAACACGCCATTTTTCAGGGTGAACTTGTAAACAACCATATGTTTGCCCGGAACGGGATTGGAGACACACACATTCCAGATGCGCGCCTTTTGCACATCTTTCACTTTTCCCGTTGGGTCGGTCCAATCCATATCGAAAGTACCGAATGACCATAAGTCAACTTCGTGGCCATCGAAGGTCATGCTCCACTCGGAATCTTTCCAACTCAGTTCCATGGCTTCCTGTGAACCCTCCATCCAGCCTGTGGACACCCAGAATTTCGTCTGCGAGGCGGGGACGGTACACGTGCCGTCGAATACCACCTCCTGCTCGGTACACAGTTCATGCAAAATATTTGGAGCCTGACAATTTTCCCATTCGTTGATGAACTCCATGTCCCCGATCTTATCGCCCGGTTTGATCTTCGCCCCAGAAAATTGACACGAGGCCGTCAAGACGGCCAACAGAACCAACCAGCTGACGAATACGTTTTTTTTCATGGGATACTCCGAGTGACGTTTTTTTGTTATTTGCCAAAGAAATAGATGAGCATATCGTCCAACATCCCCCGGACATTGCCAAAAGAATGACCTGCGTGTGTCTCGACATACAACAAGGGATACCCCTTTGCTTCTAAAGTATCGCGCAGGCGAATTGAAGCAGCCTGGTTATCGTAGGTTCCGTGGCCGAGAAAGATTTTGATCGGCAAGGGACTCGTTTCTTGATAGCTGTCGAAAATCCACTCTGCGGAAATATACGGCGATAGAATCGCCATATTCTGGAATACGTCAGCGCGTTTCAATCCTATATGAGCAGTCAAGTTTCCTCCCAGTGAAAAACCGAGGATTGCCCGGGCATTGGGTGATGCTACTGTTTTGTAGTCGGTATCAATCACTGGCACAAGTTCTAGGGCAACAAAATCGCAGAATGGGCAGTCTGCGATGCTGGCTCCAACAAATTCTTCTTCGCGGCGGTTTACGCCGGTACTTGGATCGCGCGTATCAACGAAAACCGCTATGATCGGCTCAACGCGGCCATCCGCAATTAAATTATCCAATACGTTTATCATCGCTCCCATTTCTGGGTTGATGAAATCCTGCCCATCGGTAACATAGATCACCGGCAAGCTTTCGAGCGTTTCATATCCAACAGGCGTATAAACGCGGTAGTTAACGTTGTATCCAAGACGCTGGCTTGTGATGGTTATATTCTCTCCGAGGACTCCATGGGCAATATTGTCACGAGGCAAGGTAAATAGGGGAATTGCATATTCAGGCATTTGCACAACCGAATTTGTCCCAAGTCCACCCGTTTCGGTGATGGGATTCAGTGAGTCCAGGATCGGTTGATTGGAATCCAACCAAATCGTGTATTCAACACGCGCGTCAGGTTCAAACAATTTAATGAACGCCCAAATATTGGTTTCGCCCTGACGTATGTACGGGGTCGCAAAATCGCCGCGGCATTCTACGTTTTCGGCCTGACCACGATAGAGGAAGACGGCAATGTTGTCTCCGAAGATCAGGGGCATTTGCCCAGTCGCGCTCACGGTTTCCCAGAACGAGTCGATATCGCCGTTGGTGACAGAAGATGTCATCAGGCTATGGAACTCCTCCAATGTGGTGAACGCGTCACTCGTCCCAGTGAAGGGCAATGTTTCAGATCCTGCTGGAATTTCCATTGTGGCGGGAGATGCGACTGTGAAGTTCCAAGTATTATCAAAAAGTTCGCCTTTTTCGATGGAAACAGAACGTAGTGTATGAAGACCGGGCGCGGGATTCATCAGTACCACATTCCACAAGCGAAGCACTGAACCATTAGAGTCGCCCGCTTGGTCGAATGTGCCGAACGCGGTCAGGTTAACGGGCTGATTATCGAGGTAAAGTTCCCATGACGTAGTTGACCAATATGAGTCCAATTCATCCAAAGTGTTTCCGGGAGCGCCGTATCCGATTAGGATTCTCTGCAAAGCAGGTACCTGACACTCCCTTATGGTGACCCCAGCCCCAGTCACATACGGATCGCAAAATTCCCAAATCTCAGGGATTTTTCCGCCCTGACCTGTGGTCAACAGCATACCGCCAATCTCCTCCCCTGGATCAACCTTGTTGCCAGCAGTGTCCGATTTTGGAGTAAGTGTTGGCGCAGCCGCCGTATCTGTGGAAACTCGCGTTTCACATGAAATTAACAGAATTACAAACACAATCACCCAACTGACGAAAGCAATCTTTTTCATTTCTCCTCCAAATTGTGGCGGAGAATTGCGCGATGTTGAGAATAATGCTCCGCCGTACAAGGTTTGGCCTTATCTCCCCGCGCAAAATCATTGTACAGAATACCCATATAAATTACAAGCAGGAATTTTCGACTTTTCGACACGCGTTCCAAATAAAAAACCTCTCCCTAACTGGGAGAGGTTGAGTTTAGAAAAAGATACTACTCCACGGAAATCAAGAACGGATAATGCGGTTGGCCGCCATCCTGCACTTCGATCTCCTGCGTGGAATATTTCTCGCGTACCACATCCGCGATGCGGTTGGCCTCGTTACGGTTCAAGTCTTCGCCATAGTAGAAGGTGATGAGTTCGTGCTTTTCGGCTTCGGCTTTCTCGAGAAAGCCCATCACGGCATTTTGAATCGTGGATGAAGAAAGGACGAGTTTGCCATCCAGTAAGGCGATGACCTGCCCCGCCTCCACGTTCACGCCGTCTATCTCCACGGTGCGCGTGGCGACGGTGATCTCGCCCGTCCGCACGGAGGCGAGGGACTTGGACATCTTCTCGGCGACCGCGTCCACCTCCCCGTCCGGGTTGTGAGCGAGCATGGCAGAGAGTCCCTGCGGAATGGTTTTGCTCGGCACGACCGCGACCTGTTTCACCGTCACCTCTTTGGCCTGGTTGGCGGCGAGGATGATATTTTTGTTATTCGGCAGGATGATGACCTTGTCGGTCGGCAGGTTTTCGAACGCCGCTAGAATCTCCTGCGTGGACGGGTTCATTGTCTGCCCGCCCTCCACGACCGCGGTCACTCCGAGCGACGCGAAGATGCGGCTCAGCCCGCGCCCCGGTGAGACGACCACCACGGCGATCTGCCCCGGCTCCACGGACTGGAATTCAAGTTTTTCGTTCTTCGCTTTTTGAATGTCGTCCATCTGGGCGAGCAGGTTTTCCATCGCCACTTTGGTGATGGTGCCGATGCCCATGATGTAATCAATCGGCTCGTAGCGTTTGTCGAGCGGCACGTGGATGTGCATGCGGTACATGCCCTCGCCCTCGCCCACCTGAATGGACGTGCCCATCGTTTCGAGTTTTCCATAAAAACTTTGCAGGTCGAGCGTGCCGTCGGGGAAGAAATCCACGACCACTTCGTAATCCTGCCCCTCCTCGACCGACTCCATCGCCTCTTGAAGATTCATCGCCGACATCGGCTGGACGCTCACGGTCGGTACGTCGAGCGGCTCGCCGTTGAAATAGCGGAGCATTCCCTCGAAGATGAAGAACAGTCCCTTGCCGCCTGAGTCCACCACTCCCGCCTGTTTGAGAACGGGAAGCAGTTCGGGCGTGTTCTGCACCGACACATCCGCGGCGGGAATGACGCGCTCCAAAATCTCGATCGGATCCTGCGTCTCGGTCAGCGCGAACTCGGCCGCGATCGCGATATCCTTCGAGACGGTGAGAATCGTCCCCTCTACGGGACGGACGACACCCTTGTAGGCCGTATCGCGCGCCTCCACAAATCCCTTCACGAGTGTCGGGCCATCCAGAATATCCGCGCCGTGCAGGCCGCGCGAGAATCCGCGCCACAACTGCGAGAGAATCACACCCGAGTTGCCGCGTGCTCCCATCAACGCGCCCTTGGCCACCGCCGCGGCCATCTCGCCCACACTGCGCGTCCCCAATTCCGCGATCTCGTTCCAGGCCGATTGCATCGTCAGCGTCATATTTGTGCCTGTGTCGCCGTCTGGGACGGGAAAAACGTTCAGCGCGTTGACCGTCTGCTGGTTGGTGCGAAGCCACGTCAACCCCGCCATGACGAGTTCCTTCAGCACCAACCCGTCAATGGGATTATTACGCAGGTCGCGCAGGTGTTTGGCCTGGATGTCGGATGAACCTAAACTCATGAATGCTCCTCAAGTAAAGACCCTAAAGGTCTCTTTGCCCAAAAGGGAAACTGATTTTTCGATAGACCTTTAGGGTCTGTATTAGTCAATATCGCTGACGCGCAGTCCCGCCACGTGGACGTTGATCTCGTTGACCTTCAGCCCAAGTGCCTTCTCCACGTGAAAGCGGACCGTGTTGGCGACGCTGTTCGCCACCGAGGTGATGCGCGTCCCGTATTCGATGATGACGTGGATGTCAATGTCAATGAGTTCGCCGTCAAAATGGACGGAGACACCGCGTGTCGGTTCATGGGTGATGCTGTGCGCCAGGCCCTCCGCCAGGTTGCGCGGCGCCAGTCCCACCACCCCATAGGATTCAAGCGTGGCGCGGTAGGCGATCGAAGCAATGGCATTCGGCGAGATGTGAATGCTTCCGTAGGTGGTATTCTCTTTGCCCATAGTCTTTCCTTTACTGCCTTAATTAACAGATTGTGTTGAAGATGGTTGCGATTTGTGGTACAATGCGGCGCTTG
Source organism: Anaerolineaceae bacterium (assembly GCA_003598975.1). Taxonomy (GTDB): domain Bacteria; phylum Chloroflexota; class Anaerolineae; order Anaerolineales; family Villigracilaceae; genus Denitrolinea. Next base: position 60,040 of record QZIJ01000131.1, on the reverse strand, counting down.
CGCGAAAGGACTGCGCAGGCGTTATTGTGAAACTGGAAAGGAACGAAACCCATGAAATGCGCTCACTGCGGCAAGACCACCACTTTCGGCCATAATCGCTCGTTCTCCATGCGCGCCACCAACCGCAAGTTCCTCCCGAACCTGCAAAAGGTGACGCTCATCGAAAACGGCCGCAAGGTTCAAAAAGTGCTCTGCACCAAGTGCATCCGCACTGCGGCCAAATCGGCCTAGCGATTGTCTCACCTTCAAGAATCACGGCTTCGGCCGTGGTTTTTGTTTAACCGTCGCACCTGCTTCGATGAGACAATCCTAACCATTTGGTGCGACGCACTCGCGTAACTCGCGGACGCCCGCTTCGATCCCCTGCGGATGACCGAAGACAAAACTGCCCGAGACGAAAACATCAGCGCCTCTCTTCTGGACCTCGGGCAGGGTCGCGGACGAAAGGCCGCCATCCACCTCCAGCCGTGCGGACGGGTTGACCGAGTCCAACATGCCGCGTAACTGACGAATTTTCGGCAATACTTCGGGGAGGAATTTCTGTCCCGAAAAGCCTGGGTTCACAGTTAGCACCAAAACAAGATCGGCAAGAGCGAGAACAGGCTCAATTGCCGACGCGGGTGTGGACGGATTTAACGTCACGCCGGCTTTGCATCCCAGCGCGTGAATCTGCTGGATCGTCCGATGCAAATGCGGACAGGTTTCCACATGCACAGTGATATTCGTCGCGCCCGCTTTGGCAAACGCCTCAATGTGACGTTCAGGTTCTTCGATCATTAGGTGAACGTCCAGCGGAAGTTTCGTGGCGCGGCGGCAGGCCCCCACAACGAACGGACCCATCGTCAGATTGGGGACGAAATGACCGTCCATCACATCCACGTGGATCCAGTCCGCGCCGGCAGATTCGCAGGCGGCAAGGTCCGCACCGAGGCGGGTGAAATCGGCAGAGAGGATCGAGGGGGCGATGAGAAAATTGATCATGGATTCCACGCGAAGTAGGCCGCGATCCAGAGGGGAATCAGTCCGCCAATGGCGATCAGCGCGAGCAGACCCAGTACAAGCGTGCCCCAGTCAATGTCCAACTGCAGAGACGGCGACTCCTCGTAAGCCGCGACCGGCACAGGGTCCGGGAGAGGGACGTAGACAGGGGGAGGCGGGGTTTCCTCGAAGTTGTTGACCGCTTCGGGCGTCAACGCGAGTTGCGGAGGGATGATTGGCTCGCGTACGGTCCCAAAGCGTTGAAGGACGCGTCCAAGTTGGTCGGCAGTACGGTAACGCGCGGAAGGTTCCTTCGACAGAACCTTCGCCTCGATCTGCTCGAGCAAAATCGGCACATCGGGCAGGTATTCGCTGAGCGGATGCGGCTGGGCGTGGATGTGCATACGCGCCAGTTCGTCGGCGGTGGTGGCGTGGAAGGGAAGCGTACCTGTCAGCATTTCGTACAGGACGATGCCGAGGGAGTAGACGTCCGAGGCGGGCGAGGGCGCCTGACCTTTGGCCTGTTCGGGTGCGAAGTATTGCGGCGAGCCCCAAACCACATCGTCGCGGTCACCCGGGCGGATGGTGGAAAGGGCGCGGGCGATGCCGAAATCGGTCACTTTGAGGCGCAGGTCGGGCGTGATGAGCAGGTTGTGCGGCTTCACGTCGCAGTGAACGAGTCCCGCGCGGTGGGCGTAACCGATGCCCGCGCAGGCCTGCACCATGATGGGGATGGCTTCCTCGACAGTGAAGCGTCCGCGTTTGCGAAGCAGGGATTTCAAATCCGTGCCGGGGACGTGTTCCATGACGATAAAAAGTTGTCCCTGATCGAAACCGAAATCGTGGACAGTGACGATATTGGGATGCGAAAGGTTGGCGGCGGCGCGCGCCTCCTGGCGGAAGCGTTCCTGAAATTCCTTGTCACTCGAATAATCAGCGCGCAAAACTTTGATGGCAACCGAACGCTCCAGCATCAGGTCGCGGGCGCGATAGACTTCGGCCATGCCCCCAGAGCCGAGGCTTTCGAGCAGTTGATAACGCTGATTGAGCAGGTCGCCTTCGTTCATTGAGGGAATTATATCACCCCCGTTTTCGCCGTGCTCCGATTTCATTTGTACACGGATTACACGGAGTTGACGGATTTGCACAGGAAAATTTAAAAAATCTGCGAAATACGTATACGAAAGTTACACAACACGCAATACTCCCCACCCAGTTATAATCATCCCATGCGACGCGCCATCCTCCTCTACAACCCCGTTGCGGGTCGGTTCCCCGTCAAACCATTTCTGCGTTCTGTGACGAAGACCCTCGCCGATTCAGGCTGGACAACGGAGATCATCGCCACCAAAAATGGCGCGCACGCCACCGAATCAGCCAAACAGGCCGCGCTCGAAAACTACGATGCGGTCTTCGCTTCAGGCGGCGATGGGACCATCGGCCAGGCCGCAGCAGGACTGGTCGGCACGGAGACCGCGCTCGGCATCCTGCCCAGCGGCACAGCCAACGTCCTCGCGCTCGAACTTGGCCTGCCCGTCTTTTTCTGGACGCGCTGGTGGGCGCTCAAACAAAATGCGCGCACGCTCGCCGACGCGCCCATCCGCGCGGTGGACGTGGGCATCTGCAACGGTCAACCCTTCCTCCTCTGGGCGGGCATGGGTCTCGACGCCATGACCATCCACGCGCTCGAGCCGCGTATCCGCGTGGAAAAATTCTTCGCCTTCCCTGAATACTTCGTCACCACCGTCCGCAACGCGACCGTCTGGAGCGGCGTCAACCTGCGGCTGTGGGCCGATAACCATGAAGTGGAAGGTCACTTCATGGTCGCGGTCGCCAATAACATCCGCCGTTACATGGGCGGACACGCCGTCCTCTCTCCCGACGCTCACATGGACGATGGCGAATTCGACCTCTGGCTGCTCTCTGGCAACAGCCTCGCCGACGCCCTGATGCGCGCCTACGAACTTTGGCGCGGCCACCATCTCAGTTCAGAACACGCGCGCCGCATCCCTTTTCGCACCCTGCGCGTCACCGCCGAGTCCCCGTTCCTCGTCCAGACCGACGGCGAGCCGCGTCCCGAAACCCGCGACGCCCTCATCACCATCCAGCCGCGCGCCCTGCGCCTGCTCGTCCCGCCCAACGCGTTGCACCTGCTTTCCAAGATATAATTCTTGCACTCGTTCGTCATTGCGAAACGCCGCTGGTCGAGTAGGCCGAAGGCATATCGAGACCGAGGCGGCGAAGCAATCGCCTCAAACGTGGGGATTGCTTCGCTCGGTCTCGATACGCAAAAAACGCTACTCGACCATCGCTCGCAATGACGGGTGGTTACCATGAACCTCAGCCTCCGCCGCCTCCTCACCCCGACCGTCATCTTCTCCTCGACGGGACTCGCCTGCCTGCTGAGCGTGATCGCGCTGGCCTGGTTCGGATTCCGCGCATCCCCGCCTCCATCGAACCCCGGGCTGGCCCCCGCCTATTTGACCTTGATCCCCGCCTCAACGTCCACGCCCCTCGCCACGCCCGCGCCAACTCTCGACCCGCTGGCTAGCACGCCCACCCTCCCCGCAGACGTGATCGTGATCGGCGGCTATGTTCAGATCAACGGCACTGGCGGCGACGGCCTGCGCCTGCGTTCCGCGCCCGGGTTGACGAGTGAACAACTTTTCCTTGGCGAGGACGCGGAGGTTTTCCAAGTCCGCGACGGGCCGCAGGAAGCCAACGGATACATCTGGTGGTACATCGTCGCACCATATGACGAGTCCCGCGCGGGGTGGGCCGCCGCGAATTTTCTGGCGGTTGTCCCGCCGCCGCAGTGAATCACGCGAGTGCGTCGCACCTGACAGTGAGGAGAAATCCTCATGGTAAGGTGCGACGCACCCTCTCCGAGGAACCATGAACGAAAAACCAACCAGTCTCACCGCCAACAAAACCAAACGCGAATTGACCATCACCTGGTCCGACGGACACGTCAGCGTATACCCCTTCGGGCTGTTGCGCGCGGCCTGTCCGTGCGCGTCCTGCCGCGGCGGGCACGAAAACATGAAGTCCGAGCCTGATGCGTCCGTCTTTCAAGCGGATCTGCCCGAGTCTGCCGAGACGCGGCTGGTGAACGTCAACGCCGTCGGCTCGTACGCCATCGCCATCGTCTGGGAGGATGGACACGATTACGGTATTTACAACTGGAATTATTTGCGCGCGTTGTGTCCGTGCGAGGAACACCGAGGAAAGGCATAAATGGCTAAAACCCAAACCCGTTTCGTCTGTCAGCAATGTGGACGCGTCTCCGCGACCTACATGGGCAAATGCCCGCAGTGCGGCAATTTCAACTCGATGGTGGAGGAAGTTGTCCACGAGGAGCCTGTGGCGAAGAAAAACGCCGTCCGCGGGTTGACAGGACGTTCGCAGCCGCGGCCCATCGCGGAGGTCAGCGGGGACGCGGAGGACCGCATCCATCTGCCCATCGCGGAGTTCGCGCGCGTGCTGGGCGGGGGCATCGTCCCTGGCTCGATCATCCTCGTGGGCGGCGACCCGGGCATCGGCAAGTCCACGCTGATGTTGCAGATGGCAATGGAGATGGGGAAGACGCAACGGGTGCTGTACGCGTCGGGCGAGGAGTCGGAGAGACAGATCAAGATGCGCGCCGCTCGGTTGGCAGGAAACGGCCAGGGGTCCATGCCCGAACCGCTGTTCCTCGTCACCGAGACGAATCTCGAAATCATTCTGAATCATGTGCGCGAGGTCAAGCCCGATTTGTTAATCGTCGACTCGATCCAGACAACGTATCTGTCCGAGTTAGATTCAAGCGCGGGATCGGTTTCGCAGGTGCGCGAGTGTGCCTCGCAGTTGCGCGAGTTGGCGAAGTCTTCGGGCATCACGGTGTTTATCATCGGCCACGTGACGAAGGAAGGCAACATCGCGGGACCGCGCGTGCTGGAGCATATCGTGGACACGGTGCTGTATCTCGAAGGCGACCGTTTCCAGGCGTATCGTCTGCTGCGGTCGGTGAAGAACCGCTTCGGCGCGACCTCGGAGGTGGGCGTATTCGAGATGCGCGAGGGCGGGCTGATCGAGGTGACGAATCCATCGGAGGCCTTCCTCGCGGAACGGATGATCAACGCCGCAGGCTCGGCCATCGCGGTGACGATGGAAGGCACGCGTCCGATTCTCGTTGAAATTCAGGGACTGACTTCGCCGACGCAATTCGGCAACGCGCGGCGCACTCCCAACGGCGTGGACTTCAACCGCGTCCTGCTCATCACCGCGGTGTTGACGCGCCGCGTGGGACTCAAACTCGGCGAGCAGGATATTTTCGTCAACGTGGTTGGCGGAATCCAGATCGAGGAGCCAGCCGCGGATTTGGCCATAGCCGCGGCGATTGCGTCTTCGTGGCGGGATGTGCCCGTCCGCGCGGACGCGGTGTTGATCGGCGAGATCGGTTTGGCAGGTGAGTTACGCATGCCCGGGCAGATGGTGCCGCGCTTGCGCGAGGCGCAGAAACTCGGATTCAAGACGGCCATCGTCCCGAAGGCGATTCGCAAGGGCGAGACGTATCCGAAGGGGATCGAAGTGGTAGAGGTTCGCTCGGTGGAGCAGGCGTTGAAGGCGGCGTTGAAGGTGGATGAAAACGTAAAACGTAAAACGTAAAGTGCAACTTGTTGTATTTATTCCCGTATAACTCCTCAGAATCAACTTTCTGAGGAGTTTCCCATGAATAAGAAAATCATCCCCATTCTATTGGCCGTTTTTCTCATCACCACGGCTTGTGGATTTGGATTTCAACTGCCCGAGCGCGCCACCCCCGAACCCGAGGTGACGGACGAGGTCAACGTGCTCGTCCCGTCGTCTGGAAAGGCGCGGCTGACGTTGTCCTTCGGCGCGGGCGAGATGAACCTGTCCGCAGGTGCGACCGACTCACTCGTCGAGGGCGAGGCGACGTACAACTACAGCAAGATCAAACCCGTCATCAAGACCGACGGCGACAGCGTCAGCATCCAGGCTGGCGAAGGGAAGTTCAACACCTTCCCGAACTTCGGCGACCTGACGAACCGCTGGGACTTCAAACTGGGCTCCACGCCGATGGACCTGACCATCGAATCGGGCGCGTACACCGGCGACTTCGAGTTCGGCGGCCTCGCGCTGACCGGCCTGACGGTCAAGGACGGCGCGGCCACCGTGAACCTGTCGTTTGCCTCGCCGAACAAGGCGGAGATGTCGATCCTACGCTACGAGACGGGCGCATCCACCGTCAAATTGATCGGGCTGGCGAACGCCAACTTCGGCACGCTCAACTTTTCGGGCGGGGCGGGCGACTACACCCTCGATTTCTCCGGTGAACTGCAGCGCTCCGCTACCGCCACCATTGAGGTGGGACTCTGCAACATGATCCTCGTCATCCCCGAGGGCGTCCACGCGGTGGTCACCGTGGACAGCGGCGCGGCCAACGTGAGTTCCGGCCCGGGCTGGTCGCAGAGCGGCGAGGTCTACACCCAGGAAGGCGAAGGCCCCACCCTGACCATCCTCATTAACATTGGCGCTGGCAACCTGACGCTGACTCGATAGGCGCCTTTCGCTGTGTGCAAAGTGACAGTCACTTTCGAAGTGACTGTCACTTTGTTTATATCGGAGTAAAAGGTCATATTTAGTCTGTGACCTCCATCACTTGCACAGGTACGGGTTTCACAATAAAATGTACAAAAGCAGATAATTATTATCTGGATTGCCAGAGAGGAACGAACCATGCAGATCACCCGCCAAGCCGACTATGCCGTCCGTGCAGTTTTATATCTCTCCCGCATGGGAAACAGCCAGCGAGCCGCCACCAGCACGGTGGCCAAGGAACAGAACATCCCGCCCTCCTTCCTCGCCAAGATCATCTCACAACTGTCCATTGCGGGACTGCTCCACACCTCGCGCGGCGCTCGCGGCGGCGTGACCTTGGCCCGCGAACCGAAGGAAATCACCCTGCTCGAGGTGATCGAAGCCATTGACGGGCCGATTCAACTGAACGAGTGCGTCGGTGAGAATAGTACCTGCAACTTCGACCACGATTGCCCCCTCCGCCCGGTCTGGTGCGACGCGCAGGAGGAACTGGTCAAGCGTCTGAGAGGAACGAACTTCGAGCAGTTGATGAATCCTGCATAAGATTGCTTTGAGGGCCATCGAAGAATCGATGGCCTTTATTTTTTCGTTTTCAGTGAGATCGGGAGATAAACCATGAAATCAAAATTCCTGTTCATTATTTCCATGCTCACCCTGCTCTTGTTCATTCTGGCCTGTCAGGCCGGGGGACCGATTGCGGCAATTTTTGCAACCGATACGCCAACTCCAACCAACACGCCCAGTCCCACTCCCACACCTACCGTTACTCCCACCCCAACCTTCACGCCGACTCCGACCCCGCTTCCCACCGGGGTGGAATTTGAAACACAGACGGACGAGACCGTCGTTGTCACAGATTACGACAACCACTATCGGATGACCCTGCCCAAAGGATGGATCGTCATCCCGCTGACCACGGATGACTTCTTCGCGATGGCCGATAAACTCGCGGGGACGAACCCCGAACTTTCCGAGGCGATCGCGGCGATTCAAAAGATAGATTCCGATGCCATTCGCCTGGTGGCGCTCAACGAAAATCCAAAGTATATTCAAAGCGGTTTCACCACCAATATCACCATCACCGCCGTGGAGGACAAACTCATGTCCACCATGCCGATTCCCTTCATCACCGCCATGCTTGAAGACAGCATGGAGAAAAATGGAGCCAAGGTTCTGACCAGCAGTGCGAATGTGCTGGAAAGTAAGTCCGGTGTGGAGATCGGGATCGTCGAGACCGAACAAACCGCTGTGACAGCCACCGGGATGAGAGTTACAGCCTATTCCAAATATCTCGTATTCCAGGTGGCAGGCAAGGTGGTTTTGGTCCAACTTGCGACTCCCACAGATTTCCGTGATGAACTCAACCCCATCTTGGAATCGATTGCAGAGTCCATACAAATACTCGACTGAGCAACACAACCATGCTGAAAACAGGCCCGCTTGTTGCCCAAGCAGGCCTGTTGTTATTACGAGAAAAAACCGGCCGACTGACATTTTCTGTGCATCGCTGGCAATTCGCTTGACTCGGCGTTTTTAAGCGCGATAATACGGTGGGAAGCGAGGTGTGACATGAAATCCAAATCCTGGAAATCGCTTGTTATGCTCACCGTGTTGACCATCACTCTTTCATCATGCGCGAGCGTATCTAGACTGCTTTCCCCTCCGACAACCACACCGACACACACAAGCACCCCCACGCCAACTCTAACACCGACTCCCACTCAGACTCTCACACCATCCCCTACCGCAACACCGACGCCGATTCCAGAAGCGTATACCGAGTTGATGGATGATGGTTCCACGCGCTTTGTTGATACGGAGGGTGGATATCAATTGATATTTTCGGGCTCCTGGTTGGTGGTAAACCTTGTAACAGGAAATCCTACCAGCACACTGCAGAAAGCCATGCAAACGCATCCGATGGAGGCCGATTCCCTCAAAGGATTTGAAAAAAGTGTCAAGGAAGGCGATGATTTTCGCATGGTGGCGGTCGATAGTCAAAACGGCGTTGAAGCCGCCATAACCATTAGCCAAGAAAGCAGATCACTGTCATTGGCAACGATCATGGACAAGTCAGCCACCGCCGACAAAACGAAATGCCAAACCATCAACGTATATCCCATGAGTTGTTCGTCTCGTGTAACCGTAACAGAGGTAAGGGAGAATCCTTCCGGTGTTCTTTATGGAGTCGTGAAGACATTTATGAGTATATCCATCTCCCGCCTCGAAATGCATTCAAAGTTTTATCGACAAACTGCATACTTTCATACGGACAAATATGCAGTCGCCATAACTCTAAGCGCAAATGAAAACGAGGGAACCTCCAATATCATTTCAATCTTTGAGGAGGTTATCCATTCCATCGAACTTCTGAATCCCTGATCAGGAACCAAATCAAGTTTCTCCCGGCTATAATTGCCGGGAGAATTTTGTTGACAAGGAGCCGCATCATGCCTGGACCTCGAACCGTCCGCGCCCCGAGGGGCGTTGAACTCACCTGCAAGAACTGGCTGTCCGAAGCCGCCTATCGGATGATCCAAAACAACCTCGATCCTGAAGTGGCAGAGAGGCCACAAGACCTCGTTGTCTACGGCGGGCGTGGACAAGCCGCGCGTAACTGGGAATCGTTCGACGCGATTCTTGAATCGCTGAAAAATCTCGAGGAGGATGAAACCCTGCTCGTGCAATCGGGCAAGCCAGTGGTGGTGTTCAAAAGTCACAAGGACGCGCCGCGGGTGCTGATCGCCAACTCGAACCTCGTCCCGCATTGGGCCACGTGGGAACACTTCGACGAACTCGCCAAAAAGGGACTCATCATGTACGGCCAGATGACGGCAGGCTCGTGGATCTACATCGGCACGCAGGGAATCTTGCAGGGCACGTACGAGACCTTCGGTGCGCTTGCGAAATTAAAAGGCTGGGTCTCGTTGAAGGGTAAATTCGTCCTCACCGCTGGTCTTGGCGGGATGGGCGGCGCGCAGCCGCTTTCGATCACCATGAACGAGGGCGTGGGTCTCATCGTGGAAGTGGACCCCGAACGCGCAGAGCGACGTCGCGCCATCGGCTACGTGGACACGGTGGTGGACAATCTCGAAGAGGCGATGACGCTGGTGGAGGAAAACGTAAAACGTAAAACGTCATGCTCGATCGGGTTGATCGGCAACGCGGCGGATATTTATGCGGAACTGTCAGCGAGGGGAATCGTCCCAGACGTGGTGACCGACCAGACGTCCGCGCATGAGGCGTTGATGTACGTGCCGTCGGGGCTGTCCGTGGTCGCGGCGGACGAGTTGCGGAAGTCCGATCCCGAACGATACAAAAAGATGGCGATGGCCTCGATGGCGAAACACGTTGAGGCGATGCTGGCTTTCCAACGCGCGGGTGCAGAAGTGTTCGACTATGGCAACAATATCCGTCAGCAGGCTTACAACTATGGCGTGACCGACGCGTTCGAGTTTCCAGGATTTGTGCCCGCGTACATTCGTCCGCTATTTTGCGAGGGGAAAGGTCCCTTCCGTTGGGTCGCTTTGTCCGGCGACAAGGAAGACATTTACACCACCGACCAGGCCATCATGGAATTGTTCCCCGATGACGCTCATCTTCATCGCTGGTTGAAGATGGCGCGCGAGAAAGTCCCGTTCCAGGGATTGCCGTCGCGCATCTGCTGGCTCGGTTACGGCGAACGCGCCAAGGCGGGATTGAAATTCAACGAGTTGGTGGCGACGGGAAAAGTGAAAGCCCCCATCGTGATCGGCCGCGACCATTTGGACTCAGGCTCGGTCGCTTCGCCGAATCGCGAAACCGAAGCGATGAAAGATGGCTCGGACGCGATTTCCGACTGGGCGATTCTCAATGCGCTCATCAACGCGGTCGGCGGCGCGACGTGGGTGTCATTCCATCACGGCGGCGGCGTGGGCATGGGATATTCCCAGCACGCGGGGCAGGTCATCGTGGCCGACGGGACTCCCGAAGCCGCGCGGCGTCTCGAGCGCGTTCTCACAACCGACCCGGGCATGGGTGTCGTCCGTCACGCGGACGCGGGGTATGAAGAGGCGATTGCCGCCGCGAAACGTCATGGCATTAAAATGCCAATGTTGAAGTGAAAATCTGGTTGGGGCGGACCTGCATGTCCGCCCTTATAATTTTAGGAAAAGCATGAAATCCATTCGCACTCTTTTATTTGTTGCATTCTTACTGGTAGCCTGCGCGCCGGGGACTGCGTCAACGCCCATCGAGGCCGCGACACAGACATCGGTCCCCGCGAGCGAGACACCCAGCGCGACACCTGTCCCACCGACCGCGGCGTTCACCGTCACGCCCACGCCGCGTCCGCTCGCGGAACGCGTCCTCATCATCAGTTACGACGGCCTGCGTCCCGACGCGATCGGCAAGGCACCGATGACCAACCTGACCGCGCTGATGCAGGAAAGCGCCTACTCGCTCAACGCACAGACGATCATCCCGAGCACCACCCTGCCCTCGCACGCGTCGATGCTGAGCGGATTATGCCCCGCCAAACACGCCGTCTTCTGGAATGAGTACGTCCCCGAAAATGGCTATGCCCTCGGCGTGAACCTTTTTACCATCGCGCACACCGCGGGCCTGCGGACAGTGATGATTGTGGGCAAGGAAAAACTGCGGCAGATCGTCCGCCCCGAAAGCACAGACGTTTTCATTTTTAAGGAGGCCGATCAGACCGTCGCCAATCTAGCCGTTGCGGAAATCCAGCAGGGCTTTGGTCTGATGTTCCTCCACTTCCCCAGCGGAGATTACGCGGGTCATGAATGGGGCTGGATGGGCGGCGTCCAAATGTACAACTATCGCGAGGACGACAAGATGCTGGGGCAGATTCTGGCCTCGCTGGATGAAAGCGGGTTGCGCGCCAGCACGCTCATCATCATCACTGCCGACCACGGCGGACACGAAAAATCGCATGGAACTGAATTGCCCGAAGATATGACCATCCCGTGGATCGTCAACGGCCCGGGCGTGATTCCCGGCCCGCTGACATCGTTCGTTCAGACCACCGATACGGCGGCCACGGCTTCCTACGCGCTTGGCCTCCCCCTCCCCACCGAATGGGACGGCGTTCCCGTCTACGAAGCATTCGGCCTGCCAACGCATCCGCGCGTTCCCGCCGCCTGCCCGCAGACACGTTAATTGTACTGAATCGGCTCCACATCCCTCTTCTTCCCCTCTTTTTTCTTCATCTCCCGCGCGTAATAAAACGTCTCGCGCAACTGCGGCGTGACCAGCCCCGACTCGCGGTAGCCCATGCGCGTCCCGTGGAATTGCATGGTGCGAAACCAGCAAATCGAAGCAATGTTTTTCGCCAGCACTCGCTCGCGGGCGGCATGGTAAATGTCACTGACGATATTCATCGAAGTCAGGCGGATGAAATCATACAGGTTGAAGTGCGACTCAGGATGAATCCGCTTGAAGGCCATCGCCTCACGGCGATAGCGGTTGAACACGCCGCGCGGCGTCTCATTGTGAATGTGGACGATCTCAGCATCCGCCGCGTACGCGATCTCGTGTCCCTGCTCCTTCGCCCACTTTGCCCAAGCCAGATCTTCGAGTCCCGTCAGCGATTCATCGTAGGGATTCTTCTCCCACAAACTTTTTCGGATGGCGGCATTGGCGTTGTTGCAGAACGCGGTCGGTTGGCGCGGCGTACTGTGGTCGGGATACCATTGATGATAGATCTGCTGTTCGGAGAATTTCGCCGTCTCTGGCCCGCGCTGTTTCCCGTACGTGAGCGCGACCTTCTCATCCTCGAACGGACGCAGGAGCGACTCGATCCAATCGGGATAGACGGGGTACACGTGCGCGCTGGCGATGACGACCAATTCCCGCGTCGCTGCGCGGACCCCAAAGTTGAGCGACCGTCCGAAGGTGAATTCTTCGGGATGGATTCTCACCACCCGCGCGCCAAACGATTCTGCAATGGCAATAGTGGAGTCAGTGGAACCCGAGTCCACGAGAATGACTTCCACATCCTTGACGGTCTGATGTGCGAGTCCCTCTAGCAGACGCGGGAGATGCTGGGCTTCGTTATAGGCGCGGATGACAAGGGAGCAGTTCATGGGCGGTGTAGGGGCGACGTCCCGTCGCCCTGGGCGGGATGACCCCGCCCCTACCAATCGTTGGTTTTTTCATATCCCAATCTTATCAATAAATCCCCCGCGGCATCCTTAAATGTGCGTTTGTGCTCATCCTTGAAATATTTCTTCCACTCGCCCGTTTTTCCCGAACGGAAAGTGGGAGACTTGGTTGGGTTGATGGATGACTCCAACGCGTCAAGGATTTTTTCGCGCGGCGCGGGGATCGGCGCGCGGACGAGGAGATGTTCCATGATGCGCGTCAGCGTGGCGATGCGCTCATGGATGAGGTCTTCGAAGTGGATGGTCAACACTTCGGGATGATCGAGCCAGCCGAGATAGGGAGCAAAACGCGCGGCGATATTGGGAAATTCAATTTCAGAATCAGGCCGTCCCAGAATGCTGACTTTAAGTCGCGCGTCGAAATCAGGCAGGGATTGGTAGTAATCGTGGTGGACGTGGCGCGCTTCCATTTCTGTCACGTAGAAGACGTGCGAGACGACCACATCGCGCGGGTCGCGGAAAATGAAGTAGGGAACGAATCCTCCCCCAGTCACGCGCGAGGCGGCTTCAGGTCGCGCGAAGAGATGCGCCGAGGCCACGTCCAGCGGATGAAGTGAATCCAGCCAGGTCAATGCCTGTTCGGGGGCGCGTTTGCGTCCCGTCTCGCCTTCGTATTCGGCGTAAAACGAGTGGACGCGTTTCGCGTACGGCGCGACCTTGGAAAAGCCGAGCAAAATCTGGTCGAGCAGGTGCGTGCCGCTTTTTGGAAAGGAGATGCCAAGCAGGATCGGCCAACCTTCAGAAACCTGGGTTCTTGCAAAGCGACCGCGTTGAATTTGTTTTTCGGTTTGGTAGATGAGTGAGCGAATTGTGGAGCGGAGTGTCATGCGATGAATGCGCCTTCCATTTTGAGTAACCACTCTTTCGTTTTCAATCCCTCGCCGCCGCCGTAGCCGTGGAGTTTGCCGTCCATGCCGATGACGCGGTGACAGGGGATCACCAGCGGCATGGGATTGGTGGCGTTGGCGCGTCCGACGGCGCGGGCAGCGCGTAAACGTCCCATCTGGTGGGCGATCTCACCATAGGAGCGCGTCTCGCCGTAGGGGATGGCGTACACGATCTGCAAGACCTCGCGCTGGAAGGGACGAAGCAATCCCCAATCGATCGGGAAGGTGAAGGCCTTTCGTCGGCCACGCAGGTATTCGTCCAGTTGGTGAAGCGGGACGGAGGCTTTGTCCGCATCAAGGAGGGAGGGGCGCTTGAATCGTTTGGTCAGGTACGCTTCGATGGCAGGGTCTTCGTCCACCCATTCGATGGCAACCAGGCCGTTTTCGGAGACAGCCACCCACAGGTCCCCGAGAGGCGTGTGTCTGAGCAGTCCAAGATGGAAAGGAGAGTGAGTCGCCATGTTCGCTCCTGTCGCGTCAACTATATCATGTCTTTTCGCCCAAGAAACAAGGGGATTTTCGACCCAATGGACAATAAATGACCAGAATAGTTGACAATTTTGCAAGATGTCGGACAATCGTAGGGCAGGCGTAGGTTTGCCGTCAAGTACGTTTCGCGCGGTGATGATAACATGACGATGTAAGGTGATTTCTCTTCTCCTCCTTTCAAAGAGAGCCAGGGTCGGCGTCCCTGGCTCTCCCGATTCTCAGGGCGGTCATTCGGATGGGATTGCGCTCTTCACCCCATTCCCCGAAAAATGTCTGAACCGACGTGAGATTTAAGCACAAAAGCTCAAAGTCTCGAAGACTCAAAGGAAAAATCTTTGTGACTTGGTGCCTTGGTGACTTTGTGTTTGAGTTTTCAAACACTCGCGCGCTCGAGGGAAGTATAATCTGCGCATTCACATTTCAACAAAAAGGTGACACATGGCAGTTCAAGTAACCATCATCGGTCTCGGACAGATCGGCGGCTCGATCGGGCTGGCGCTGGCCGCGCACAAGGACAAGATCAAACGCGTGGGACATGACAAGGACCCCGACGCCGCCCGCGCCGCACAGAAGGCCGACGCAGTGGACAGAATCGAGTACAACCTGCCCGCCTCGGTGGAAGGGTCGGACGTGGTTGTGCTGGCCGTTCCACTGAACGAGGTGCGTGCCACGCTCGAATTCATCCGCGCAGACCTGAAAGAGGACGCGATCGTTCTGGACGCCTCTCCCGCCAAACGTCAGGGTGAGGCGTGGGCACGCGAACTCCTCCCCGCGGGACGCAGTTATCTCGGGCTTTATCCCGCCATCAATCCCGCACACCTGCTCGAAACCGGCGGCGGTCTCGACGGCGCACACGCCGAACTTTTTGCGGACACCACCTGTCTAGTCTGTCCTTCGGCGGGCCTGTCGGAAAAAGCGGTACGCGTCGCCACGGACTTCGTGCTCCTGCTCGGTGCGAACCCTGTCCTTTCGGATGCCATCGAAGCGGACGGATTACTCTCCACCATGCTGACCCTGCCCAAACTGCTGGCGGTTTCGCTCGTGGACCTGACGATGGATAAACCCGGCTGGAAGGACGCCATCAACCTGGCGAGTCGGTCCTACGCCATGCCGGTCGCGGCCACCTTCGACCGCAACCAAGCGGACGGGTTGAGCGCCTCGGCTTTGGCGAACCGCGACAACCTCGTCCGCCTGCTGGACGCGTACATCGCGTCCCTGCGCGGACTGCGCGAAGACATCCAAAATGAGCAAGGCGACGAACTGGAGAAGAAAATCCGCGCGGCACAGGAGAAGGCCCTCGATTGGCTGATTGACCGTCACCTGGAAGCGTATCGTCCGCCTGGGTGGATGGAAAAAGGAAAAACCTCCGACAATTCCTCGTTTGGCGCGCGGCTAAAGCAATCGTTCTTCGGCTCCCTCGGCAATTCCAAACGCGACGAATAAGTTGTGAACAGAAATCGTGGTCTCGGTACGGCGGCGATAGTCGAGTAGGGTTGAGTAGTGAAGCGTACCGAAACCCGTATCGAGACCTGCCGCCTACTCGACCACCTTACGAAGCATGGCTTTTTACTGCTACATCCTCGAATGCGCTGACGGGACGTTCTACACCGGCTGGACGACCGATCCGCCACGCCGCGAGAGACAGCACAACGCCGGGCGAGGCGCAAAATACACCCGCACGCGTCGCCCGGTGAGATTGGTTTATGTGGAGGAACTATCCTCGCGAGCAGAGGCAATGAAACGGGAACGGGTTATCAAAAAATTGCCCCATGAACAAAAAAGAAAAATGGTTGAAAGCACACAAGAAGACACGTAAACAAGTACACGAGTCAAAAGAGCCTCCCAAATTTGGAAGGCTCTTTGTTTACCTGTCTACTTGCCTACCTGCCCACCTACTCCGTAAACAACGGCAAATGCCCCAGCGAGACGATATCCATCCACTGGGAGCGGTCCCCTTCGGTGAGGATGGCCGCTTCGCCAACCACCTCTGCCCCAGCCTTCCCGATCACCATCTTCATGCCCTGCAGGGTGGAACCCGTGCTGATGACATCGTCCACCAGCAAGACTTTTTTACCCTTCATGAAATCGCGGTCTTTCTCGTCCAACACGAGGATCTGGGGTTGGCCGGTGGTAATGGACAACGTCCCGGCTTTCAACGCGTCGCCCATGTAGGGCTTGTACGTTTTCCGCAGGACGATGTAGGGCTTGTTCATCTCCACCGCGAGCGCGTACGCCAGCGGAATGGACTTGGCCTCCGCGGTCACCAGCACGTCGAATTTCGTGCCGTTGAGTTTCGCTCCCAGTTCCCGCGCGCAAGCCTGGACGAGTTCCGTATCGCCGAGGATGTTCAGAATGGCGATCCGCAGTCCGGGCTTGATCTCGAACAGGCGCAGTTCGCGTTTGATTCCAGCGATTTCGATTTCGTAGAATTCACGGGACATTGGTGCTCTCCAGAAATCGGGTTTCTTGAAGAAACCCGATTTCTCGTAGTTTATCATAGAATACTCACGGTCAAAAATTGTGCTTTCCGCCTTCTAAAAAAGCGCAATTTTTGACCGAGTGCAGTATAAACATTTCGGGGCGGGTATAATCTCCTCATGCTTCCAGACCTGCAACTCAAAGACACCGTCCGCATGAGGAAATTGCATCCGTGCGGATCGTCCGAATGGAGGGTGACGCGTCTCGGCGCGGACATCGGGCTGGAATGCCTCGGGTGCGGACGCCGCGTCATGCTGACGCGCCGCGAATTGATGCGCCGCGCCAAGTCCATCGTCCACGCGAACCCGACCGAAGGTCCAGAAAAAGAAGCGAATCCCAAGTCATGAAAAAGCCTCACGTTCTCGTCCTCTTTTCCGATACGGGAGGAGGTCATCGCTCCGCGAGCGAAGCCATCATCGAAGCGCTCGGACTCGAGTTCGGCGATTCCGTCACCACCGAAATGGTAGACTTCTTCAAAGAATACGCGCCCATCCCGTTCAACAAAATGCCCGAACTCTATCCGCAGATGGTCAAAGCGCCGCAATTATGGGGAGCGGGGTTTTACGCCACCGACGGACGGACGCGGGCGCGCATGATCACGAGCGCGTTCCGTCCCTACGCGACACCCGCCGCAAAGAAACTGCTCAAGAATCATCCCAGCGACGTGATCGTCACAACGCATCTGGCGGCCAACTCGGTCGGTCTGTGGGCGTTGGGAAGGAACCGCGATCGCCGCTTTATCTCGGTCATCACTGACCCCGTCACAACGCACGCGCTCTGGTTCGACAACCGCGCCGACCTGATTCTCGTCCCCACCGAATACGCGCGCGAGCGCGCCATCGCTAATCACATGCCGCCCGAAAAAGTTTTCGTGGTCGGACAACCCGTCTCGGACCGTTATTGCGCGCCTCCTGGCGATAAACACGCCCTGCGTGAAAAACTGGGCTGGTCGCAGGACAAGATGATCGTCCTGCTCATCGGCGGAGGGGACGGGATGGGGCCAATCTTCGCGAACGCCGAAGCCATCGACGCGTCGGGGCTGGACCTCGGGCTGGTCGTCGTGGCGGGACGGAACGAACGCCTGAAAGCGAAACTCGACGCGCACAAGTGGAAAATCCCCGCGCACATTTACGGTTTCACGCGCGACCTGCCCGATTTCATGCGCGCCGCCGACGTGGTCATCACCAAGGCTGGCCCGGGGACGATTGCCGAGGCGCTCATCGCGGGGCTTCCCATCATTTTGAACGCGCGCCTGCCCGGGCAGGAGGACGGCAATGTCACCTTCGTCCAAAAGGAACGCGTGGGCGTTTGGGCGCCGCGCTCCGACCGCGTGGTGCGGACACTCGAAAAATGGCTACAAAATCCCGAGGAACGCGAACTCTTCGCCGCGAATTGCCTGGCGGCGGCGCGTCCCGAATCGGCGCGGCTGGTGGCGCGCTTTATCGGCTCGCAGGTGGGGCTTCGTGCGGAACCGGTAATCACGTAGGGGCGAACCTGTGTGTTCGCCCGTTTTGTGTTCGCCTAGGGCAGACAAGTAGGTTGCCCCTACGTTTACGATACGAAATTCCCAAAGGGGTATAATTCCGCCCATGCCCATCCTCGATGAACACACCCTCGACTTCGTGAGCAAAAGCCCCGAACAGACGCGGCGCATCGGAATACGTCTGGGTGGGTTGTTGCAGGCGGGCGATCTCATCTGTTTACAGGGTGATCTCGGAGCAGGCAAAACCACGCTCGTGCAGGGCATGGCGCAGGGATGGGGCGCGCTCGATTTGGTTTCGAGTCCCACGTTCGTTCTGGTCAACGTCTACCGCCGCGCGGACAATACACAATTCTTCCACATGGACGCCTACCGCGTCGACTCTGCACCCGAGGGCGAGGAACTCGACCTCGTCACCATGCTCAACGCAGGCCCGCTCCTCATCGAATGGGCGGAGCGCCTGCAAAAGATTCTGCCGCGCGAAAATTTGTGGATCTCGCTCGAACACGTTAGCGAGGAGCATCGTCAGATGCGCGTCGTGGCGCACGGCAAACGCTACGACGCGCTCGTATCCGAATTGCGCCAATCCATGTTTGGAGTTGCGTGATGCTTCTCGCAGTTGATACTTCCACTGCCCAGTTGGGACTCGCACTGTATGACGGCGCGACCGTCGCGGCGGAATTGACCTGGACTTCGCGCGCGCGCCACACCGTGGAACTGGCCCCGGCTCTTTCTGGACTTTTGAGTCGCGTCGGGCTGACAATGGGCGGCCTCTCCGCTTTGGCGGTGGCCCTCGGCCCGGGCTCATTCACCAGCCTGCGCGTGGGATTGGCCTTCGTGAAGGGACTCGCCCTCGCGCGTCATCTGCCGCTGATTGGCATCCCCACACTGGACGCAGTCGCGGCGGCCGTGCCCGTGCAGGAGATTCCGCTGGCGGCTGTCATCCAGGCTGGGCGCGGACGGATCGCCATCGGCTGGTACAAAGCCTCCGAAAACGGGTGGACGGCCGAGGGTCAGATCGAAGCGACGACGACAGACAAACTCGCGGAGTCCATCCATCATCCCACGCTGGTGGTCGGCGAGTTGACCGCGGAGGAACGTCAACGATTGTCGCGCAAGCGAAAGAATATTTTGCTGGCGTCGCCCGCGCAGTCGGTGCGGCGTCCCGCTTTATTGGCTGAACTGGCGTGGAACCGCTGGCAGGCCGGCCATGTGGACGAGACCGCGTCGCTCGCGCCCATTTATCTGCACGTCGAAGGAGGCCCGCCATGATCGAGATTCGAAGGATGACAGTGGAGGATATTCCCGCAGTTGTGGAAATAGACCGCAGTTCGTTCACGCTGCCGTGGACGGAGCGTTCCTTCAAATACGAGGTGACGGAAAATTCGGCCTCACGCTGTTGGGTGACTACGGTAGACAGACAATTGGCTTCGATGCTGGTGCTGTGGGTGATCGTGGACGAGGCGCACATCGCCACGATTGCCACGCATCCCAAATTTCGGCGGCGCGGGTTCGCGAAGAAGATGCTGGTCAAATCGCTGGTGTCGGCGCGCGAGGAGGGGGCAAAGAAGGCATTGCTGGAAGTGCGCGCACGGCATGTGATCGCGCAGAAAATCTATTGCGACATCGGTTTTATCGAAGTGGGGCGCCGCCCAATGTATTATCGCGACAACGGCGAGGACGCGGTGCTGATGACGATGGAAAATCTGGAAGGTTTGAAATTCGCGGAGGTGGAATGAGTGCGGAAGAAACGTTGAAACAGATCGCGGACGAGGTCTCGGTCTGCACGAGTTGTGTTTTGCACAAGACGCGCAAGAAGTCTGTGCCAGGCGAGGGACCCGCCAACAGCGAGATCATGTTCATCGGCGAGGGGCCGGGCATGAACGAAAATGAGCAGGGACGTCCGTTCGTGGGCGCGGCAGGTCAATTCCTCGACCAGTTGCTGGCGCAGGCGGGCGTGACGCGTTCCGACGTGTGGATTGGGAACGTCGTCAAGTGCCGTCCGCCCGAAAACCGCGACCCGATGCCCGAGGAACTGGCGGCCTGCAATGTTTATCTGGAACGCCAGATCGAGGCACTCAACCCGAGCATCATCGTCACGCTCGGACGTTTCTCGATGGGCAAGTTCATGCCGGGTGCGAAGATCAGCCAGATACACGGACAGATGCGAAAGATCGGGAATCGGTTTGTGATTGCCATGTTCCATCCCGCCGCGGCTTTGCATCAGCCGCAACTTAAGACCACCATCCTGGCCGATTTTGCCAAATTGCCGCAATTGCTGGATGTGGCGCGGAAAGAGTTGGCAAGGTCTGCGTCTGTCGCGGTGAAAGAAGAACCAAAAGAAGAGCCGAAGCAGTTGAGTATGTTTTAATTTTACGCCCTCACCCCCGTCCTTTCTCCCAATGGGAGAGGTCGCAGGGGTGAGTGGGAGAAAAAATGACCACTAAAGACACCCTCATCAAAAAACTGCAAGACAAATCCGCCGAGATCGCCATTCTGGGACTCGGCTATGTCGGTTTACCGCTGGCGGTTGTGTTCGGCGAGGCAGGATTCAAAGTGACAGGCATTGACCCCGACACGCGCAAAGTGGATTTGCTCAACAAGAGCGAGTCGTACATCCCCGACGTGAAGACCGAGGCGGTTGCGAAACTTGTCAAATCGGGACACTTGAAGGCCACAACGGATTTCTCCGTGCTGAAGGACATGGATGCCGTCAGCATCTGCGTGCCGACTCCGCTGCGCAAGACGGGCGACCCCGACATGTCGTTCATCATGGCCGCGACGGAGGAACTATCGAAGTACATGCACAAAGGCATGGTCATCGTGTTGGAGTCCACCACCTATCCAGGCACGACGCGGGAAGTTCTCCTGCCGAAACTCGGTGCCGAGCATGGACTGACGGTCGGCAAGGACTGGTTCCTGGCATTCTCGCCCGAGCGCGTGGACCCGGGCCGCGAGGATTACACCACCATCAACACACCCAAAGTGATGGGCGGCATCACCGAGGCTTGTGGCGAAGTGGCAACCGCCTGGTATGAAGGCGCCATCAAAACGGTTCACCACGTCTCCTCCGCGGAAGCGGCGGAAATGGCGAAACTGCTGGAGAACACCTTCCGCATGATCAACATCGGCCTCGTCAACGAACTGGCGATCATGTGCGAACGTCTCGGCGTGGACGTGTGGGAAGTGATAGACGCCGCGGCCACCAAGCCCTTTGGCTTCATGAAGTTCACACCCGGGCCTGGGCTGGGTGGGCATTGCATCCCCATTGATCCGCTTTATCTCTCGTGGAAGATGAAAGCCCTCAATTACAACGCGCGCTTCATTGGACTGGCGGACGAGATCAACACCAACATGCCGCGTTACGTAGTCAGTCGCCTGCTCGAAGCGATGAACGACCGCGGCAGGCCGCTACAGGGATGCCGCGTACTCGTTCTCGGCGCGGCCTACAAGCCTGACATTGACGATGTGCGCGAATCCCCCGCTCTGGATGTGATCGGCCTGCTGAAGAAAAAGGGCGCGCAGGTAGACTATCACGATCCATACATTCCGCACATCCATCACGAATATGACGGCTGGCAGATGGATAGCGTCAAAGATATGATGAAAGCCGTTAAAGAGGCGGACGCGGTGGTGATCGTCACCAACCACAAAGCCTACGATTACGCCGCGATCATCCAAGAGGCGAAGTTCGTCTTCGACACGCGTAACGCGACGGGCAGGATCGCGAAGGGCAATGAAAAAGTGGTGAGGCTGTAATGTCAAATTATCTGGTCACTGGCGCGGCAGGATTTATCGGCGCGCGAACTTCGCATATGCTCATCGAGCAGGGTCACACCGTCGTTGGCGTGGACAACTTGAACGACGCGTACGATGTCCGCATCAAGGACTTCCGACTCAAACAACTTCAGGCATTGGATGGATTCGACTTTGTCCGCGCGGACATCTCGGAGCGCTCCGTGCTGGACCGTCTGGCGGGTCGCCGTTTCGACGCGGTCATCAACCTCGCCGCCCGCGCGGGCGTCCGCTTCAGCGTGGACAACCCCTGGGTCTTCCTCGAATCGAACGTGATGGGCACGCTCAACATGCTCGAACTTTGCCGCCAGACGGAATGCAAAAAATTCCTGCTGGCGTCCACCTCGAGCATTTACGGCGCGAATCCGCCCTACCCCACACCTGAAACCTCCTCGAGCAGTGAACCGCTCCAGCCCTACGCGGCCAGCAAAAAGGGAGCGGAAGTCCTTGCGCATTCCTATCATTATCTCTACGGCATAGACGTGAGCGTCGTCCGCTATTTCACCGTCTACGGGCCAGCGGGCCGCCCCGACCTGGCGATGTTTCGTTTCGTGCAATGGGTCAGCGAGGGACGTCCCGTGCTGGTCAACGGCGATGGGAAGCAGTCTCGCGGCTTCACCTTCGTGGACGATATCGCGCGCGGTACCATCGCCGCCTTGAAACCGCTGGGTTACGAGATCATCAACCTTGGCGGCCACGAGACCATCACCATCAACGACCTGATCGAGTTGACCGAAGAAGTAGTGGGCAAACAGGCCGAAGTCAAGCATGGCCCGCCCAATCTGGCAGACATGTTCCAGAACTGGGCAGACGTCTCGAAGGCCCGTCAACTGCTCGGATGGCAGCCACAAGTGGGATTACGCGAGGGGATGGGGAAACTTGTCGAGTGGTATCGCGCCGAACGCGAATGGGCAAAGAATATTATTACAGTATGAAGAATCACGCAGACAGAAAAGTCGGGACTTTCAGCAAGTCCCGACTTTTTGTTTACATGGAATTTACCGCAGATGAGCGCAGATAAACCTTGATGAAATGCATCCAAATCCATTTCATCCGTGTTCATCTGTGGTTCGGTCTTACTTCACATCAACCAATTCCACATCGAACACGAGCGTGGCATTCGGCGGGATGACTCCGCCCGCGCCGCGTTCGCCGTAGGCCAGATCGGGGGGAATGACCAGTTGTGCTTTGCCGCCGACCTTCATCAGGGCGATGCCTTCATCCCAGCCTTTGATGACGCGTCCCGCGCCAAGTTGGAAAGTAATCGGCTCGCCACGCGAGATGGAACTATCGAACACTTTTCCATCCTGGAACTTGCCCGTGTAATGCACGCTGACGGTCTTGCCAGCCATAGCCTGTGTGCTCGTGCCTGCTTCGATTTCGATGTATTCAAGTCCGCTTGGGGTTTTCATGGGTTCTCCATTCACGATTGAGATAATGGGCGTATTGTACCTGCTTATTTTACAGATAAAAAAGCGCTCTCATTTCGAGAGCGCCTTTTACGTTTTTCGTTTTCCTACGGCATCGGTGTGACTTCAAGAGTGGGCGGCGTGAACAACGCGGCCGCGTCCTCGGCGGTGAGCGGCATGCCGTTCATGATCCAGCGAAGGAAGACATCCACCACGTTCGGCTTGAGCACGCTCTTGGGTGGCATGACGCCAATAATGACCTCACCGTTCTCATCCAGGATCTCGTGCTCCTGGATGACCTGCAACAGGTAGGAGTTCTCGTCGCCCGCGATGATGTTGCTGTCCACGTTATCGCCTGTGGTCAGAATCTCCTCGTAGGTGGTCATCAGGTAGTTGTTGTTGTCCTTGCCCGCGCGGTGACAGGAGATGCAGTAGCGCTTGACGATAGGCGCAATGTGGACATCATACGAAGGCACTTCGCCATCCGCAAGCGGCGGGAACAACTCGGGGATTTGAGGCGCTTCAAAGCGGTCATCCCACGTGTAACGCATGAAGATGACGATGTTGTCCATCTCGCTCTTGCTCAGACCTTCGGGGTTATACATCTTCCCGAATGGATTCATCCCCGAGTCGGGACGTCCGTAGGCAATGATCTCAGCCATCGAGGCATCGTTGACGGTGTACAGCACGTCGCGGCTGTTGATGGGACTGACTTCCTTGCCTTCCAATCCCTCCACGCCTTCGATGACGGTCACCTTGCCGTCGTCGCCATGACATTCCACGCAGTGGATGGAATACAAATCCTGTCCCGCGACGATCTGGTCCACGAGGGTTTCGGCGACCTCAGTTTCAGTGGCTTCCACTTTGGGCGCAAAGGCCATGATGGCAACGGTCAGGGCGATGATCAATACCGAACTGATTCCCGTGATCCATGCCATTACCTGCCACGAGGTATTCTTGGCAAAATACGCCAAAGCAATCAAGGCGGCCATTGCAACGCCTGGGATGACCAGTCCCGCGTAGGGTTGGAGCCAAGCCGAAAGTTTGATAAGAAGCGTGGCGTCGTCGGGTGCGACAGTGGGGATGTTGGAGATCAACGTCAGGATGACAATGTCCACGACCAGGATGGTCATCACTCCCAGAGACATCGTCCGTTTGGTGTAATGACGATCAGGATTTTTATCGAGCAAGGGCAGGAACAGAATCAGTCCGATTCCGATGCTGGGGACCAGCACCGCGGCCAGCCATTCGATCTTGCCAATGACGGGAATCTGTCCGTAGAGTGCGAGGAATTTGAAAAGGAAGAGGAAATACCATTCGGGGCGCGGGACATAGGATGTGTCCGACGGGTCGGCCTTGGGCTCACCCGCCACACCCACGAAAGTGGCGAGCAGAATCAGCAGGATGGTGAGTCCCAGCGCGACGATGGCATCCTTGAAGATGCTGTCGGGCCAGAAGAATTCGCCCTTGTTCAGTTCACGCTGATAGCGTTCGTTGACTTTCTTTTTGGTGTCTTCGTTCATGGCCTGCTCCTAGTCTTCCTTCGTCGGCCAGTGCGATTCGCCGTGACGGATGATCAAATAGAGATGCGCGCCGATCAGTCCCGCGAGAACGAGGGGCAGCATCCAGATGTGACCCGAGAAGAAGCGTTGCAGGGTCAGCGCGCTCAAATCCGTACCGCCGCGCAGGGCTTTCAGGATGAACTCACCGATGAACGGCACCGCGCCCGCGATCTCCGTTCCGACCGTGGTGGCCCAAAAAGCCCGCTGGTTCCACGGAAGCAGGTAGCCCGTGAATCCCATGCCGAGTGTGGCAATCAGCAGTCCGATGCCGATGATCCACGTCAGTTCACGCGGGTACTTGTACGAAGCGGTGACAAAGACGCGCAGCATGTGGATGAAGACCACCAGCACCATCAGCGTCGCACCCCAGTGATGGATGCCGCGAATCAGCCAACCGAAGGCCACATCGTTCATGATGTAGGTGATGCTGTCGTAGGCGTGGTCGGGCGAGGGGGTATAGTAAACCGTCAGGAAGATGCCCGTCGCGCCCTGCAAAATGAACAGGAACAGGCTGGCCGAGCCAAGCGTGTTCCACCAGTTGCCTTTGGGTTCGGGGCGTTCGAGCAGATTCTTTTGCAGGTCGTTCAGGCCGAGGCGTTCATCCAGCCAGGCGAAGATTTTTTTCCACATGGCTTAAGCCTCCGAGTAGAAGATTTCGAGGATGCCGTCCTCGGTGACGCGGAATTCCGCGTGTCGGTCCAGGGGACGCGGCGGGGGGCCGTCTATCACCGCTCCCTCCGCGTCGAAACTCGCGTCGTGGCACGGACAAAGGAAGACGCGCTCGTCCTCCTTCCAGTTGACGGTACAGCCGAGATGCGTGCATCGGCTGTCCAGGATGAGGATATCTTCGGGATTTTCCGACTTGCGGATGACGAATCCGCCTTTACTGGTGGCGGTGCGCTCCCATCCGTTAACCTGGACGCGGGTGAACGAAAACGGGTACGGTTTTCCGATCTCGGGCATGTCTTCCATTTTTCCGATGGGGATCCACGCCTCTTTTCCTCCGCCACCCAGGGCGGGCTCGATCAAATAACCGACAGCAGGGATGCCGACCGCCGCGCCGACAATCCCCCCCACGAAATAGACGCTGGCTTTCATGAAGTCCCTGCGGCTGATGGGTTCGGACATGCTACCTCCAACGGTAGAACAAATCTGTACTTGTTCTACTCAACACGGTATAGTTTCGATTAGAATTGGCTGGCTTCGATTTTACCCGATGGATTATACGGTTCAATCCCTTCTTTATTAGAGGAAGTCTGAAACGAATAACCCATGAGTATTGTCACTTTTATTCAGAGAAAGTTGGGTGAGATAATAGGCCATCTCCCCTTAATGCGTGTGAAATGCGTTTCAACCACAGATAAACGCGGATGAACTTGATTTACTTCGATAAACTGAAGAGAATCTCCCAAATCCCTTTTATCTGTGTTCATCTGTGGTGAATTCCCAATTGTAAGGAGGCCTCGATGGGCCTGAAAAGAAATGTCAGTCTGACAACAGGTTTGAAATACAAAGGTCAGGGCCCCATGCTGACCTTCGTCCTGCACCGCCTCGGCGGGCTGGGGATGGCGATCTTCATCACCGTCCATATCCTGGCCTCGTTTGTGGGCGGCGAGATCGGGAGTTTTTTCAACAACATCTATGAGCACTGGGCATTCCAGATCGTGATCTTCTTCTTCGTCCTGTTTCATGCAATTAACGGACTCCGCATCACCATCCTGGACCTGTGGCCGAAACTGCTCGAACATTTGCGGGAGGCCGTTTGGGTGGAGTGGGCGGTCTTCATCCCCATTTATGGGCTGGCAGTTTTTGTCATCATCACCACGGCGCTGGGAGGTTGACATGGCGACCAAATCAAAATCCCTTCCCCTGACGAAACGCGGACTCAACTTCGAAATGCTGATGTGGATTTTCACGCGGCTTTCGGCGCTGGCCATGTACGCGCTGATCCTCTTCGCCATCATCGGCGCGCTGGTGATGGGCGCGCGCAACCAGATGAACCTGGCCGACGTGTTACGCTGGGGCTTCATGCCCAACAACACCCACGTCCTCAGCACGGACGTCCCTGACCTGGCTCCGTGGGCCACTCCGTTCTGGAGATTCGTCGCCAGCGCGCTGGTACTGGTCGCGACTGCTCACGGCGTGCATGGACTGGTCGTCATCGCGGATGATTACATCGTCAGCCCGCGCGGGCGAAGCATTGTCCGCTTCATCAGCATCGTCTTTATGCTGGCGATGATCGGCATCGGCGTGTACGTCATTTGGACTGCGTAGGAGTTATCGTTACATGGCAAACATTCATCAATTTGACGTGGTAGTTGTCGGAGCGGGCGGCGCGGGACTGATGGCTGGGCTCTACGCCTCGCGCACCGCCAAAACGGCGGTCATCAGCAAACTGTATCCCACGCGTTCGCACACAGGCGCGGCGCAAGGCGGCATCGGCGCGGCGCTCGGCAACATCGAGGAAGACCGTCCCGAGTGGCACACCTACGACACGGTCAAAGGCTCGGATTATTTGGGCGACCAGGATGCCATCGAGTTCATGTGCGAGGAAGCGCCCCAGGCTGTGCTGGAACTGGAGCACATGGGACTGCCCTTCGACCGTACCCCCGACGGCAAGATTTCCCAGCGACCATTCGGCGGTCACACCAACAACGAGACAGGGAAACCCGTCCGACGCGCGGCCCACGCCGCCGACCGCACGGGACACATGATCTTGCAAACGCTGTACCAGCAGTGTCTCAAAAACAAAGTCAATTTCTTCGATGAGTATCAAGTCCTTGACTTGCTCATCGTGGACGGAAAAGCCGTCGGCGTGGTGGCCGTCAATCTCGCGGACGGCGAACTGCACACCTTCCACGCCAAGTCGGTCATCATCGCCACGGGCGGACATGGCCGCATCTTCGAGGTGACGTCCAATGCCTACGCCTACACTGGCGACGGGATCGCGATTGCCATGCGGCGCGGCATTCCTATGGAGGATATGGAATTCTTCCAGTTCCATCCGACGGGCATTTATAAACTCGGCATCCTCATCACCGAGGGCGTGCGCGGCGAGGGCGGCATCCTCATCAACGGACAGGGCGAACGCTTCATGCCCAAGTACGCGCCGACGGTGAAAGACCTGGCCTCGCGCGACGTCATCAGCCGCGCCATTTATACGGAAATCCGCGAGGGACGCGGCGTGGACGGCAAGAACTATGTCTGGCTGGACGCGCGGCCTGAGAGCATCGTCAAGTATGCCGCGCTAGACGGGCGCACCAACATTGACGGGACACCATACACCATCACTGGTGAGCAATTGCTGGCAAAACTACCCGATATCGTGGACTTCAACCGCGTCTACCTCGGCATTGACCCTGTGACGCAGATGATGCCGATCCAGCCGACCGCACATTACACGATGGGCGGCATCCCGACAAATAAATACGGCGAAGTGGTCATTGACGATAAGAACACGGTCATGCCTGGACTGTACGCGGCGGGTGAGTGCGCGTGCGTCTCCGTCCACGGGGCGAACCGCCTCGGGACGAATTCCCTGCTCGATTTGGTGGTCTTCGGGAAGTACGCGGGACTCAAAGCCGCGGAGTACGCGAACCAGGCCGAATTTGGGAAACTGCCCGTCGACGCGGAAGCCGCTACCAGGTCCGCGTTTGAGGCGCTCCGCAATGGGTCAGGCAAAGAGAACGCGTTCGATATCGCCGTCGAAATGAAGAAAGTCATGTTCGACGAGGTCGGCATTTATCGCTCCGAAAAGGGGATGAAGATTGCCATCGAAAAAGTCCGCGAGTTGAGGGAGCGCTACAAGCAAGTCAAAGTGACGGACACGGGCAAAATCTTCAACACCGAAATGCTCAACGCCTGGGAACTTGGCTGTATGCTCGAGATCGCGGAAGTGGTGGCCGAGTGCGCGTTGAACCGACAGGAATCGCGCGGCGGACATTCGCGCGAGGATTTCCCGAACCGCGACGATGTGAACTGGCTCAAGCATACGCTCGCGTGGTGGAAGGATGGCAAGACGGCCATTGACTACAAGCCCGTGACCATCACGAAGTATCAGCCGAAGGCGCGCGTTTATTAGTGAGGCGATGAGATCGGTACACGGATTTCACAGATTTTACGGATGAACACGGAAAGAATTAAAAATAATCCGTGAGAATCCCTGCCTTCCGTGTCATCCGTGTACAAACAGGAGACGTTCATGCAGATCACACTAAAAATTTTCCGCTACAACCCCGAAGTGGACTCGACCTTCCACTACGAAACCTACACCCTCGAAGGCGAAGAGACCGACCGCGTGCTCGACCTGCTCGAAAAGGTGAAGGGCTACAACGACGGCACGCTCTCCTTCCGTCGTTCGTGCGCGCACGGCGTGTGCGGCTCGGACGCGCTGCGCATCAATGGGCGAAATTATCTGGCCTGCAAGGTTTTGGTGCGCGATATTGGAACGAACATCACCGTCGAGCCCATCCTCGGCATGAAGATCATCAAAGACCTGATCGTGGACATGGAACCGTTCTTCGAGAATTACAAAAAGGTCCTGCCGTGGTTCATCAATGACTCGCCTCTTCCCGCGGACGGGAAGGAGCGCCTGCAAAGTCCCGAGCAACGCGCCATCTTCGACGAGGGCACCAAATGTATTTTGTGCGCGTGTTGTACCACCTCCTGCCCGTCGTTCTGGGCCAGTGACGATTATCTCGGTCCCGCCGCGCTGGTGACCGCCCACCGCTTCATCTTTGACAGCCGCGACGAGGCTGCGAGCGAACGCATGGAAATCGTCAGCGAGACGAGCGGACTGGCGCGCTGTCACACCGCCTTCAACTGCACCCTGGCTTGTCCACGTGAGATTCCCATCACGAAGTTAATCGGCGAGTTGAAGATAGCGACGATTACGGGGAAGATCGAGTAGCCAGTAATCGGTGATCAGTTTTCAGTAATCAGTCAGGCCGCGTCGGTGAGGCGCGGCCTGTTTTGAAAACCTGAAGGAGCCCAACATGCAATTCATCAAAGACTTTGTAAGAAATCTTGTTATTCTTGTTGTAATTGGCATGGTTCTATTCTTCATGTTCCCTGGCATGATGAAACAGGTATTTGAACTTTACGGAATCTTATTCGGACCATTGGCGCTCGTTGTTTTGATTGTCATTGCACTGCCACGAGCAAAAAGAAAATCTCGATAAATCTGGTTTGTTCGATACAACAGGCCGCGTCAAGGAGGCGCGGCCTGTTGTAATTGGTAATGGTATACAAGTAAGTGATGTGGTACGGAATGGCATTTCGCATACTCGGAAATCGACGGGATTCCATCCCGCCCTACGAAGATTATCACTTACACTGGATCACCACCTTAATTTATTGAGGTTGGGTATTATTGCCCAAGATGATTATGTCAAATGGCACTTGCTTTCCCAGATTCCCACACTGTATATTGAATATGGTGCTCAACTCAAGACATTGAGGCAAAGAATCTATCGGAATAAACAAGAGTTGGGTGGCAGATGTAAAAAGGAAAATCAAGATGCAAAAGAAAACAGGAAACGTACTGCTGTTCTTGGTAGTTTGCATCAATCTGGTTGCCTGTGGCCCCACTCAAGCAGACCTCAATGCACAAGCAACCGAATCTGCAGTCAGCATCGCCCAAACGCAAACTTTTCAAGCTCCCACCCTCACGCCACAGCCGAGCAAAACTCCCAAACCAACCCTGACACCGACATTGACGCGTCTGCCCACGCACACACTGGTGCCCACACCGTCTATGTTGGCCTATACGAACGCTCAGTGGAATTACTCCATTCAGTATCCATCGAATTGGCTGCTTCTCGAAGAGCAGGCATATACGGTATTCCAAAGTGCAAATGAAGCTAATACATGGGTTCTCATCACGGTTTACAATACCGTTCGCAGTGAAAGGGCGTTGATCGATGACACGCTTGCTAGCCAGAGAGAGAAGGGAAACCTCAAGGAAATCATCTCCGAAGGCACCAAAACATTTAATGGATTGACCTGGCGTTTTGTTATCTTTTCCACGAATTCATCAACCTTCGAGGATTGGTACGCCAGAATAGGTGCAGATGGCAAGGCGTACATGTTCTTCGGGACTTCTAATGGCAGGAATCACGACAGGCTGACACAGGTTTATTTAGAAATGATCGAAAGTTTTCGCTAACAACGCTACATTAACATACAGGACGCGGACGACCTCGAAGAACAAAAGATGATCTTCCTGACGCGCACCAAAATCGAAGCGACGTTGGCAAATGGAGAATTCAAAGTGCTGGCGTGGGCCGCGTCCGTAGTGTTTGCTTTGCGTCACTTATAACTCGCGCAATTTTCAACCGACACCTTCACACTCAGACCGCGTTCCCCAAAACGCGGTCTGATTTTGTTGGAGTAAAATGGCGACAGGAGGCAGGCATGACCGACAAATTCATTCTCGCGATTGATTTGGGAACATCGGGGCCGAAAGTCGCTTTGTTTTCCACTCAGGGGGAATTGCTGGGCGGTGAGTTCGAGGAGGTGCGCCTCCTGCTCTTCGAAGACGGCGGCGCGGAACAAGTTCCCGACGAATGGTGGCAGGCGGTGGACAAAGCCGCCAAACGACTGCTCGCCCGCGGCCTTGTCCCGGCCGAGGACATCGTTGCCATCTCCTCCACAGGTCAATGGTCGGGGACGGTGGCGGTGGACGCGGACGGGAACGCCATCGGCAACGCGGTCATCTGGATGGACTCGCGCGGCGCGCCGTACATTCACCAGATGGCGGGCGGTCCGCTCTCAGGCTACGCGCCGGGCAAACTCCTCCGCTGGATCCGTCTCACGGCCGGCGCGCCCGCCGTCTCGGGGAAAGACCCAATTGCCCACATCCTATACCTCAAACACGTCCATCCCGAAATCTACCAACGCACACACAAATTCCTCGAGCCGATTGACTACATCGGATTCCGCCTGACGGGACGGATGGCCGCCTCGTTCGACTCGATCACGCTCCACTGGCTGACCGACAACCGCGACATCTCGAACGTGAAATACGACGACGGACTCATCCGCCTCGCGGGACTCGACCGCTCGAAACTTCCCGACCTTCAAGCGGCCAACTCGATCCTCGGCCCCCTCCACGCTGACGTGGCGCGCGCCTGGGGACTGCGCGAGGATGTCAAAGTGGTGGTCGGCTCACCAGACATCCACTCCGCCTCCATCGGTTCGGGCGCGGTGCGGGACTTCGAGTCGCACGTCTACATCGGGACATCCTCGTGGCTGACCTGCCACGTCCCGTTCAAAAAGACCGACATCTTCCACGGGCTGGCTTCGCTTCCGTCCGCCATCCCCGGACGATATTTGCAGACCAACGCACAGGAATGTGCTGGCGTCTGCCTGACCTTCCTGCGCGACAACGTACTCTTCCACAAGGACGCGCTTGGCGATGGCGAGAAGCCCAAGAACGCCTATCGCCTCTTCGACGAGGTGGTCGCGCACACCCCCGCGGGCAGTGGACGCGTCCTATTCCTGCCGTGGCTCTACGGCGAGCGCGCTCCCATTGACGACCGTTACGCGCGCGGCGGATTCTTCAACCTGTCCCTGTCCTCGTCGCGTGGAGATATGGTCCGCTCTGTGTTCGAGGGCGTGGCCTTCAACTCGCGCTGGCTGTTGAAATACGTGGAGCAGTTCAACGGTCGACGCGCCGAGGCGGTGAACATGGTCGGCGGCGGTGCGAAATCCGACATCTGGTGCCAGATCATGGCGGATGTGATGGACCGTCCCATCCGCCAGATGAAGGACCCCATCGAAGTCAACGTGCGCGGCGCGGCGCTGCTCGCCTCCGCGGCGCTGGGATTCATCCAATACGAGGACATCGGCAAGTATGTGCCCGTCGCAAAGACGTACCAGCCAAATCCCGCCAACCGCAAACTCTACGATGAAATGTTTGCGGAATTCGTGGCACTCTACGAGAGCAACAAAAAGATTTTCGCACGGTTGAATCGCGTGTAAATCCCGAAGGGATGGAATGATTGTAACTGGCGGAAAGCGCGGATGATGTAATCCCAAAGGATGACATGATGTGCGCGGGGGGAATGCCACCCCTTCGGGGTTATGACCGTACAACATCCCAATCTACAATCCTTCCACCCCTACGGGGTTGAGAAAGTGAAGTAATCCATGTCCCTCAAAGACCTCTTCTTCAAACAAGCCGAAAAAGTCATCAAAGCCGTCCCTGGCGTGAGTAAAAAAATCGAAAAAGAATACGACAGCATGATGGATGGACTGGAAAGTTCCGTCAAGCCGTACAAGGGAAAATTCCCCGCGTTCACGCGCATTCCCGAAATGGGACGCGCCCGCGCAGAAATTTTGCGCGACATGCAAGCCATGCGCGACCACGAGGAGGAAACCTGGAAGGACGGTTTCGTCTCGGGCGCGGTCTATCACGGGGACACGGAGCACATCGAATTTTTGAATCAAGTCTACGCCATCAATTCGCAAGCCAATCCCCTCCATGCGGACGTGTGGCCGAGTGCGACAAAGTTCGAAGCCGAGATCGTGGCAATGACCACCCACATGCTGGGCGGCGACGGTGCTTCGACTTCGCTCAGCGAGCGGGATGTCCACGGCACGGTCACCTCGGGCGGGACGGAAAGCATCATGCTGGCAATGAAGACCTACCGCGATTGGGCGCGTGCCACGAAGGGCATCACCCAGCCAGAGATGATCGTCCCCATCACCGCGCACGCCGCGTTCGACAAGGCCAGTCAATATTTCAACATCAAGACCGTCCACATCCCCGTTGACGAAAATTTCCACGCGGACGTGTCCGCCGCGAAAAAGGCCATCAACAAGAACACAATCGTCATCGTCGGCTCCGCGCCCTCTTTCCCGCACGGCGCGATCGACCCGATCGAGGAACTATCCGAGTTGGCGCGCCAGCACGGAATCGGCTTCCACACGGACGCGTGTCTCGGCGGATTCGTCCTTCCGTGGGCGGAACGGCTCGGCTACCCCGTCCCGAAGTTCGATTTCCGTTTGGCGGGAGTCACCTCTATGTCTGCGGATACGCACAAGTACGGCTACGCGGCGAAAGGGACCTCGGTCGTCCTGTACCGCGGGCTGGATTTACTGCATTACCAGTATTACACTGCCAGTGATTGGCCGGGCGGACTGTACTTCTCGCCCACGTTCGCGGGCAGTCGTCCCGGTGCGCTCTCCGCCGCGTGCTGGGCCGCGTTGACTTCCATCGGCGAGCAAGGTTATCTCGACGCGACGAAGCGGATTTTGGAAACCGCCGCGAAGGTCAAGGAAGGGATCCGCCAAATCCCCGAGTTGCGCGTGTTGGGCGACCCGCTCTTCGTGGTGGCGTTCGCGTCCGATTCGATTGACGTGTACAAGGTGCTCGATTTCATGTCTCACAAAAAGTGGAGCCTGAACGGACTGCACAAACCGACCTGCGTCCACCTGTGCGTCACGCTGCGGCACACCCAGCCCGGCGTCGCGGAGCGATTCGTCGCCGACCTGCGCGAGGCGGTGGAACATGTCAAGGCGCACCCCGAAGAAAAAGGGACAATGGCCCCGGTCTATGGGATGGCGTCCACCATCCCAATGCGCGGGCTGGTGAGTGATATGCTGAAGAAATATCTCGATTTGATCTTCAAAGCATAGCCCCATCCTGTGTGGAATGCGGCTTGGAATTTACAACAACCCCGTACACAGAATTGCAAACCGCATTCCCCCGCAACTGGGTATAATAGGCATCCAAAGGACTGCATGATCGAAGAAACCACTCCCCCCCTGCCTGAGCCATTTCCATGCACTGAATGCGGTTCGGGTCACATGCACATGCGTTTTATCACCTACTTCACGTGGCTGAACGAGGAACTTCTTACCGTGCCGAACTTCCCCGCCTGGATATGTGACGTGTGCGGACGACGCGAGTATGATCAAAAAGCCATCTCGTGGCTGACCATGCTCCTCAACCCAAACGCAGGACGCCCCACCGTGCGTAAGCGTGTTTCGCCTCGCGCCCGACCTCGGCCTGAGTCCTCGCGTCCCAGCCCCGACCAAACCTGACGAGGAGTTCGCCGCGTATGATGGACACTGCCCCCCGCACGCACCGCTTCCTGCCCGCCGACATTCTCACATCGAGTTACCGTGTGGTCGGCAAAGTGACCGTCTCCACCAACGGCGTCATGGGATTGATGAACGATCCCACCCACTCCTACATGGAGGTATTGGATGCCCGCCTGGCGCGCATCCACATGCCCACCAAACTGGTGGATCATTATGAAGTGATCCGCATGTTCAAACGGCAGGTGTTTGCCATTGCCCTCGCCCGCCGCGAAGATCTCGGTCCACAAGCGGTGGTGCGCGGCGGATTTGCCTCCGTCACCGAGTATCCCGTGCGGGTGACCACCCAGGTCTACGAGATCGAGGGGAAGGTGGAGTATCCAGGTCGATTCGATTTCTCCGCACTCATGGCAGAGGGTTCGCGCGATTTTGTCCCCATCTTTGATGCCACATTGACAGCCGTGCTTATCCCCACCCTGCGCGTCGAAAGCCCGGGCATGTTGTTCAACCGCACACAGGTGGATATCCTTGCCCTGCAGGGACAACGCGTCAAAGCGCAAAGTTGATTTGTAAAATCGCTTGACCGTTTAAGGGTGTGGATGATAAAATCCCGCCCGCTTTAGTGTGGGCGGCTTCATGTCGCCGCAGCAAAATGCCCCCATCGTCTAGTGGACTAGGACGCAGCCCTTTCAAGGCTACGACCGGGGTTCGAATCCCCGTGGGGGCACAAACTAACCGCCTATGAGGCGGTTTTTGTTTTCAAAGAAAATCTCCCGCTTGTCACGGGAGTTTTTCTTCTTCACCTGATTTCTTGCGGAACGGGATCAAAAGCAAAAATCCAATCGCGATAATGACCTGCCCAACAATGATACCCCGCGATTGAAGCGGACCAAAGAATGCTCCATCGGGACCAACTTGTGTTCCCATCCCAAACAAATCCGCCATACCCGCGAAGACGGAGACAACGTATCCCGTGGCAACCAGCCGCATCCCGATGTCTGCGGCGATGGATCGTTCGCGTCCCTTCCACAGGGCAAGCAATCCCACATATCCACCGAGGCAAAGGATGCCCAGCCCCACCAGCAGAATGGAGACTTGAATAAAACCGACGGTGGGACTATTGTCCCAGCCAAACCAGGCAGGCTTTGCACCGATAATCAGGATGAAGAATCCCAGCACGATGATGATCAGCCCAAAGCGGACGCGCGTGCGTGAGGGCGGGTCTTGTGAAGAAACATCAGGCAGAGGGGAGCGGTTGGGTTTAGAAGAAGTCATCAGGGCAGATTCTCCTGCAAATAACGGAGCCAGTTACCGCCGAGAATGGACTCGATGTCAGAGTCTGAGTAGCCGCGTGGCTGGAGGAAATCGGTCAGTTTGTGAAGGTCGGCAATTGTGTCTATTTCTGGCGGGACAGATTGTAACCCAAATCCACCGTCGAAATCGGAGCCGATACCCGCGTGACGAGTGTCCCCTGCCAACTGGCAGACATGGTCAATGTGGTCGGCAAGATTGGCAAGGGAAACTTCCTCGCGGCGGCTTCCGCTGGTGCGCAACCATCCCACCTTGAGGAAAGCGTTATACGGAACAAGTCCGACCACGCCCCCGCGCTGGATGAGTCCGCGCAGAACGCGGTCAGAGTACTGGCGATTGGTGGCGTAGTTGGGCAGGAGCGCGAGGCAATTTCCGTGCGTGGCAACCACAGGCCCTTCGTAAAAGTCCAATGACTGAAGCGCAGCAGGCTCGTCCATGTGACTGATGTCGAGGGTGAAGGGAAAGTCGGCCATGGCTTTGAGCAGGGCACGGCCATCGTCAGTGAGGGGGCCAGGCTCCTTTGTTCCGCCACAGTAACGCGTCCCTGCCCAGGCGAGACCGATGGCGCGCAGACCGAAGTCCCACCACGCGGCCAGTTCGGAGGGATGCTGGACCGCGTCCGCGCCCTCCATCAAAGGGAGCAGGCCGACGGGATGGTTGTCGGGTTGGAGATGCCAGTGGTCGAGAATCCGCCCCAGGTCCGCGCGAGAGGCGAGTAGTTGAAATTTGTCGGGATGAGAGTCGACGAGTCGGTGGTACGTCTCCAATTCCTGCCAGTAGAGACGGTGAGCGGCTTTGTAATCTGCATCGGGATAGAAAAT
Source organism: Anaerolineaceae bacterium (assembly GCA_003598975.1). Lineage (GTDB taxonomy): Bacteria > Chloroflexota > Anaerolineae > Anaerolineales > Villigracilaceae > Denitrolinea. The sequence goes on along the minus strand of QZIJ01000131.1, from coordinate 23,018 downwards.
CCGCTCCCAATTCCCGACGAGATGGCGGACGGGCGAGGCGAAGAGGGTCGCGAACACGACGGCGACGCGCCCTCGCTGGTAGTCGGGCCAGCCAAGCAGGGTGTCGCCATTTCCTTCGATGACAGGCTGACCGATTTCGAGGGCGCGCGTTTCGTGAGCGGAGCGGGTGTAATCGCGTCCGAAGGAGAGGATGTTCCAGGCCAGGTCTTCGTGGGAATCAACGATTAGGTGCATGGGATTCAAAAAGAGCGCACCGTAAGGTACGCTCTTCGAGTTTCAGGCTTGCGGCTCTTCAGGCGGTGTTTCATTTTCATTGGGTGCGGCAGACTTAAGCAACGCGATATCGTCGGCTGAGGCGGCCTCAGAGAGAGGCGCAGTACCTTCAGGCGAGTTGCTTTCATTCTCGGAGCCATCGTTCATCAGGAGTTTGAAGTCCTTGTCGGCGAAAGCGCCCGAGTCCACCTTGCGGAGGCTGAGGCCGATGCGATGCTGGTCGGTGTCGATGCGGATGATGCGCAGGGTTTTGACGTCGCCATCTTTAAGAACTTCCTTGGGATGCTCGATGCGGTGGTCGCTGATCTCGGAAATGTGGATGAGACCTTCGAGGTCACCTTCGAGACGGGCGAACGCGCCAAACTTGGTCAGGCGGGTGATGACACCCTCGACGAGTTGTCCCACGCTGAATTTTTCAACTTTCGACTGCCACGGGTCTTCCTGCAGTTGACGGATGGAGAGGCCGATGCGCTTCTTGTCGCGGTCAATGTTGATGACGCGCACTTTGACTTCCTGTCCCACTTCGAGCACCTCACTGGGATGCAAGACATGCTCCCAGGAGATCTCGGAGAGGTGAACGAGGCCGTCCGCGCCGTTGACGTTGACGAAGGCGCCGAAATCGGCCAGGCTGGTGACACGGCCCGTGTAGGTTTTGCCAATTTCCAGTTCGGAGATGACGCGTTCCTTGATGGACTGGCGGGACTCTGTGTTGGCGGCGCGCTCGGAGAGAATCAGGCGGCGGCGTTCGCGGTCCACTTCCACGATGCGGACAGAGATCGGTTCGCCGACCATTTTGCCCCAACGCTGTTCGGGGGTCTCGCCCACTGCGACGGCGCGGCGCGTCATGCTGATCTGCGAGGCAGGCACAAATCCGCGCAATCCACCGACGGCCACGATCAGGCCGCCCTTGTTGAAACCAGTGATCTTGCTTTCGATGACTTCCTCTTCCGAAAGCATGCGTTCCACGTTTTCCCAGGTCATTTGCTCCTGGGCGCGCTTGAACGAAAGGACCACGTTGCCGTTCTCGTCTTCTGCGTGGACGACATAAACGGGCACTTCCTGCCCAACCTGGAGCGCAGCGCGCTCATCGGCGGAAAGCGACTCCAATTCACGACCTGCAATTACACCTTCTGACTTGGCGCCAATGCTGACAAGGATCTGGCTTGGGCCGATGCTTGCAATCATGCCGCGACGAATCTCACCCGATTGAGGCAATTCGACGCCGGATGATTCCTGTAGCAACGTCTCCATGCTCTGGTTGTTGTGGGTCTCGTTCTGGTCTGTGTGCAGGTCTGCGGCCCCCTGCCCATTCAGGGCTTCATTCTGTTCCATCACTGGTGACTCCGGTTAAGAAAAATGTAAGGGCGATTATACAAGCGTTTGGACAACTTGACAACCCTGAACTCCGGGCTCTTGCCTGTCTTTACAAGAACATCAAAAAACAGATTCAGGGTCGTATAATTCAGGCTATGAACCTCTCCAGGGCATTATGTATCCCCCTTTTCCAGGTTTTCCCATCATCCCAAAAAGTGAAGGGTGAATCCCTCGAATATGCCCGAAGCATCGCCTTCGTCGGCGCGGGAGGAAAAACGACGGCTATGTTCCAATTGGCGCGGGAATTACTGTCCACCGTCCACCGCCCACCGTCCGTTATTGTCACGGCAACATCGCATCTCGGCGTGTGGCAAATCCCGCTGGCAGACCGTCACATCGCGGCCGAATCGCCGCGAGACATTGGGGAAATTGCCAAAGGCATTACGCTCGTTACTGGCGCAATCAATGATGATCGGACAGAACCAGTCAGCCTGTCCATTCTTTCCTGCCTGCGAGAGTGGTCAATCAAAGATTCCATTCCCCTGCTCATCGAAGCAGACGGTGCACGTCAAAAGCCGATAAAAGCGCCCGCCATACACGAGCCACCTATCCCTGATTTTGTGGAGACAGTCATCATTGTCGCGGGATTAAGCGGACTCGGTCAGTTGCTGGACGAGGAACACGTCCACCGCTCGCATCTTTTCTCGACCCTCGGCGGGCTTCCGCTTAATCAACCGATCAGCCCCGAGCACCTGACCTGCCTCCTGCTCCACCCAGAGGGTGGACTTAAAAATATCCCCGCGCAGGCGCGACGCGTCGCGTTGCTCAATCAGGCCGAGACGCCCGAATTGCAGGCCATCGGCGGAAAGATGGCGCGTGAATTATTAAGTCACTTTGATTCAGTGCTGGTGGGATCGCTCCAGAAAAACAATTTCCAAACCTTCGAGCGGACGGCAGGCATCATTTTGGCGGCTGGAGCATCAAAACGATTTGGAAAGCCAAAACAATTGCTGGATTGGAAAGGCAAGCCGTTCGTCCGACAAGTGGCCGAAACAGCGTTGGGCGCTGGGCTGAGGCCTGTAATCATTGTGACAGGTGCAGAGGCGGAGCAAGTGGGGAAAGCAGTGCAGGGATTGTCCGTAACTGTTGTCCGAAACGACCAATGGGAAAGCGGACAGGCCAGTTCCATCGTCGCGGGGATCCAGGCACTGTTCTCCTCCCCAAAATTCGGAGAATTTGGGGGAGGTCGGGAGGGGGTCGGCGCAGCCATTTTTCTCCTGGCTGATCAGCCGCAAATTGGGATAGAGGTCATCCAGGCATTGGCAGAATCGCACGCGCAGAGTCTGCCGTCCATCCTCGCGCCACTGGTGCTGGAGGAGAAGCGCGCCAACCCTGTGCTGTTCGACCGCGTCACCTTCCCTGACCTGCTCGCGTTGAGGGGCGCTGTGGGCGGACGCGCCATCTTCGGCAAACACAAAGTGGAATATCTCCCCTGGCACGATGACGCGCTATTATTGGATGTGGACACGCCAGAAGATTATGAACGGCTGAAAAACCTATGATCACCGCCATCATTCTCGCCGCAGGCCAATCCAAACGGATGGGTCAACCCAAGATGCTCCTGCCATGGGGAGAGACGAATGTGCTGGGTCAGGTCATCGAGACGATGAGACGCGCGGGGGTGGAGAATATTCTCGTTGTGACGGGAGGGGCGCGAGAGCAAGTGGAGGAGATTGTCAGGCAGTATGCAGTAAGCAGTACGCAGAATGCAGAATGCGAGAGAGGGGAGATGTTATCGTCGGTGCAGGCGGGACTGCGCATTTTACGCGGCAACCCATCAGCGGGTGCGGCCCTCATCGTTCTCGGCGACCAGCCACAAGTCGAGGAAAGAAGCGTGCGGGCGGTGGTGGAAGCGTTCGAAGGGGGACAGTCCAATCTCGTCGTCCCCAGTTACCAGATGCGACGCGGACATCCGTGGCTGGTGGCGCGTCCGCTTTGGGATGAAATCCTGCAAATGGAATCCCCTCAATCGCCGCGCGATTTTTTGAACCAGCACGCTGGCGAGATTAGTTATGTGGAAGTGGACACGCCGTCCATCCTCGCGGATCTCGACACGTTTGAGGACTACTTGAAATCGCGGCCATAACGTGCTATTGTAGTGGTGACAAAGGAGGCCGACATGTCTGACCTGACCTTGATCGCCGAGCACATCCATGAAACCATGGAAGCGCTGGAACGGACGCAAGAGGTGGGGAATGGCCTGCGCGAACGCGTCACGCGTGAAAATTACGCCGCCTTTCGAATCCAGATGAATGAACTTCACGAACGCCTGCGCAAACTGAGCGCCATGCTCCTGCACGAGGATGAGATGGCGCTCGATGAGCTGGCCGACGCGCTCAACCGTTCCTTCGATAAACCAGCCGCCGAATATCGCCACGCCAGCGGACATGGGTAGTTGTAAGATTATTTGCCAATTTGTCCTGCAAACGTGATACACTCGCCAAAACTTTTCGGGACGAGGAGAAATGGCGAGATGAAATACTACATCATCGTAAATCCCACTTCGGGGCGCGGACACGCAAAGGATGCAATTCCGCAAATCGAGGAACTGCTCCGCTCGTTCAAACTTGACTTTGAATTGGTTCAGACCGAACGTCCCTGGCATGCGGCTGAACTGGCAGAGAACGCGGCTCGCGCGGACTTTGACGTAATCGCGACCGCCAGCGGGGACGGGACCGCCAACGAGGCACTCAACGGGTTGATGCGTGCCCGCGCGGCGGGACACAACCACACTGCCTTCAGCATCCTGCCTGTCGGCACGGGCAACGACATGAACTTTGGGCTGGCCCGCCATCAAGGACTGGAAGATGGTGTGCGCGCGCTGGCGGAAAATCATCGCCGCAAGATTGACGTGGGAATGGCGCGCGGCGGCGATTATCCCGATGGCCGTTACTTCGCCAACGGTGTGGGCATCGGATTCGACGCGATGGTGGGGTTTGAAGCCATTAAGATCCGCTGGGCGGTGGGACTTATTCCCTACCTGATTGGCGTCGTCAAAACCATCTCCCTGTATTTCAACGCACCGAAAGTGGAAATCGTGCTGGATGGGGAATCCTTCACCCAACGCTCGCTGATGACATCCATTATGAACGGACGGCGCATGGGCGGCGGGTTTATGATGGCTCCCGAAAGCGCACCCGATGATGGCTGGCTCGACCTGTGCATCGCATCCGAGGCATCGCGCCTGCGATTGTTCCAGCTTATCCCCTATTTCCTCAAAGGTACACAGGCCACCCAGCCTGAAATAAAAATGAGGCGCTCCAAAACTGTGAAGGTGCGCGCACTGGACGGTTCCCTGCCCGCCCACGCCGACGGCGAGACCCTATGTTACGCGGGGCAATCGCTGGAGATCGAACTCATCCCGTCCGCGCTGGAATTTGTGACGCTGGAAACTTCATAGGTTTTCCATGATCGCCGTTGCCCGATCCATCCGCGCGCAGTTCGTGAACGTCAGACCCGTCCGCTGGTTCGTATTCATCGTCATCAAGATCGGGCTGTCCATCCTCTGCCGCGTGGATGCGGCTGACCTGTCGAAGGTCCCCGCGCGCGGCCCGCTGATTGCCATTTCCAATCACACGGGGTCGCTCGAAGTCCCGATGCTATTCACCTGGCTCCAACCGCGTCCGCTGACAGGGTGGGCCAAGATCGAAACCTGGAACAACCCCATCATGGCGTGGCTTTTCAACGTGTGGGGGGCCATCCCCGTCCGCCGCGGCGAAGCGGATATGTCTGCCCTGCGCGCCGCGCTGGACAAACTGTCACAGGGATACATTTTTGGCGTCGCGCCCGAAGGCACGCGCAACAAGACGGGCAAACTCCTGCGCGCACACCCCGGCGCGGCGACGCTGGCCTTCCGAAGCAACGCGCCCATCCTGCCCATCGTGCATTGGGGCGGAGAAAAATTTCTTCCCAATCTCAAACGCCTCCGCCGCACAGGTTTTTCGATGCGCGTGGGCAGGCCGTTCACGATCAATACCAAGGGGGAACGAATCACGCGCGAAGAGCGTCAGCAGGTTGTGGACGAGATGATGTACCAACTGGCCGCTCTTCTGCCCGAGGAATATCGCGGCGAATACAGCGACATGTCCAGAGCGACGACTAAATATTTAAGATTCGAGTAACGCCTTTGCATAGAGGAGACATATATGAACACTCCCGCCAACACCTATCATAAATTGGACCGCACCGCGCTGTGGCTCCTCGTGGGCGAATTCGGCGGCGCCGCGCTTCTTCTGGCGCTCTTGATCCTGATGGTCGTCGGCAACCTGATCTCCCCACGCGCGTTCAACCTGGGTTACGACACGGGTCAAGTCATCACCGTCATCATCGCGCTGATTTACGGACTGGCATATCTGGGGAATCTCGTCATCGGGATCATGGGACTTTATCTGTATGCCACCGAAAAACGCGAGGGCTACCCGGGGACTGGACACCTCGTCAATTGGATACTGCTGTCCGCGACGCTGGCGATCATCCTGGTAATGATCGCGGCGTTATTTTCCTCGATATAAGCACCATCAGGGGGACCAATTTGCACATGGGCCATGTAACCTTCCAAATGGTAAAATGGGCGCATGAACACTTCCGACATCCAAACCCGCGCGATCAACACCCTGCGATTTCTCTCCGCCGATGGCGTCCAGCAGGCCAATTCGGGCCATCCCGGACTGCCAATGGGCGCGGCCGCAATGGCCTTCACCATCTGGACGCGTCACCTGCACCACAATCCGCACAACCCCAAGTGGATGGGACGCGACCGCTTCCTCCTTTCGGGCGGACACGGCTCAATGTTGCTCTACTCACTGTTGCACCTCACCGGCTACGACCTCTCCCTCGACGAATTGAAGAATTTCCGTCAATGGGGAAGCCGTACACCCGGCCACCCCGAATTCGGATTAACCCCCGGCGTGGAAATGACCACCGGTCCACTCGGGCAGGGATTCGCCACCGGCGTGGGCATGGCCATCGCATCCACCCATCTGGCGGCTGTCTACTCGCCCGAACTGTTCGACAATTTCATCTATGCCATCGTCACCGATGGAGACTTGATGGAGGGTGTGGCATCCGAGGCCGCCTCGCTGGCGGGACACTTGCAATTGGGGAAACTCATCTACCTTTATGACGACAATCACATCTCCATTGACGGTTCCACCGACCTAGCCTTCACCGAAGACCGCGCCAAACGCTTCGAAGCGTATGGCTGGCACGTCCAAAAAGTGAACGACGGCAACAATGTAGACGCGATCGACGCGGCCATCATCGCCGCCAAATATGACCCGCGCCCATCCATCATCATGTGCCGCACCGTCATCGGGTTTGGCGCGCCGAAGAAACAGGGCACATCCAAAGTCCATGGGGAACCGCTGGGAGACGAGGAACTGAACGCCGCCAAGGAAAATCTCCGCTGGCCGAAGGCACCGCGCTTCTACATCCCCGATGACGTGCTGGATTTCTATCGCGAGGCCGCGGAGCGCGGACAACAAGCCGAAAGCGCGTGGAAGCAAAAATTTACCGAATTCAAAAAATCCAATCCCGAAAAAGGAACGGAACTCGAAAGAAGACTGGCTGGCAGACTCCCCAAAGGCTGGGAGAAGGTGTTGCCCGTCTTCCCTGCGGACACGAAAGGCATGGCCACGCGCGCCGCTTCGGGAAAGGTGATCAACGCGCTGGCGCCCATCCTGCCCGAACTGCTCGGCGGCTCGGCGGACCTGGCTCCCTCGAACAACACCAAAATTGAAAACGTGCCCGCCTTCCAAAAAGAATCGCCGCATGGACGCAACTTCCACTTCGGCGTGCGCGAACACGCCATGGGCGCGGCGCTCAACGGCATGGCGCTCTTCGGCGGGTTGATTCCCTACGGCGGGACGTTCCTCGTCTTCTCGGATTACAACCGCCCCGCCATCCGCATCGCGGCGCTGTCGCACATCCCGTCCATTTTCATCTTCACCCACGACTCGATCGGCCTCGGCGAAGACGGTCCGACGCACCAGCCCGTGGAGCATCTCGCGGCGTTGCGCGCCATCCCGAATCTGACGGTAATCCGCCCCGCGGACGCGAACGAGACCGTCCAGGCGTGGAAGGTCGCGCTTGCGCGTCGGGACGGGCCGACGGTTCTGGCCTTGACTCGTCAGGCTGTTCCCACTTTCCAACCTTCCAACCTGCAACTCGAAAAAGGCGCGTACGTGTTGGGGGCCTTCGGCAAGAAAGCTCCCGATGTGATTTTGATGGCGTCTGGCTCGGAAGTGAGTCTCATCATGGACGCGGCGAAGAAACTTCACGAAAAGGGACACAGCGTGCGCGTGGTGTCCGTCCCGAGTTGGGAGTTGTTCGAGAAACAGGATGCGGCCTATCGTGAGTCTGTGTTGCCGAAAAAGGTCGCGGCGAGAGTCGCTGTCGAAGCAGGAGTCGGCATGGGGTGGGAAAGATTCGTTGGCCCGGGAGGAAAGGTCATCTCCATTGAGCGGTTCGGCGCATCGGCTCCGTACAAAGTCATCTACGAGAAGTTGGGACTGACCGTCGAAAACATCATCGCACAGGCCAGGTCCGTGATACCAAAGAAGATCGCCAAGCCGAAGAGCAAGGTCAAGAAAACAGTGAACAAAAAGACGGTGAAGCGAAAGTAACATGAGCGACACGACAGTTGGATTGATCATCGCCCTGATCGGAATCCTTACGATGGTTGGGGCGGCCCTGAATTGGCGAATCGTGACGCATTCTGGCAAACTGCTTAACATGATTTTCGGTGACAGGATCGCGCGAATCATTGCATTTCTCGTGGGGTTGTTCCTATTTGCACTGGGCGTGGGACAAATCCTTGGAATGAACTGGCTGGGAGAGTGAACGATGAAAATTGCCGTCGCTTGCGACCACGGGGGTTTCCCGCTGAAGGAGACGATTCTCGCGTCCGTGCGTGCCGCGGGACACGAGCCGATTGACCTGGGGACGGACAGCGCCGAGCCTGTGGACTTTCCCGATTTCACCGAAAAACTGGGACACGCCATCCAATCGGGCGAGGCCGAACGCGGGATCCTCATCTGCGGATCGGGCGTGGGCGCGTGCATTGCCGCCAACAAAATGAAGGGGGTGTGGGCGGCGATCTGTCACGACACCTATTCCGCCGCGCAAGGCGTGGAGCATGACAGGATGAACGTGCTTTGTCTCGGCGGGAGGGTCATCGGTGTGGAACTTGCATCCAGTCTCGTAAAAGCATTTCTCGGAGCGCACTATCTGGGAGATGACAAAGACGGCGAAAGATTTGCACGGCGCGTGAATAAGATACAGAAGATCGAAGAGGTTGGAAAGTTGACAGACTAACATCTTTCCAACATCAAACCTTCAAACTTTCCAACATTCCAACAGGAAATCATGAACCCGATTGTAAAACTCACCTCGCTCGGCCAATCCCTCTGGTACGACAACATCCAGAGAAAACTTCTCGAAAACGGCGAACTCAAAGCCATGATCGAGCGCGGCGACGTCCGCGGCGTCACCTCCAATCCGACCATCTTCAACAACGCTATTGCCAAGACGAATGATTACGACTCCGCGTTGACTCCCCTCGCCTGGGCGGGCTGGGACGCGGAGAAAATCTTCTGGCAACTCGCGGTGGAAGATATTCAAGAAGCCTGCGAGCTATTCATGCCGCTTTACGAAGAGACAAACGGCGGCGACGGATTCGTGAGTCTCGAAGTCAGCCCGTATCTCGCCAACGACACTGCCGCCACAATCGAGCAGGCCAAAGCGCTATGGGAACGCGTCGGCAAGCCGAACCTGATGATCAAAATCCCCGCCACGCTCGAGGGCATCCCTGCCGTGCGCGCCGTCATTGCCGCGGGCATCAACGTCAATGTGACGCTCATCTTTTCGCTGGAGCGTTACGCCGAAGTGATGATCGCCTACCTCGATGGCCTCGAAGACCGCCTCGCCGCGGGCCAACCGATTGACCACGTCGCTTCGGTGGCATCCTTCTTTGTCTCGCGCTTGGATACCAAAATTGATCCAAAACTCCCCGAAGGCGCACCCCTGCGCGGCAAGGCCGCGGTTGCGAACGCGAAACTCGCCTACGAGGCCTTTGGCGCGGTCTTCACTACACGCCGCTGGGAGGGGCTCAAACTCAAGGGCGCGCGCGTTCAGCGCCCACTTTGGGCTTCCACTGGCACAAAAAATCCCGCCTACTCCGACACCCTCTACGTGGACAATCTCATCGGTCCCGAAACCGTCAACACCGTCCCGCCTGCCACGCTGGACGCCTTCCGCGATCACGGCATTGCAGAGAATGCCATCTCCCGCGATCTCGACGAGGCGCGCAGTGTCTTTGCCCAACTCAAGACCCTCGGCATCTCGATGGATGATGTGACCCGCGAACTGGAGGAAGAGGGAGTCAAATCCTTTGCGGACGCGTTCACGCAACTCCTCGCGGCAGTGGATGACCGACGAAAGGCCGCCGCTTCCTCACTATCATCACTGGCGGACTCTGTGGCCGCGCGTTTGACCCAACTCGAAGCGGATTCCGTCCCCGCCCGAATCTGGTCGCGTGACCTGACGCTCTGGTCGGACACGCCCGAAGGTCAGCGTGAAGCGTCCAACCGCCTCGGCTGGCTGGACTCTCCCGAAAAAGCCCGCGAACGGATTCCCGTGTATCAATCCTTCGCCGAGGAAATCCACAAAGATGGCATTGACCGCGTCCTCGTGCTCGGCATGGGCGGCTCCTCGCTGACAGCCGAAGTGCTGAGTTCCCTGCAAGCGGGCGCAAACGTCGAAGCGAAACTGTCGCTTGCGATTTTGGATTCGACCGACCCCGCGCAAGTGAAACAGGCCGCGCAAGATTTCCCGCCAGATAAAAGTTTTTATATCGTTGCCAGCAAATCGGGCGGGACGACCGAAATGATGGCCGCTTTCGATCACTTCTGGAAATTGAGCAATGCAGACGGCTCGCGCTTCATCGCCATCACTGACCCCGCCACCGATCTCGAAACACTCGCGCACGAGCGCGGCTTCCGAAAAATCTTCTCCTCCGATGAATCCGTTGGCGGACGTTATTCCGCATTGACCGATTTCGGCCTCGTCCCCGCCGCGCTGCTCGGCATGGACTTAAATCTCCTCCTCGACCGCGTCGATTGGATGAAACGCGAGTGCGGCGAGGCTAAATCATCCGCGCGTAACCCTGGCGTGGCACTGGGAGCTGTCCTGGCCGCGGCTGCGGCCGAAGGCCGCGACAAACTGACAGTCCTGGCGGACGCGCCTTTGTCCGCGCTGGCAGGTTGGATCGAGCAGATCGTCGCCGAATCCAGCGGGAAGAACGGCAAAGGCATCCTGCCCGTCCCGCTCGAACCACTCGACGCACCCGAAGTCTATGGCAAGGATCGTCTGTTCATCTATCTCCGTCAAACGGGCGAACTTGACAATGGAGTTACCGCGCTCCAACACGCGGGCTTCCCTGTCATCCAATTACCAATTTCCAATTACCACGATGCGGGCGCCGAATTTTTCCGCTGGGAGATGGCAACCGCAGTGGCGTGTCATATTTTGGGCGTGAACCCATTCGACCAGCCCGATGTGCAGGATAGCAAGACGCGCACGAAAAACAAACTTGCCGATTTTCAAAAGACGGGCAAACTCACCGATGTGGATTTGGTGAACGCGTCCGATGCGAAACCCGCGCTGGAGAAATTTTTGAAAGGCGCAAAGCCTGGCGATTTCTTTACGATCAACGCCTACCTGCCGCGTAATGATGAAACGATTGAGTTGCTTCAACAGATGCGGGTGGCGATTCGAGAAAAGACGAAATGCGCTGTGACGGCTGGCTTCGGCCCGCGCTTCCAACACTCGACGGGACAGTTCCACAAGGGTGGGCCGAACAAGGGCTGGTTTATCCAGGTTGTGTACGACGCGCAAGGCGACATGGAAATCCCCACGCAGGGATTGAGTTTTGGCACGCTGCTCCGCGCGCAGGCGCTGGGAGATTACGAAGCGTTGCAGGCTGCGGGACGGAAAGTATTGCGTTTGCGATTGGGCGGCAATTTTCTGCGCGAGTTGGGCGAATTGACCGCAATGTTTTCCTAATGAAACCGAAAGGCCATCCCATTTCGCGCCGTGACTTTTTGAAACTTACCGCGTACACCCTGGGGCTTGGCTCGTTTGCCTTCATTGGGGGAGCAGGGTACGCTACGCAAGTTGAGCCCGCCTGGCTGGAAGTGGTGCGCCTGTCGCTGAAACTACCGCGGCTGGACCCTGCCTTTGCAGGATTCCGTCTCGTTCAGATCAGCGACATTCACATGGGCGGATGGATGAATCGCGCACGGCTGGCAAAAGCCGTGCAGGTGATATCGAACGAGTCGCCCGATTTGGTCGCCATCACCGGGGACTATTTGCTCAGCCACGGCTGGGACGATGCGCGGGAACGGGCGCTGGATGATGTGGCAGCCGCCTTGAAACCTCTCGTGGAATCCTTCCCCGTCCTGACCGTGATGGGTAATCATGACTACTGGACAGATGCAAAAAGGATTCGCGATAAATTACATGGAACGGGAATTCTCGAATTATCGAATTCCGTACACAGTCTTCGACGCGGGGACGCGGCCTTTCATATTTGCGGACTGGACGATGTATATGAAAGGCGCGACGACCTGGATGGACTCCTCGCATGCCTCCCCTCCGACGGCGCGGCGATCCTGCTCTGCCATGAACCCGACTTCGCCGATTCCAGCGCGGAAACAGGAAGATTCGACCTGCAAATTTCGGGACACACACATGGCGGACAGGTTGTCCTGCCTTTCGTTGGCCCCATCCACACACCAAAATACGGACACAAATATCCGCTGGGGCTGTACAAAGTGGGGGGCATGCTCCAATACACCAATCGCGGCATCGGGATGGCGCGCATCCCCGTGCGGTTTAATTGCAGGCCTGAAATCACGGTTTTTACTTTTGAATCGGAGGTTTGAAATGGTCAATCTTGCCGCTGGAAAATGCGCCCCCTGTCGAGGCGGCGAACCAACTTTGACCGACGAGGAGATTCTCGAATTGCATTCCCAAACTCCCGAGTGGAATATCGTGGAGCGGGATGGCGCCCCGCTTCTTCAACGCGTTTTCAAATTCAAGAACTTCGCCGACGCGGTGACCTTCACCAACAAAGTGGCCGCCATCGCCGAAGCAGAAGATCATCATCCGCGCCTCGTCACCGAGTGGGGACGCGTCACCGTCCAATGGTGGACGCACGTCATCAAAGGCCTGCACCGCAACGATTTCATTATGGCTGCGAAGACGGATGAGTTGTTCCAAAAATAAAAGCGGCGGAGTTATTCTCCACCGTCTTCTTTTGTTTTTGTCGGATTTGTTCGCAGAAGCCAGTCCCAAAGTTGCAAAGCCCATAACTGCTCGCCGAACCACGAAACGATCGCCCGCTCGATGAGGGCAAACCCGCCTGGGCGCGGCGGCAGATCCATCGCGGGACTAAAATCCACGCTTCGGCCCCCGACGGTGAAGCGGGTTCGGTCCACCCGAGCCGACTCCTGCCGATTCGTCAGCCACGCGCGGACTCGCTCGCGTTCGGTCTCCGCCCACAAAGAGGGAAGATCGGAGGTGGCTTTGAATCCGCAGATCTCGGTCAAATCCTGGAAGAGTTGACGTTGCTCAGCAGTGAGAGATTTGCTTTCGTGGAAGAAGGCCACGTCCGGGTCCACGTGGACGAGCGACTTCAACCACAGACGGTTCAACGTGGTGCGGATTCCATTCTTCATACCGGGCGTGGTCTGGTTGTAGAGCAGATAACTGTAAAGGCGGCTATCCCACAAATTGGCGACATCGGGACCGACGCGCATGGCATCACAGAGTCCCAGCGAAGGGATGATGGGTGAACCGCAGACGAGCAGATACGCGTCCCCCGCGGCGCGGCGCATAATTTCCAATGCGTGACGATACGCGGCCTCGCGGGGCATGTCCACGTGGCGTTTGCCGGGCAACGCACCCGCGTAGAGAAAGTCCAGTTTGAGGTAGTCGTAGCCCCAGTTAACAGCAGTTCGAATCGTATTTGCCAGCCAGTCTGCGGCCTGTGGATTCGTAACATCGAGTGCAAAAGTATCACCTCCCCATTCGAACCCCGCTGAAACGGGTTTGCCATTCCATCCTTGCAACAGCCAATCGGGATGCTCCTTGAAAATGCCCGACTTTTCTCCAATCGCCAACGGCGCCATCCACAGACCGGCCTTGCGCCCTGTAGCGCGGATGGAGGCGGCGAGACTGTCCATGCCGCTGGGAAATTTCGCGTTGGGAATCCAATCGCCGGGCGCAACCTGCCAGCCGTCGTCAATCTGCACCACGTCGAAGGGCAGGTCGCCGAGATCCCTCAGGACATTCTGGATTTTCTTTTCGTTGATTTCTTTGTAAAAACTGTACCACGAGCACCAGACGCGCGGCGCGGGTTTGGAGGTTGCTTTCCCGAACCGTTCGCCCAGCAGACTTGCATATTGCTCGAAGACTTCCAACTCGTTCCCGCGCGCGACGAACCACTCCCCGCTCCCCGATTCGTACCAGCCTTGCAGTTGATTCTCCCGAAGCGACACGTGCGCCTCCAATCCCAGCGCGCCGAGGAAAATAATCTTCCCGTCCTCCATCTCAACCGCGCCGAGCCACGACCCGTTGGGATGTGGATGCTTGGCATAGACCGGGTCCGTTTGGCGGGAGTGGAAGATCTCTGGCTTCATCACCGGCAATTCGCGGACGGGATCCGTCCACGCGGTGAGGGACCAGGATTGCCATCCATGGCGGTAAAACGCGCGGGGAGGCTGCGGCAGGCCCAAGGTCAGGGAGGCGGCGGAGACGATCTGTTGAGAGGGCTGAAATAAGTCAACGATGTGAGTTGTCATGTTTTCCATAGTTGAGTGGTTGGATTGGGAATCTTGCTGTATAATTTTTCACAACCGAGAAATTTATTCAACTTGCGGAGGGTAACATGCCAGCAGATCGCAATCAAAGGCTTTCTGAAAACCAGGCGGAAAAAGCCTGTTTCGTGGTTTCTCCAATTGGCGAAGCCGACTCTGAGACGCGCAAGCGTTCGGACGCTGTCCTCATGCACATTATAACGCCCGCGGCAAAGGAGGCGGGGCTGACGGCGATCCGCGCAGATCAACTGGCGGCTCCCGGAATGATCACAAATCAGTTGATCACTCATATTCTGGGAGACAAAATGGTTGTCGCTGACCTGACAGATCATAATGCCAACGTATTTTACGAACTCGCCCTGCGGCACGCCTTTCGCAAGCCAGTGGTTTTGTTGATTCTTAAAGATCAGAGACTGCCATTCGATGTTCACGGCATACGGACGATCCATTATGATTTGTCGCTGGACGGGGTTGCCACGGCTCGCGAAGAGGTGAAGAAACAGATCATCACTGCCCTGGCAGATGAGTATGAGGTGGAATCACCTGTTACCATGGCCGCGCAGTTGGATGAAATCTCCCGTAGTACGAAGTCGGAAAGCCAGGTGTTGTTCAAGACGATCTCCGATCAATTGGAGACCACCAGTAAAACAGTTTTGGAATTGAAGGACAACCTGGAAAAGTATGTGCCCCGTTCCCTGGATATGAAAGAGATCATTCCTCCACAAATTCGGGACCAGATTTCGGATACGTTGCGCTGTTATGCCGAGGAAATTGAGTTACTGAAATCGGTTCGCCATGCGGGGGTCATTGGACTGCACAAACGCAGGGAAGTCGCGGTCAAGGCCTTCGCCCGTTACATTGACGAGGAGCCGAGCGAGATCATGGTGGTTGGCTCCTCCTTGAAAGGGCTTCTACAAAAGGAGGAATACAGAGACATCGCAGCGAAACTGCGCTTTAAGCAGGGATTGATCAAAGTTAAATATTTACTAACCCACCCCATCGTGGCGGATTTTCGCGCCAGCCAGGAAAACCGCCGCCCCACGGAAATTGGGTTGGAGATTGTGAAAAGCCTGGAGACCCTGCGCGATTGGGGCGTGGACTGTTCCAATGTGCGCCTCTATCTCGGGACACCAACCTGTTTTGCCATCAAGACAACGCGTCAGATGCTGATCAATCCTTACCCCTACATTTCCGTCTCGTTTGATTCACCCTGTCTCGTGCTGGAATATTCACCCGAAAGCGGAGCCGAACGGCCAGGCTATTTCTTTGATGAGTTCAATAGCCGCCATTTTGGCGCCTGGGATACAGATTTAGCCGTCCATATCCAGGATTACGGTAAAGCCATTCCCTTTTATTATGAAAAATTAAACGAATACTCGGAACAGGTTTCAAGTTTGATCGGAGAAGGCAAGAAAATGCCCTAGAATTCTTGCTTGAAATATTAAAAATGGGTATAATCCCGCCATTCAAACGCGTGGATGGGAACGAGTACATCCTGCCGAACTGCCAGAGAGCCTGCGGTCGGTGCGAAGCAGGTCAGTAAAGCGGATGGAAAATCCTCCCGGAGCGGTGAACTGAACTGTAGAACAAGTCTATAGACTTGTTCTACAAATTAGGTGAGACGGAATCGCCAACCGTTAGCATGGCGCGAGGATGATTGTCCTCGCCAAGTGTCCATCTTTGGATGGAAAGCAGAGTGGTACCGCGCGAGCGCTGGCTCTCGTCTCTGATTTGAGGCGAGAGTTTTCTTTTTTTGACTGTCGGACTATCCGACTACCCGACCAGGAGACCATTATGTTCAAACCAGTATCATCCAAACTCAACGTGACGGGCATGGAAGAGTCCGTGCTCAAGATGTGGAAGCGCGAAAATATATTTAAGAAGACCATCGAGCAGAGACAGGGCGCACCTGAGTATGTTTTCTATGAAGGGCCGCCGACCGCCAATGGCAGACCCGGTGTGCATCACGTGTTGGCACGCGCTTTCAAGGACATGTTTCCGCGTTACAAGATCATGCGCGGGTTCCATGTGTCGCGCCGCGGTGGCTGGGACACGCACGGCCTGCCCGTGGAGATCGAGGTCGAGAAGCGGCACGGCTTCAAGAACAAGCAGGATATCGAAGCCTACGGCGTCGCCAAGTTCAACGAGGAATGCCGCAAGTCCGCCTTTGATTACATTCAGGATTGGGAACGCCTGACCGACCGCATCGCCTTTTGGGTGGACCTCGAAACGGCCTACGTGACCTTCACCAACGACTACATCGAGTCGGTTTGGAGCATCCTGAAAAATTTCTGGGACCGCGACCTGCTCTACAAGGGATACAAGGTCGTGCCATATTGCCCTCGTTGCGGGACGACTCTCTCTGACCATGAGGTGGCTCTCGGCTACGACGACGCGACCGACCCCTCGGTCTTCGTCCGTATGCCGCTGGCGGACAAGTCCGACACCTCGCTTCTCGTTTGGACGACCACCCCGTGGACACTTCCAGGCAACGTCGCGGTCGCCGCGCATCCCAATGTGGAATACGTAACTGTCGAACGCGCCGTGAACGGAAAGAAAGAAAAACTCATCCTCGCCAAAGCCCTGCTCGAAAAAGTCTTCCGCGGCGAGGAAGTGAAAGTAGTGGACACATTCAAAGGCAAGAAACTGAAAGGGCAAAAGTATCATCCGCTTTTCACTTTCCTGCCTCCCGACAAACCCGCGCATTACGTGGTTCTTGGCGATTTCGTGACCACCGAAGACGGCACGGGACTCGTTCACATGGCGCCCGCCTTCGGCGCGGAGGACATGCAAGCCGCGCTC
Source organism: Anaerolineaceae bacterium (assembly GCA_003598975.1). Taxonomy (GTDB): domain Bacteria; phylum Chloroflexota; class Anaerolineae; order Anaerolineales; family Villigracilaceae; genus Denitrolinea. Next base: position 5,691 of record QZIJ01000131.1, on the reverse strand, counting down.
GAATTTGACCTGCCCGTGTTGATGACCGTTTTGCCCGATGGCACGTTCATCCCCGAAGTGACGCCGTGGCGCGGCGTCTTCGTCAAAGAGGCCGACCCGATGATTGTCCGCGATCTCGATGACCGCGGCCTCCTGTTCCGCTCCGAAGCATACACGCACACCTATCCCTTCTGTTGGCGATGCAAGACACCGCTCCTCTATTACGCGCGCGAGGCGTGGTACATCCGCACGAGTCAATACAAGGACAAACTGGTGGAGTTGAATCGCACCATCCACTGGACGCCCGACCACATAAAAGACGGCCGCTTCGGCAACTGGCTCGAAAACAACATTGACTGGGCGCTCTCACGCGAACGCTACTGGGGCACGCCTCTCCCCATTTGGGAATGCGAAGACTGCAAAGACCGCGAATGCATCGGCTCTGTCGCGGACCTCTCCGAGCGGGTCGGCCGCGACTTGAGCGAACTCGACCTGCACCGCCCCCACGTGGACGATGTCAACTGGGCATGCAAGAAATGCGGCGGCAAGATGCAACGCGTCCCCGACTTGATTGATGTGTGGTTCGACTCAGGTTCGATGCCGTACGCGCAGTGGCACTATCCGTTCGAGAACAAGGACAAATTCGAAGAGCAGTATCCCGCCGATTACATCTGCGAAGCCGTGGACCAGACGCGCGGCTGGTTCTATTCGCTCCACGCCATCAGCACGCTGTTGATGAACAGCGTCTCATACAAAAATGTGCTCTGCCTAGGCTTGATCCTCGATGGCGATGGCCACAAGATGTCAAAGAGTCTCGGCAACATCGTTGATCCGTGGGATGTGCTCAAAGTCCACGGCGCAGACGCCTTCCGCTGGTACCTCTACACTGCCACCCCGCCCGGACAGGAACGCCGCTTCTCTTCCGAACTGGTTGGTGCGGTCACGCGAGACTTCACACTCACGCTGTGGAACGTTTACTCGTTCTTTGTGACCTACGCCAACCTCGACAAGTGGACTCCCTCGCCCGGTCTCGCCGAGGGACACGGACACGCCTCGCTCTCACGACTGGACAGTTGGTTGCTGTCCGAGTTGAATGTCCTCGTCCGCGAGGTGACGGCGGGTTACGAGGAATACGAAGTGACGCGCGCCACGCGTCCGATTCAGGAATTCGTGGAGAAACTCTCCACGTGGTACCTGCGCCGTTCGCGCCGCCGCTTCTGGAAATCCGAATCGGATTCGGACAAACAGGCCGCCTACTCCACCCTCTACACCGCGCTCGTGACGGTGGCAAAACTGCTCGCGCCCGCCATGCCCTTCCTCGCGGACGAACTCTACCAGAACCTCGTCCGTGGCGTGGACACGAGTGCGCCCGAATCTGTCCATCTTTCGCGCTGGCCTGATGTCAACGAAGCGCGCATTGATGAATTGCTCAACCGCGACATGGCGACGGTGATGAAACTCGTCTCGCTCGGTCACTCCGCGCGGCAAAAAGCCAACCGTAAAGTTCGGCAGCCTCTTGCCGAGGGCGCGTTTTCGGTGGGCAACGCGTCCGAACGAAAAGCAGTCGAATCCTTCGCGGATTTGATCTCGGATGAACTCAACGTGAAGAAAATCCGCCTGCTGGACGCGACCACTGAGGCGATTTCGCACACGGTCAAGCCCCTGCCCAAGCAACTCGGGCAGAAATACGGCAACAAATTCCCCGCCATCCAGAAGGCGATCCTCGCCATGGATGCGGAGGATGTCGCGAAAACCCTGATGAACGGCAACCCGTTCAAAGTCACGGCGGGAGGCGAGACGTTCGAGGTGCTGGGCGATGAAGTGGAAGTCAAGGCGCAGGCCAGGTCAGGATTCGCGGTCGCGGAGGAGGGTCCATACGTCGCCGCGCTTGTCACCGAGTTGACGCCCGAACTCGTCCGCGAGGGACTCGCCCGTGAATTCGTCCGCCGCGTGCAGGATTTGCGAAAATCCACCGAGTTGGACGTGGCGGATCGAATCAAGTTATTCGTCACCGCCAGCGATGGGTTGAAGTCCGCACTTGAAGCGCACCGCGATTACGTCACCGCCGAAACATTGACGGTTGACCTGCAATTCGCATCTCCCCCGCCTGACGCGCAAACCGTCGAAGATGACTTCGACGGCGAGAAATTACTGGTCGGGTTGAAGAAGGCGTAAAACGAAGAACCCCGTTTTCTGTGTGAAAACGGGGTTCTGTTTTGATCGGGCTACGTGCCATACAAACTCAGCAGGCGCTGGTAAATTTCCTGATCATGAGGTTCCATCTTGATGATCTTGAACCCAACGTGATACAGATTGGGCATGATGGTATCAGGCTTGCACCAGATCGAGCGAAGCGACGCGAACATGAAAAGTTTATCCGACACATCCGGGGTGAGTTCCATATGCACGTGGTAATCCTGCCCCACAGGAAATGGAGCGGTTGTTTCGAGTCGCATTCCAATCTGGCTCACATCCACAAGGTGTCCCACAGTCTGCTCGGTCTCATCATCGAGCACCCGCATGTAGAAGGAAAAGTTCTTTCTGGGGATTGTCCTTTTTTCTGGCATGGCGGTCTTCCTTGTCACGAGTATAGACGACGATGGAAAGAAAATCAAGATGCCGCGCAAAATTTAAATTACTCGTCCCGCAGTTCGACACTGCGGGACGGCGATTCGCTGAACTTTATTTCTCGAACACCCAGCGATCCACTTCCCTCTTCCATTCGACCAGCTCACTCTTCTTGAACCAAAGTTCCACTTCCTTCGCGCCATTTTCGACGGAGTCTGACGCGTGCGTGAGATTGCGTCCCACTTCGAGCGCGAAATCGTGACGGAGCGTGCCGGGTGCGGCCTCGACAGGTTTCGTCGCGCCCATCGTCTGGCGGACGGCGGCCACGGCCTGCGGCCCTTCCCAGACCATTGCCATCACCGGCGCGGAAGTGATGTAGGAAATCAACCCATCGTAAAAGGGTTTGCCTTTGTGAATGGCATAATGCGTCTCAGCCAGTTCCTGGCTGACGGCCATAAACTTCGCCGCGACCATTCGCAGTCCGCGCCGCTCGAGACGGGAGATGACCTCCCCAATCAGCCCGCGCTGGACGCCATCGGGTTTCACAAGTACCAACGTTCGTTCCACAGAATCCTCCAAAAAAGATTTCAGTCAGAAACCCGTTTTCTTCGAGAAAACGGGTTTCTGGTTTCAGCGAAGAAGTTCTTCCGCCTTCGTGTACGCGTCCAGCGCGTCCTGCAGACGGTTGGCGCGCATGTACGCGTCGCCGAGCGCCTGCCAGATCGAAACTTCGACAGGGAAGCGATACAACGCCTCCTTCAAATCGAAGGTGATGTCTTCGAGCAGTTTGCCTTTGCGAATCAGGTTGCCATAGACCTGCAACGCATCGGGAATTTTCCCGTGCGACATGGCATCGCGGGCAGAGGCAAGGTTGGGGTCCACCAATGGGGGTAACATTCCTGTCCGCCTCACTTTTGGCTTCTCGGCCGCTTCGGGTTTTAGTTCGGGCTTGCGAACTGCGGGTTTGCGCGGCTCGGGTTTGGGCGCAGGCGAAACAACACGCGGCGCGACTTCGGGGGTTTCAGGCATCCAATCCGCAGGACGCGTCGGTTCGGGCACCGAGGGCACTTCCGGCTCCTCGCCCTTCAACCAGTCGGGCATTTCCTCCAGCGGACCGGACACAGGAGCAACTTCGGATTGGCGATCTTCGAGACCACGCAGCCACGGAGGCAAATCCGCTTCGGGAGTGGATTCATCCGACGGTCCGGTGGGAGGCGGAACGAACTCGATCTCGCCTGACCATGCCGCGGGTTCCGTTTCGACGGGTTTTTCCAGCTGGGAATCCTTCTCGTCCAGATCGCGCAACCAGGCGCCTGTCAGATCGGGTGTCGGAGTCGGAGTCTCAGCCTCGGCTGGTTCGATGATCGGGGCCTCCGCCGCGACGGGTTCGGCTGGAAGCGACTCGCCAACCGCTTTGGCCTGCTCCACCCATTCGGGCGGAGTTTCGAGACGGGCGTTCGGGTCGGTGATGAGTTCCTCGGATTTTGCGCCCTGTTTGGCGGCAAGGCTTTCGAGCCAGAGCATGGCCGCATCCTGTTCGGCGGCAGACGTGCCGAGATCACCAATCCCCGCCTCCGCGCTGGCGGTCACGGGGGCCGCTTCCTGTGCAGGCAACGGTGTGGATGGGGTTTCCTCGTCGAGTTTGGACAGCCAGTCGGCAGTGGAGGCCGCGGCCGCAGAAGCCGTCACTGCGGCGGAGTCACCCAGTTCAGACTGCCATTCAGACGGTTCGGCAGGGGCCGCGGGAGGGGCAGGCTCTTCTTCGACAGTTTTTTCCAAATTGGCAAGCCAATCGGATGTTTCGATGGGAGCCGCCGGAGCGGGTTCCTGCGCCGTCTTGTCGAAACTGGAAAGCCAGTCGGGGACATCGGCAGGTTGCGCGTCTTTCGGCTCTTCGGAAAATATCTCTTCTTTGGAAGTGAAGGCAGAATCGCCGCTCAGTTTGTTGAGCCAGTCGAGCGTATCTTCTTCGCTGGATGAATCTGCGGGGGCGGGGGCCGGTTCGGGGGACTCTTTTGGCGCCATGGATTTGATCCAGTCGGGCAGGTCAGCTTTCGCCAGTTCGCCCCCGGCGGGTTCCTCGGCCATCGAAGACGCGGCGGATTCATCGAATGTGCCCGTGGACACGCCCCAGCCTGCCTGTCGCATCCATTCGGGGATTTCTTCAGACTCGGCTTGCGTGGGAGATTCCACAAAGGGTTCGCGTCCGCTCGGGGCGGGCGCGGCAGGCTCGGAGGTCGCGCGAGGCGTTTCAAAGGAGGAGGCAGCCAACGGCGCGGCGGATTCGGTCGGATAGTTGGATTTCATCCATTCGGGTTGCGCGTTGGATGCGGTCGCGGCCTCCAAACCGATGCCGAGGGATTTGCCCCAGTCGGGGCTGGTCTCCACAGGCTGGCCTTTGTAGTCCAAACGCTCGAGGCTGACAGCATTATCAGGCACATCGGCAGTCTGAAAGATGGAGCCGCGCACATAGGCCGCGTAGGGATCGAGTTCGATCACGCGTTGTTTGTAGGTGTTGGCGCTCTCTGCCATGCCCGTGCCCGGCAGGATTTCAATGAGGGCACGGTTGGCATCGAGACAATAAGGGAACTGGCTGAGAAGTTTGGAGCAGGTTTCGGAGGCCTCCACCTTTTGCCCGGCGCGGAAATAGGCCAGGGCCAGCAGGGGTTGCAGGTCGGAGCGACCAGGGTCTTCCCCAAGCAGTGCGTTGATCTCACTGACAGCCTGCATGAATAACTCACCCTGATAATACATATGCGCCAGCGCGCCGCGCGTCAAGCGGATCTTGGGCGGCTCGCGTCCATCGCGGCGGCCATACAATCGCTGCAATTCGGCATGGATCGCGGCATTGGACGGCTGTTTCTCGAACGCGCGCTCCATGTGCCAGATGGCATCTTCCAGCCGCTTTTGATCGTCGGCAATGATGCTCAGGCCGACGTGTGAGACAAAGTCATCGGGCACGGCCATCAGGACGCGGTTGAAAATATCGGTGGCATCGGAGTAGCGTTTTGCTTCCAGATAAGCCTTACCCAGCAGGCGATAGGTATCGAGATGCTTGGGAAAGGTCTGCAGGATGTGACGGCAATGCGCGATTGCCTCATCCGTCTGGCCGCGTTCGATGAGCGATTCGATTTCGCTGTTATA
>QZIJ01000052.1 GCA_003598975.1 Anaerolineaceae bacterium | reverse complement strand
CAGGTTTGGCTGCCAGCCATAACGGTTGGTATGCTGATAGGCCTGCGTGAATGGAACGGTCACTTCCACCAGTTGGCGCGTCCCTTCGGCGAGGGATTCCAGGGGTTTGTTGTAAAGGATCTTCACTTTTTGCAAGTGGGCACGGTGCATGTATCCGCCCCAGACGCGATACCAGATGGGATTGTGCTTCGGTTCGCCGTTCAGCCCCTTCACCTCTCCATAGATATGGACGAGTTCGTCCCGATACCATGTGCCAGCAATGGCGCTTTCATCAGACGGCTCCTTGTAAACACTGACAGAGTCGGTGGCAATGCGTACGAGGGAACCATCGTCAAACCCGGTCGAGGGCAACGTAAGGGGGGAAAAGGCCAGCGTTCCCAGCGCCAGCCCGCCCAATTTGAGAAAGTCGCGGCGAGAGAGGGTGCTCATGGGCAAAATTGTACCCGAAATCGTCCGAATTTAAAACCGCGCGGAAAAGACTCATCCAACTTTAAATAACGCAACCACCCTCCGTTTTCCGAAGGGTGGTTGATTCTGGTATTCGATTGTCAAATCAGGCTGGTTCCGTAACGGTGATCATATCTTTGAGCAGGATCTCGAGCGCCATGGTATGACTGCAACGTTGATGCGTGATAAAGAATTCACAGTCACATTTGAACACGCCATTGTCAAAACTGACGTTGTGGTCGTTGTTTGTGCCGTGGAAAGTTACATCGAATTTGTTAAAGCGAAAGCGCTTGCGGTCTTCCGCATAGCGTTTTGCTTTGTCCAGTTTGCCGATCATTCCGTAGTCCATACTTTATCTCCTTTTAAGTTTTGAGATAACAAAAAGGCACGCATGGACGCGTGCCTTTCAAAATACAGAAGCCTCGAAAAAAGTCAGTGATCGCATGGCGGATTACCTCATTGGCGAGTATAGCCAGTTTCAAGGTGCAAGTCAACCGTCAAAAGCGCGGTCTACCCGCATTGTATAGGAATTGTAGGGAAACAGTCTGTCAACGGAGAAAAACTACGTTCCCCAGTCGCGCAAATACAAAAAGTCGTAGCCAATGGTGCGGTTGCTGATCTTGGCAATGATGGGCATCATGCGTTTGAACTGGTTGCGGCGGATGCGGGCAACGACTTTATCCACGAAGGATTTGTCGAAGCCGGCTTCCACGCATTCTTCGGGCAGGTAGCGTTGGTCAATGAGCAGGTAGAGCAATTTGTCCACTTCTTCGTAGGTGAAGCCGAGTTCGTCTTCATCCGTTTGATTGGCCCACAAGTCAGCGGACGGGGGCTTGTCCACGATGGGCGCGGGGATGTTCATGTCACGCGAGAGTTGTCGTACCTGTGTTTTGTACAGATCGCCGATGGGATTGAGGGCCGCGGCCATGTCACCCCACAGGGTGGAATAACCGAGAAGGATTTCTGTTTTGTTGCTCGTGCCGATAACGAGTCCCTTGAAATCTTCGGAGCGGTCATATAAGACGATCATGCGAGCGCGCGCCATGATGTTGCCCTTGCGCGTCCTAGACATTTCAGGATCGAGATTAATGAGCGGGTCAACCATGTCGGTGATCTCGATCGTCTCGCTCTGGACTCCGAGCTGGTCAATCAACAATTGGGCGTGTTCCAACGAATCGGCACTGGAGGCTTTGTAGGGCATACGGATGGCGAGAACGTTTTCAGGCCCTAACGCTTCCGCGGCCAGCGCGCAGGAGAGGGCGGAGTCAATTCCGCCAGAGAGACCGATGACGGCGCGGGTGAATCCCACGCGAGTGATTTCAGACTTGATAAAGCCAGTCAAAATCTGGCGCGCGAGGGATGTGTTGATGGTGAGGTCAGTCATTGTGACCTTTCCAGCCGCCCTCGCGAGAGGAGATGATGCGGGAGAGTTCGCGCTGGGCGAGACCCGTCCGTTCGTCGCGCAGGAGGGGCAGACGCGCCCGGGTCCGCCTCAGCAGGCCGAGGTCGAGGGAAGAGGCGACGAGGGCTTCGGTTTGGTACGGGGCTTGAGTCACCAGTTCGCCGCGCGGATCGAATATCGTCGAGCCGCCCCAGAAGTTGAGGCCGTCTTCGTAGCCGACGCGGTTCGAGTGCGCGACGAATGTCGTGAAGAGACTGGCATAGGATTTGTTGACGCGCTCCACCCAGCGAGCGGACTCGAGTTTTTCGTGATCGTTGAGGCCGCGGCCGGGCGAGGCCGAGGAGAAGAGCAAAATGTCAGCACCGTCGAGCCAGAGCAGGTACGGAGGCGAGGCGTGCCAGAAATCTTCGCAGATAAGCAAACCGACGCGGCCGAACTTGGTGTCGAAGGCCTGGATGGAGTCGCCCCAGGCGAAGAAGCGGCCCTCGTCGAAGAGGCCGTAGGTGGGCAGGTAGACTTTGTGGTGGATGTGGAGGACGCGCCCGCCCGAGAGGTAGGCCGAGGCAATGTAGAAGCGGTGACGAGAGTCTTCATCCACAAATCCAACCACGAGATCGAGGTCTTTGCTGGCTTTGAGCAGGTGCTTGAAGACGGAGTCATCGTCGGTGGGATGATGCGCCACGGTCGGAACAATGTCCTGCAAAACGTAGCCCGTGAGAGAGAGTTCGGGGAAGACCAGCAGGTCGGCATTTTGGGCTTTGGCCTGCTTGATGAAGTCGAGGTGCGTCTCGAGGTTGGATTCGACATCCCCCAAGTGAGTGGCGATCTGCGCGAGAGCGAGGTTGAGTTTCATCGGGGGGAATCTTACCACTAAAAAGTAGAGTGAAAAGGTGGGGAATACGGGACGCGGAAAACGCGGATTACGCAGATGAACGCGGAGAAGAGTATCAAGCAAACCATGATTAACTGTTTCCAAACGGGTGACATTTTTCAATTGCATTTCAAGTCAGAAAACCTACAATAAAAAGTCGAAGAAAGGATATCCAACAATGAAACGCCCCTTCGCCCTCTGGCTTCTCATTTTTTTCCTCGTCTTCCTCGCCCTCGGCGGACTGTACGGCGGCATCGCCATGCTGGCTGATCCCAGCGGCGGCTTGATTCAAATGGCTGAAGTTCTGCCCCTGCTCCACGTGCCGAGTTACTTCCTGCCTGGTCTCTTCCTGCTCTTCGTGATGGGACTTGCGCCTCTCCTCCTGACCTTTGGCCTGCTTGCCCGCCCCGAGTGGAAGTGGGCCGCCTCTCTTGCGCGCTGGAGCGGACATCACTGGTCATGGACAGGGACCGTCGCGCTCGGAATTGTGTTGCTGGTCTGGCTGACGATCCAGGCCGCGCTGATTGGTTTTCGATGGCCGATCCAATATGTGACGTTGACCAATGGAATCTTGATTCTGTTGTTTGCATTGGTTCCCTCTGTGCAAAAGTATTACCTCTTGAAGTAGTGCCTCCATACAAAAGAGACAGTCACTCATAGCGACTGTCTCTTTTGATTCGCGTAAGGAAGCGGTTAACTGTGTTCGGCTTTGCCGAAGAGTCCCTTCTGGTCGAACCACGGCTTGAGGATCAACATCGCGCCAAGGACGATGAGCAGGAGCGCGCCGCCGAGGTCGAAGCGGAAGACCATTTGGGCGAGGCCGCCGAGCAAAGCAATCACACCGAGGAAGCTGGTGAATCCGCTCATCTTGAGACCGCTGAAATAACGTGCAGCGTTCAGGCCGAGAAAGATCAGGCCGATGCCAATGTCCCAGATGCCATCGGGAAGGTTGACATTTTTCAGCAGGAATTGGCCGCCAAGCATGATGAGGAAGAGTCCCCAGAAGGCGGTTTCAAGGCGTTTGTTGAGTGCAGCCTTTTCGGGGTCGAGGACGGGGGTGGGGTTGGGGGTTTGTTCGGACATTTTGGATTCTCCTGTTTGGGTATACGAGGTTGGGTCAAAAAAGATGTCAAGAAAAACAGCATAGCACATTCCGATGGGAAAATCTCGCGCCATTCGCCCCAACTCCACAACTCCCACGAAAATGCCGTTGCGAATTGGAAGGAATTCAAGTAGGATATTCGCCTGTGAAGGATTGTTCCGCTCCCCTGCCGTCTCACGTCATCGAGGGGCTTCGTCTCTTCAACGCGGGACAATACTTCGAATGCCACGAGGAATTGGAGTTAGCCTGGCGCGAGGAGCATGAAGAGATCCGCACTCTCTATCAAGGGATTTTGCAGGCCGCGGTCACCTACCTGCACATGCGACGCGGCAACTTCATGGGAACAGTCAAAGTTTACAAACGGTGCATCAAGTATCTCGATGCCTGGCCTGAGACCTGTCGCGGGGTCAACGTGGGGAAACTCCGCGCCGACCTGACCCGCGCGGTGCAATTCTGGCAGGGACTGGGTCCAACACGGACGGATGAGATGGACTGGTCCCTGCTTCGGCCTGTGGAATTTCAAGAAAACCGATAGTTATTTCGCCAAAGGAGTCTTCGCAATGAAAAAGTGGATCGTTCGTATTTTGGTTGCAATTGTCGTGCTGGTTTTTGTCGGAATGTTGCTCATGCCCAAGGCGCCGCAAGCCGCGTACTATCAAAACGCGCCACGGCCAATGGTCATTGCCCATCAGGGCGGGGACGGTCTTTGGCCGAGCAACACCCTCTTCGCTTTTGAGCATGCCGCCGAACTCGGCGTGGACGTGCTCGAGATGGATATCCACATGACGAAAGATGGCACGCTCGTTGTCAGTCATGATGACACGGTGGACCGACTCACCGACGGCGAAGGCCTCATCAAGGAGAAGACCCTCGTCGAGATCCAGAGTTATGACGCGGCGTACGACTGGTCCCCGCTGGATGACGGCGCAGAGTTTCCCTATCGCGGACAGGGCATCACCATCCCGACTCTGGAGTCGGTCTTCGAGCGCTTCCCCGATTATCGGATGAACATCGAGATCAAGCAGGCGGAACCATCGATTGCCCGTCCGTTTTGCGAGTTGATCCGCAAGCATGGCATGGAAGACAAGGTTCTAGTCGCGTCGTTCAAGGATGAAGCGCTGGCCGAGTTCCGCGAGATTTGTCCCGAAGTTGCCACATCTGGAAGCCGTGGACAGATCAAGCCGTTCATCTACATGCACCTTGCATTTTTAGGCCGACTCTACCCGCCGAATTTTTCCGCTGTCCAACTCCCGATTGAAGACAGCGGCATCACCCTGTTGACGCGCCGCTTTGTGAAGGTCGCGCACGCCCGCGGACTTTGGGTGGACGCGTGGACGATTGACGATCCCGCCGAGATGCAGATGTTGCTCGACATCGGCGTGGACGGAATCATCACCGACCGACCCGATTTGTTGATGGAAATCCTGGGACGATAATTCATACCACCACCAGCCTCCCCCAAATGCGACATTGATATGATTTATTGCGAACTCTGCTACTCTTGTCGCATTTGGAGGAGGTGTCCGCCACAGGCAGGGCGGAGGGGGTTACAGCGCAAAAGCCTGTTTCTCATCCCCGCGCCTCCGCCTTAATTCGTGGTTGATTTTCGGTTGGATTTCATGTACGATAAGAGTGCCAACCAGACTCGGAGGAGACCATGACCCGTTCGAAAAAACCAAAGCACGGCGGGAGACCTCGAACCGTCCGCGGAGACCAGCAGACGATTGGGGACGTGTCCAACGGCGCCATCGTGGTACAGGGACGAAACGCCACTGTCACCGTTTATCAAGGCATTCAAGGCACCGAACTCGCGCCACTGTTCGACAAGGTTTATCAGTCCATCGCGGCACTGCCGAGTGCCAGCGCGGACGAGAAGCAGGAACTGGCCGAAACCGCCAAACGCATCGAAACAGAAGTGGCAAAGAATGGGGAAAGCGCAAACCAAACCAGCCTGCAACGCTGGATGGATAACATCCAGAAAATGGCACCCGACATTGTGGATGTCATTCTGGCTTCGCTGGGGGGACCGCTTTCGGCCGCGACAGCCGTCCTTAAGAAAATCGCGGAGCGCGCCAAACAAACAGGCAGTGCCTGAGGAGGAGTCCCATGACTGGGAAAAAAGAGACCCGCCGAGTGGCCACGCCAAAAGTCAAGGTCGGCCGCGCCCGCTCCCCGTCCAGTGAAGACCGAAATACGATCGGACGCGTCAGCCGCGGCGGGATCGCCATCCAGGGTGATTACAACGAAGTCCAGATCCAGCAGATCACCCAGGTGTTCCAGACTGCGCCGCCAAGCGTGGAAGAAGAGGAGGAATTGGCGCGGCTGAAGAAGTTCGTCCCGCAGGCGCTGGTAAATCTAAAATCCGCCTTGCGCGAAAAAAAACCGATCGGGGGAAATCCGTACCACCTGCTCGAAGCACTCGACATCTCGGAAGAAAACCACCTGGCAGGCCGAAGCGACACCATCCGTAGTTTGACCCACCAACTGGAGCGCAACTGCTTTGCGATCCTGGTCGGCGAGAATGGCATGGGCAAGACCAGCCTGCTACGCGCCGGGTTGGTCCCCGCGCTGCTCAGGGATGGCCACTGGCCTGTGTGGGTCGAAGCGGGAGGCGAGCCACTCGACACAACGATCAAAAAGCGCGTGCTCGGTTCGTTGAACGACTTCCCTGCGCTGGCGCGCCGCCCATTGAAGGATGTGCTGCGCCTATCAGCCGCCTTCCTGCCAGTGGAAGGCCAGATTGTTCTGCTTCTGGATAATGTGGAGGATTTTTTCCAGCAGTCTGCATCTGCCCAGCAAACATTTGCGGACCTGTGGAGAGAATGCATCCATGAGCCGGGGTTACGGGTGCGCTGGCTGTTCAGCACCGTGGATGTGAAACATTATTTCAACCGTTTTCAGAGCGGAGAGATCAATCCCTTCGCCAACCTGGTCGCTCTTTCTCCGCTCGAGCGGGACGCGGCAAAAGAGGCCATCCTCGCCCCCGCGCGTTCCGCGGACATCCACGTTGATGATGCCCTCCTGAGCGCACTGCTGGACGATCTGGGGAACGAGATCGATCCGACGCGCCTGCAAATCGTCTGCCACACGCTCGCTGGAGAGACCGCCTCGTTACGGACCCGATTGGATCTGCTAACCTACGAATCGCTCGGTCGCGCCGACGGCATCATGCAGAACCATCTCAACCACAAAATCCTCGAGTTGGATGCTAAAGACCGCGACCCCGCCTGGCAAATCCTATCCCTGCTCGAGAGCGCGGACAGGCCGCTCGACGCAGAACTCATCACAAAACAATTGACGGCGTATGGCTATCGGAACTTCCAATCCGATTTGCTCCTCAAAACAATGCGTCTCAAACTTCTGATAAAGTTTGGAGCAGATGGCTATCGACTCGCGAGTAACAGCCTGAGGCCGCGCATCCGCGAGTGGAGAGACCACGAGTCTGTGCCGAGGCAGATCGAAAAGGAAACCGTGCGCCAGTGGGGACAGATCCGTGATTCGGCTGTGCGCGGACTCATCAGCGGTGCGGTCGGCTTCGCCCTCTTACGCTGGATATTCGGCATCCCCAACCAGCGGTTGGATTACATCATTTTCAACACCCTGTTATATGCCACCATCGGCGGGTTGATCGGGCTGTTGCTCATCTTCTCGATCGATATCGCCATTGCCACGTCAAAGGCTCGTCCAGGCCTGCGATACATCATCGGCGGGTTGGGCGGCGCGTTGACGTTTGGCCTCGGGCTGGCAACCTTTGTCTACTGGGTCATCCCAAGCGAGACACAGATCTTCAATTCCATGCTGGGTGGCCTGCAGGGAATCCTGTGGGGACTGGTGACAGGGTTGGGAATCGCCTGGGGTATGAGCAGTCCACGGCCTGCATGGCTGGTCATCCTCCTCATTGCATTCGCAGGCGGGATCGTTTTGATGCTCTCTGACCTGTTATTCAACGTATTTTCGCTCACTGACCCGCTCCAAGACATGCTCGGAGGATTGATCTTTCCCCTCTTTATCGGCCTCGGTGCCCGTCTTGGACGCCCGGCAGGAGCAGTAAAATGAAAGTTTTACAACCCTTTATCTCCTTGCTCGCCATCCTTTTTCTGGCGGCATCCTGTTGCAACGGATGCACCATTGATGGAAACAACGGTGGAGGAGGCGGGACCACCGCGGAAGAACCCATCGGCGACATTGTGCGCGTCCACACCCGAGTGGAGGCGGGACGCTCCAATATCAAAGAAGTGACCGACTGGCGGAAATTCTACAACAACGAAAGCGTCCGCGTGGTGAACAATGGAAAAGGCAGGATCGATTTCAACGACGGCTCGACGATCACACTTTACAACAATACCATCACAGACCAGGTCACTGCGAAATTCAACCCCGCCGAGATCGGCCTCTATCTTTCCAATCAGGGATTCGAGGGATATGTCCCCCACGGCAGTTCGTTCAGCGTGGACATGCCGAACGGCTCGAACGTCAAGATCCTCGGGACGCGGTTCTTCGTCATCTATGATCGTGATACGAGTTACAGCGTCATTGGCAACTTCGATGGGACGGTTCTATTCACGCCGCCCGGTGGCTCGGAACAGAGTCTGCCTCCCCAAACCATGGTGGATATGGCGCCAGAAGGTGGCATCAACATCCTCGAACTCCCCTATGGACCCACCAACTTCGAGGAATCAGCCGACCGTTACGGTTCGCCCATGGAAGGGGTACGTGCGTTGCGTGAAGAATATAGCCAGCCGCAGCCAGGATGGATTGCCACCGAGCCACCCGTTGCCACGGAGCCGCCAGCCAAACCGATAACCACAGTATTTCGCCGCCTCGTCATCAAGGAAGGCGACTCATACCTACCCGACCTAGCCGAAAGTTGGGAAATGGACCCCGATGGTTACATTATCATCTTCCACCTGCGCCCGGGTGTCTACCAGCCGAATGGCGATCCATTCACCAGTTTCACCGTCGAGGAACGGTTAATGGCGGATTGGCAGTACGCTCGTGACGGCAACGTGAAGTTCGAAAGAATTGACGATTACACCCTCCGCTTCGACCTGAGCGGCCCCGACGCGTATTATGTGCTGGATCAGATGTCCGTTTTTGAATTCGAGGTGCAGTTGGGATAGGGGAGAATCCGCCCTTCATTTCGTACACCCACCCAGCCTCCCCCAAATCCCTTGGATTTGGGGGAGGTGCTTCTGCAAAGCGGGGCAGAGGGGGTTCTTCGTCCCGAGGTTGTTGTTTCATTGTAGAAGCGCCCGCCCCCCTCGGGCGCTTCTCTCATTTCGTTACTTTACTTCTTCTTCCCCTTCGCCTTGACTGCTTTCTTCGCGACCACTTTCTTCTTCGCCTCAACCCTCTTCTTCGGCGCGGCCTTCTTGACAATCACAGGTCGATGCTTGATCGCCACGTGCGCTGCGGCGAGACGGGCAATCGGCACACGGAACGGCGAGCAGGAGACGTAGTTATTGCCGATCAGGTGACACCACTCGATGGAGTCGGGATCGCCGCCATGTTCGCCGCAGATACCCACTTCGAGATTCGGGCGGGTCTTGCGGCCTTCGTCCACGGCCCATTTCATCAACATGCCCACGCCGTCGCGGTCGAGCGTCTGGAAGGGGTTCTTCGGCAGGATGCCCTGTTCCACGTAGGTAACGAGGAAGTTGCGTTCCGCGTCGTCACGCGAGTAACCGAAGGTCATCTGCGTCAGGTCGTTGGTGCCGAACGAGAAGAACTGCGCCAGTTTGGCAACCTCGCCCGCAGTCACAGCGGCGCGCGGGATTTCGATCATCGTCCCGAACTTGTACGAGAACTTGACTTTCTTCTCAGCCATGACAGTCGAAGCGATGCGCTCAAGGCGCGGCTGGATCCATTCCAGTTCCTTGACCGTGCCCGTCAGGGGAATCATCACTTCGGGATGGACTTTGACGCCGCGCAGGGTGCAGTCCGCGGCGGCTTCGAAGATGGCGCGCACCTGCATCTCCACGATCTCAGGCATGGCGATGCTCAAGCGCACGCCGCGCAGTCCCATCATCGGGTTGGATTCGTGCAGGCCCTTGATGGAGGCCAGCAGTTTCTCTTTGGCGGGCAATCCATCCGTGATGCCGCGCACACGCATCTCGATCACTTCTTCGAGAAGTTTTTCTTCATCGGGCATGAACTCATGCAATGGCGGGTCAATCAGGCGGATGATGACAGGGTAGCCGTCCATCGCATCGAACAGGCCGTCGAAGTCAGAGCGCTGGCTGGGTAGCAGCAGGTTCAGTTGTTTGGTGCGCTCTTCGCTTGAATCCGCCAAAATCATCTTCTGAACGATGGGCAGGCGCTCAGGTTCGAAGAACATGTGCTCGGTGCGGCACAGGCCGATGCCCACCGCCCCGTACGAGCGGGCGCGGCGCGCGTCCTTCGGATAATCCGCGTTCGCCCACACTTGCAGACGGGCGATCTTGTCCGCCCAGCCAAGCAGGGTCAGCAGGTCGGTCTGTTCTTCAAGCGAGGGCGCGGTCATCGGGATTTTTCCCATGTACACTTCGCCCGTCGCACCGTCTACCGACATCCACTCGCCCTCTTTGATGATCCGCTCGCCGATGGTCATCTGGCGTTTCTCCATGTCAATCTTCATGGCGGACGCGCCGACGACCGCGGGGATGCCGAACTGACGCGCCACCACCGCCGCGTGGCTGGTCGCGCCGCCCTCACTGGTCAGGATGCCCTTCGAAGCGATCATCCCATGCACATCATCGGGCTTGGTGAACGGACGCACCATGATGACATCCTGCTTGCTTTCCTTCGCCATCTTCTCGGCGGTATCCGCGTCGAAATAGATTTGACCGACGGCCGCGCCAGGCGACGCGTTCACGCCCTTTGCGAGCACGCCGAACGTTTTGCGGGCCGCGTCGTCGAACTGCGGATGGAGCAACGTGTCCACATCGTTGGGCGTGACGCGCTTGACGGCCTCTTCCTTGGTGATGAGTCCCTCGTTCGCCATCGCCACCGCAATCGAGACCGCGGCTTTGGCGGTTCGTTTGCCGTTGCGGGTTTGGAGCATCCACAACTTGCCGCGCTCGATGGTGAACTCCACATCCTGCATGTCCTTGTAATGCTTCTCAAGGCGGCCTGTGATCTTCATAAATTCATCGTACGCCTTGGGCATCTGCTCTTTGAGTTTGACGATGGGGTCCGCGTTGCGGATGCCTGCCACCACGTCCTCGCCCTGCGCGTTGAGCAGGTACTCACCCATCATCTTCTTCTCCCCCGTGGACGGATTGCGCGTGAACGCCACGCCCGTGCCAGAGTCAAAGCCCATGTTGCCAAAGACCATCGTTTGAATGTTGACGGCCGTACCGAGATCGTCGGGAATGTTGGTGGCCTTGCGGTAATCAATCGCGCGTTTCCCCATCCACGATTCGAAGACGGCTTTCGTCGCCAGTTCGAGTTGTTTGTAAACATCCTGCGGGAAGTCCTCGCCGATGGCTTTCTTGTATTTTTCCTTGAAGATTCCGACCAGCGCCTTCCAGTCCCCCGCGGTCATTTCGGTATCGAGTCTATAGCCGCGCTCTTCCTTGTATTCCGCCATCGGATGCTCGAACACCTCGTCATCGAGACCGAAGACGGTGGTGCCAAACATTTCGATCACGCGGCGGTACGAGTCCCACGCGAAGCGGGGATTATCCGTCAACCTCGACAAACCATCCACCACGTCATCATTCAAGCCGATATTGAGAATGGTATTCATCATCCCAGGCATCGAAAACTTCGCGCCCGAACGGCAGGACACCAGCAGGGGGTTCGACGCGTCGCCGAACTTCTTGCCCGTCTTCTTCTCCACCTGCTTCATCGCCGCCCGCATCTGATTCCACTGCCCCGCTGGGAACTTGCCCAACTTGCGGAACTCGTTGCAGGCCTCCGTCGTCACCGTGAACCCGGGCGGGACGGGCACGCCCGCGCGGGTCATGTCAAAAAGACCCGCTCCCTTTCCGCCAAGAAGCGACTTCACCGCGTCCCACGTCCCGCCCGCGGCCTTTTCCGCCGCGGCGACTTCGTCAAAGAGATAAACCCATTTTTTCATTTTATGCCTCCGAATAAGGGTTTTATTTGTGAAAATAACAACTTGAGCGTTAGTTTACCACAGCCAAACATTTCGCAAATCATCCGTCATTCATCAATTGTCACCTTCCCATCCATACAAATATCATGGAAATCTCACAGGCATTCTGTAAGCAGGTTGCAAAGTAAATTCGGAGATTTATCAAGCATAATAACCGCATGAAAGTTCTCTCCATAGATGACGATATTGCCATGACCGAATTGACAGCCATGCTTCTTCGAACGCATGGCTTCGAAGTGCTAACCGCCAACAGCGCGCGCGAGGCGATCCAGATTATCCGTGAAAAACAACCACATGCGGTCATTCTCGATTTGATGATGCCCGATATGGATGGCCGCCAGGTTTGCCGTGTCATCCGCGAATTCAGCAACGTCCCGATCATCATTCTCTCCGCACTGAATGACCCCGAGACCGTCGCCTCCGCGCTGGACAGTGGGGCGGATGACTACCTCGTCAAGCCTGTCCCATCCGACGTGCTGGCCGCGCACCTCAACCGCCTCATCAAACGGACTGGGCGACTGGTGATGTCCCCCGAAAAACTTGCCAACACCTGGATCCCCGCCGCCGCGACCATCCCCACCCGCCCGCTCAAAAGCGCAACCTAAAAAACAGACCGCCTTTCGGCGGTCTGTTTTGTGGGACAAATGGCATCCCGCCTTACTTTAGACCTCTCAACGCTTCAGCCACCTCGCGCGGGGACTCCATCATGGGCATGTGCCCCGCCCCCGCGATCTCCGTCACTCGCGCCCGCGGGACTTTGGCCTGTATTTCCCTCTGAAACGGTATCAACCCATCAGCCCCTCCGTGGACGACCAGCACGGGGAATAAGTTTTTCTCCAACACGGACAGCGTATCCGCGCGTTCGGCCATGGCTTTGAGCGAGCCAATATAACCAGCGGGTTTTTGTTTTCTCATCAACTCGTGGACGAATTTCCGCACGCGCTCATCCGTGGAAAGTTTTTCGGTCATCGCAGCGACCATCTCGCCGATGCCATCTTCTGCAATTTGCCTGGCTTGGGCATGGCGCGCTGAGCGTTTCTCGGGCGCGTCCGCCGCGGCCTGGGAGGAGACGAGCGCCAGTCCGCGCACGCGCTGGGGATACGCGTCCGCGAAAGCCAGTGTGACATATCCGCCCATCGAGTGCCCCGCGAGGAAAGCAGATTCGAGTCCGAGGTGATCGAGCAGGGCGGCAAGGTCGTCGGCGAGGTCGCGCATCGTCCACGCGGGGGCGGAGGAGACGCTTTCGCCAAATCCACGCAGATCGGGCAGGATCAGGTCAAACGTCGAGGAAAGAAGCGGTGTCACTTCGTCCCAGATGGAATGGTCAAGCGGAAATCCGTGAATGAGAACGAGCGGCGCGCCGCGTCCGAGTCGTTCATAGGCAAGGGTTGTGTCTTGGTATTTGAATGTGATCATTTCCAATTTACCTGCACTTTCAATTTGCTTCCGAGTTTGGAATAGTAGTGGACAAAGCCGTTGTCGCGCCCAAACTCATAGACGCGGCGGGTGATGTCCACGTCGGCTTTGCAGTATTCGGCCACCTTGTCGAGTTCGCCCGCGCGGAACCATGCCACGCTCTGCAGGCCGTCGGCGGTTTTGGTCGCACCGAGACAGGCCTTGGCGAGCGAATCGAGGCTGAGACGAAAACCGAGCGCGCGGAAAATATCGGCCAGCATGTCGGTGGTGCGAAAGGCGCGAAAGTTTTCTGTCGGCGCGTAGGGTTTGAGTACTTCGTAATCGAAGGTGACGATGTTGAAACCGATGACGCGGTCCGCGGCTTTGAGTTCCGCCACCAACGCGGCCGCGTCTTTTTCCCAGTAAACTGCAAAATCGTTCCGCTCCGTTGACCAGGTGACGCCGCAAGCAAGTTTTAGATCGGCAATATGGTTTCGTCCACCAACTTCATCAAAGGTTTTCTGCGTTTCGAGATCGAAGTAAACGATGTTCATTTGTTATCTCCAAATCACTGCTCTGAGCGGAGGGTACTCCCGCAGTCGAAGGGCAAGTAAGTACACGGAACAACGCGTGCTCAAGTTACCCGTCCTTCGACTGCGGGACAAAGAACATGTCCCTCCGCTCAGGACGGTGTATTTTTACTTTTGACGTTCTCTTCCAACCACTTCTTCCCAAATGCCACCGCTTCCTCCCGTGTGGACACCTTGCCCGTGGCCTGCCCCTCGCGGATGGCTTCGAGCACTTCGCCCACGCGCGGTCCTGGCGCGAGATTCAGTTCGCGCATCACATCGTTGCCATCCAGAAGTTTCGGCGGGGAGATGATTTCTTCGGGACGCTCCCAGTAATTTTCGAGGAAGATGCGGCAGACATCCAGCGCGGCTGTCCACGTCTCCTGTTTGAGATTATTACCGTGCGTGGCACGCAGGTCGGCCAGCGCAAGCAGGATGAGGTCCAGCCCCGCTTCGCCGCTATCGCGAAAAAAGCGATAGATGGCGCGGCGCGAGGGATCCTTGCCTTCACCGTCCTTGCGGCTGGTGTGGAAGTGAATCCGCATGTGGTTCTTGATGACCGCCGTTATGCGCGCAATTTCATCGTTGCTCAACGAAAGGGAGCGGGCGCGCTCGGCGGCCATCTCCGCGCCTTTTTCGTCATGCCCCCAAAAACGGATGCGTCCATTTTCGTCTTTGGTCATCGAGTGCGGCTTGGCGACATCGTGATACAGCGCGGTGAAAAACAAAAGTCCGCGCACGGAGCGGTCAGTGTTCAGCAATTTCGAGAAGTGTTCCGCGTACTGCTCGCGGTAACGTCCGAGGCGCATCACCAGCAAACCCGTAAACAGGTCACCCGTCTGTTCGGCCTGGTAGCCAGGCGCGAGCGCGGCGAGGATTTCATCCAACTCGGAGAGAACCTGCAGGGTGTGTTCCCACACATCGTGGCTGTGCGGCTTGGGTTGTGCGACTCCCTTCATCGCTTCGAGTTCGGGCAGGATGTGATGCAGGACTCCCAACATGTCCAACGCGCGGACGGAGGCCGCGGCCCGCCTCCCTTCGAGGATGCGGAACAACTCGTCTCGGACGCGTTCGCTCGAAACCTGACCGAGGAGCGGCGCGGCGGACTTCATCATTTTCCGCGTGGACGGTTCGATCTGGAATCCCAGCGCGGCCGCGAGACGAATCCCCCGCAGGACGCGGATGGGGTCATCGCTTAGGGATGCGTCGGAGCAGGCGCGCAGTTTTTTGGCGCGCAGGTCCGCCGCGCCAGAGAGCGGGTCGAGCAGGGACATCGTCCGCAAGTCCACGGCCATGGCGTTGATGGTGAAATCGCGGTTGCGGAGGTCTTCTTCGAGCGAGTCTCCGCGGTAGGTGGCGATGTCTATTTTTTCGCGCGAGCCGTCAGATTCGGTCACGATGACGCGGCCTGTGTCGCGCGCGTCGTCGAGGGGAAAGACGTCCGCGCCGAGGGCGTTGGCGACGCGTCGGGCGAGTTTGATTCCATCGGAGGCCGCGACCAGGTCGAGGTCCAGAGAGAGGCGGCCCAGCATGGCGTCCCGCACCGCGCCGCCAACGAGGTAAATTTCCACGTCGGGCAACGCCGCGCGGACTTTGTCCAGAAGAGGGGAAAACGTGAAGGGAGTGGTCGGAGGCATGTAAACGATTTCGGGCGATTCCTTCGGACGGCTGGCCTGCGCGGCGCGGCGGGCTTGTTCGGGAGTGCCACCCTGCGCGACGATCTGTCCGCGGACGCGAGCGATCCAGCGTCCAGCATAATTTTGATTCGAGGTTCCGCCCTGATCCGTCATCGCATTTACTCGGGTTTGTATTTGCTCAGGTCAACGACGCCGATGAACGGCAGGTTGCGATAGAACTCGTCGAGGTCGAGGCCGTAACCGAAGACGAATTTGTTAGGGATGACGAAGCCGCAATAATGGACGGGGACGACGGCCTCGCGGCGTTCGGCCTTGTCGAGCAACGCGCAAACCTTGAGACTCTTCGGCTGGCGCGTTTCGAGCAGTTCGAGCACCGAGGCGATGGTGTGACCGCTGTCAATGATGTCTTCCACGAGCAGGACGTGCTTGTCGTGGATGTTGGTCATCAAGTCCATCGTCACGCGGACGTTGCCCGTGCTCTCGCGCGCCCCCGCGCCGTAGGATGAGATCGCCATGAAGTCGAGCGCGTGCGGAACGGTGATGTGGCGCATCAAGTCCACGAGGAAGGGCACGCCGCCGCGCAGGATGCAGATGAGGAGCAGGTTGCCATTCGTATCGGCATAATCGCGGCTGATCTCCGCACCCAATTCGCGGACGCGATTTTGGAGGGTTTCGGGGTTAATCAGAGTTTCGGCGAGGAAATCTTGGTAGTTTTGCATAAGAACTCACAGTTAGTAAGTGAATGCTGGTTGGTCAGATTCAGTAAATAATTTTATAGCGCCACATCGCTCGCAGCGATACGCAGTAATAAAATAATTCTCTCTATCTTGGAAATCATCCTTTACAGTGCCCCAAAAACTTTTCGCTGGCTTTCCTTCGACCCAGGCCAACCGCACAATAGCCTTATGAGCAAAATCAGGGATAAATCCCATTTTCATCACTTCATTACATTCATTACAAATAATATCCTTTGACATAGAAACCTCCTCAAAAATTATCGCGGAACCTCGTGATGCCTTCGGCAGCGCGCCTCATACATCTCGGACGCGCCGACGATAACGACGGGATCATCGTAGCAAGCGGGCTTGCCGTTGACCAGTCTCTGCGTGCGCGAGGCCTCGTCGCCGCAGACCATGCAAATGGCATGGAGTTTCTCCACATGCTCCGCCAATGACATGAGCGCGGGCATCGGTCCGAATGGCTCACCGCGGAAGTCCTGGTCGAGTCCCGCCACGAGGACGCGGATGCCCTTGTCCGCGAGTTCACGCGCGATGGACACGACCTCCGCGTCCATGAATTGCGCCTCGTCGATCGCGACGACGGTCGTGTCCGCATCCAATTTCGTGCGGATGTCCGCGGCCTTCTCGACAGGAATCGCGTCGTAGTTCGCTCCCGCGTGGGAAGTCACCTTCTCGACCGCGTAGCGCACGTCGATGGCGGGTTTGAAGACCTGTACCTTCTGCTTCGCAATCGTGGCGCGCACGAGACGGCGAATCAACTCGTCCGTTTTGCCGCTGAACATCGAACCGCAGATCACTTCCACCGAACCGTGAGTGTGGCGCATAAAATCTCCTCGAACCAACCCCCTCCCTGCCTCCCCCATTTTTTCCGAAAATGGGGGAGGTGCCCGCAGGGCGGTGGGGGTATAAAATTCAAACGGGCAGACGCTTCCGCATCTGCCCGTTAAGTTTACACGAGATTACATTATCTGCAAGACCAAACTATGCGGCCTCGGCAGTTTTAACTTCGGGAAGTTCAAAGCCGAGCGCCTTGAGTTTCTTCTTGGCGTCCACCAGCGGTTTGCGGCCAAAGCCTTCAATCGCCAGCATGGCTTCCTCGCCCCCGGCCAATTTCGCTAGGAACTGCGGCACGTTCTTGATGCCGATCTTGATCAACGCGTTCGTGGCGCGGTCACTCAATTCCAACTCGGAAATGGGACGTTCCAACTTCGCGGCCTCGCGCGCCTTCTTCTCTTCCACATGGGTCTGCGCGGCCTTCACCTTCTTATAGAAGCGGTCTACCTGACCTTCGATATCCAGCAAGCGCGCCTGCTCACCCGTGAAGAACGGATGGCAGTTCGAGCAGATGTCCACGCGCAATTCCTTGCGGGTCGAGCCAGTCGTCCAGGTCGTGCCACACGAAGCGCAGGAAACCTTCGCATCGGGATAGTAAGTGGGATGGATTTTCTCCTTCATGGTTACTCTGCCGCCTGCGGGACGATGTTCACGCGCTTGCGTCCCTGCACAATGTCATACATCACTATACCGTCCGCGATGGCGAATAGGGTATCATCCTTGCCCACCATCACGTTCAGGCCCGGCTTGATGCGCGTCCCGCGCTGGCGAACCAGAATATTGCCTGAAAGCACGAACTGGCCCGCGTAGCGCTTCACGCCCAAACGCTGGGAATTGCTGTCTCGTCCGTTGCGGCTCGAACCGCCGCCTTTTTTATGTGCCATTGCTACCTCACTTATTTCTTCTTCGCAGGCTTGGCCGCGGGTTTCTTCTCAGCAGGTTTCTTGGCAGGGGCGGCCTTCCGTCCAGCCACCAGTTTCTCCTGCAACTTCTCAAAACCCTTCCAATCACCCTTGGCCGCCAGTTTCGCCTGTTCGATCCAGCCCTCGGGATTCATCATCTTCAGACCGGCCTCGGTCATGATCTTCTGGATGTCTTCCACGCTGGACTCAGCCAACTGCGCGAACGTGACGATTCCCGCCACCTTCAACGCCTCTGCGACTTTCGGACCAATGCCCTCGATCTTGACGAGGTCGTCCGCTTCTATCTGGACTTCGGCTGTGCGCGTCTCAACAGGTTTTTTCTCCGCCCTGGCCTTCTTCTTCGTCTCGCCCGTCTTGCCGATCGACTCGATCATCAGACGCGTGTACTCCTGCCGATGTCCGCGATGGACGCGGATGCGTTTCTTCGGGCTATAACGGAAGGCCAGCACCTTGTCCCCGCGGAAATGCTCCACCACGGAGGCCAGCGCCTCGATCCCGTTCACGAACGGAGTCCCAACCGAAAACTGATCACCGTCCGCCAAAAGCAGGACATGCTCCAGTTTCACTTCATCGCCAGCGTCCACTGGCAGGCGATCCACAGCGATGGTCTCGCCTTCGACGGCCTTGTATTGCTTACCGCCGCTTTCCACGATTGCATATTTCATCTTTTTCTCCACGGATTCACTTCGCCTCGGTCCCTGCGGGTGGACCTGCATCCTGCGCCTGGCCGAGGGGAAGCCGGTATCACGGTTCCGCCCCGGCGAATCCTACTGCCAGGGCAGAAGCGGATGGATTATACTGGCAGGCACGGGGAACTGTCAACGGCAAATTGGCTCGTTGTATGGCTTTCTCAAATTAATGTCTGGCAAACCTTTTGAACCGCCAAGCCCGCAACACTTGCACCGCACGCAAGTGCAGGTGAGAGCGCAAAGAAAACCTCGTAAAACTTCGCGGTTAATTGCGCCTGAGGTGCAAAGCTTTCCTGACTTTGAGAAAACCATTGGGACTCGTTGACAAAAAAGCCCAACCAATCGGTCAGGCTTTTCAGCGGAGAGGGAGGGATTCGAACCCTCGGTAGACCGGAGCCTACAACGGTTTTCGAGACCGTCCCATTCAACCACTCTGGCACCTCTCCATATTCAATTCCGGGTTCCTTGTTTCAGGTTCCAGGTTGAGCGGCGCAGATTATAACCGAAAAATTTACAACTCCGCGCTGGTATGCATTTCAGGATATTCCACCTGACGCACACCGACATCCCTCAATTTGCTCTGGAGGATCAAAGCCGATCTCTCCTCCCCGTGGACGAGGAAAACTTTGCGTTTCTTTCCATTGCCAGCCAGCGCGTACTGCATCAACAAGTCCTGTCCCGCGTGGCCCGAGAGTCCGCCGATCGTGGATACTTCTGCGCGGACATTATAGACATCCCCGAAAATCCGCACCTGCTTCTGCCGTTCCGCCAGGCGGCGCCCCAGCGTATCGGGCGCCTGCCACGAGACAATGCAGATGGTGTTCTTCGGGTCTTCGATATTGTTCTTCAAATGATGCAAAATGCGCCCTGTCTCGGCCATGCCCGAAGCGGAGATGATGACCATCGGCTCGCGGCGTTCGTTCAGCGCCTTCGACTCATCCACAGAACGGATATAGGTCAACCGCTCGAAATCCAGCGCAGGATGACGGTTCTCGCGCACGAACTGGCGTGTCTCCTCGTCGAATGTGTCCGAGAAGCGTTTGAATATATCGGAGGCATTCACTGCCAGCGGGCTGTCTACATAGACGGGCATCATCTTGACGCCGTCCTCGTGCATCATCATGTTCAGCCAGTAGACTAATTCCTGTGTGCGCCCCACCGCGAAGGCAGGGATGATGATCTTGCCGCCGCGCTCCTGCGTCCGCTTGATCACTTCACGGAATTCCTCGTAAGCCAGTTGAGGTCCGCGATGAGGTTTGTCGCCGTAGGTGGATTCCATCAGCAGGAAGTCCGTCTCATCAGGCAGGATCGGGTCGCGCAACAGCGGAAGTTGGAAACGCCCGATGTCGCCTGAAAACCAAAAACGCACCTTGCGTCCCTTCTCTTCCAGTTCGAGAGAGATTGCCGCCGAGCCGAGGATGTGTCCTGCCTCCACAAAGCGCGCCTTCACACCGGGCGCAGGCTCGAACACCTCGCCATAATTTTTCGCCGCGAATTGATCCGAAACCTGCTCGGCGTCTCGTTGCGTGTAAAGCGGCTCGATCAATGGTTCGCTACGCGCCCGGCGTTTTTTGTTAAGGTACTCCGCGTCCGATTCCTGGATGTGTCCCGAATCGCGCAACATCACATCGGTCAGTTCCGCGGCGGGTTTGGTCAGGTAGATCGGTCCGTTGAATCCTTGCTTCACCAGATTCGGCAGGTTGCCGCAGTGGTCAATGTGCGAATGCGAAAGGATCATCGCGTCCACCGAACGCGGGTCATATTTGAAACTTCGATTGCGCACAAAGGCCTCGGCGCGCCTGCCCTGATACAGGCCGCATTCCAATAAAAGGCGCGAGCCATTGATTTCTATCAAATGTTGCGAGCCCGTCACTGTTTGGGCCGCGCCATGAAAGGATATCCGCATTTCAGCCTCCTAAAACTTTAAGAATCTGCTCACCATATTGTTCCAGCCGCGTGGGTGAACTTGCCAGGATGGATCTCATCTCGCCCGCGCCGCGCTCAGCCAATGAAAAAAGGAACGGACGCGGCAGGACGATGTCCGACTCGACGCCCATTTGCGCGGCGACTTTTTTCCGCCACTCCTTGAGCGCATCCAGCCGACGAAGGACCGCATCTTCCGTACGCTGGGCGGGCTTCCGTTTCACAAGCGGAGCCTCCACCCCCCTCCCCACTGCGGAAAGAATCTCCACGCCCCAGCGTCCCCATTGCTTTTCGCTCAGTCCCAGATGAGCCAGTTCCTTTTTTGTCTTCGGGACTGCGCGCGCGATGGCAAATAATTTGTCGTCCGTGACGACCTTGAACGGCGGACGGTCCAGCCTGGCCGCGATCTCTTCGCGGACATTCGTCAGTTCGCGCAGAATGGTCAATTCGCGCAAATTCAGGTCGCGGCGGCTGGCATACCGTTCCCACGGTTCGGCAGAGACATCCGCTTCGCCATTGACACGGCAGGCGCGGAGGAAATCTTCGCGAGCCAAAGACCAGCGTCCCTTCGCTTTGAGCTCCGTTTGGAGCAGGTCGCGCAATGGGATGAGGTAATGCGTATCGAAACGGGCATACTCCAGAAGGTCCCGCGTGAGCGGACGCGCACCCCAGTCCGCTTTTTGGAAGCGTTTGTTCACCTTCACGTTGAAATACTTTTCGAGCGCGGAATCCAATCCGACTTTTTCATATCCCAAAATCCGTTCGGCCTGCATCGTATCAAAGATGCTGGCGAAGGCAAATCCGAAATCGCGGTGAAGGCAGATCAGGTCATATTCCGCGGCGTGAAAGATTTTTTCGATGCGCGGATTGGCGAAGATGGGCGCGAACGCATTGAGATCGGCCAGCGCAAACGGGTCAACCAGGTAATCGTTTTCAGGCGTGGAAAACTGAATCAAGCAGACCTGCTCGCGATAGGCGTGCAGGGAATTGGACTCGGTATCCACTGCGATGCGCGGCTGATGCGACAGGTCGTTGACGAGGGATTCGAGAGCGGGGCTTGTGTCCACCCAAACGGGCGGGGGAAGTTTTTCAAGCATGGAGCGATTATACGGCAGAAACCAGGTTTCCCCACATTCAGCGGAAACCTGGTTTCTATCACGGCTTCACCTTTTCCATCACCAACGCGTCGGCGCGGTCTTTGTAATAGCGATGCCACATATCCACGCGCTGGTAACCTGCCTGCTCGTAGAGTCGAATGGCAGAGACATTATCGGTGCGGACACAGAGACGCACACGCGGTGTCGTCAGTCTGGCTTCACAGGCTTCGAGCAGGGCGCGTCCGATTCCCTGCTGGCGGAATTTCGGCAGGACGGCAATGGTGGCGATCCACGAAAGACCCTTCGACTCGCGTTGGTCGCCTGCGATGAATCCGACCATGCGCCCATCCACAACCGCTTTGAGACGGACAACATCAGGGAAGGTCAGCACCGCCATCAGATCGAGGATGGGCCAGCGGTCTTCATCGAAGCAGGCACGTTCTATTTGTTGGAGCGGACCGATATCGAAAAAGGAAGCGGAAAGAATATCCATAACGGGAATTTTACCTGTTCCCTGTCCATTTTACCTTTTACCTGCGAGAGTATCAAAAATTAATAAAACGAAGTAGAATAGGCAAGGAGACTGATATGAGCAGAACACGCGCGAAACGCATTTTGGGCATGACCCTCCCCCAATGGACGGTGCTGGGAGGCATGTTACTGCTCGTCTGTTGCATTATTGTGGGTGGTTTTTGGTGGCTGAATTCAATGGTGGTCGCGGCCTATCAGTCGCCCGCCCTGCCGATCCTCGATGTAACGCCCCTGTCCACGTTTACGCATCTGCCAACCGAGACGCTGGCCCCAACCCCCTCACCCACTCCGATTACCTACCGTTCGCTGGTGCCTGATGGCTGGAAACGGTTCAAAGCAGACGCCGTGCCCGGGCTGGAAATCTGGCTACCATCGTCCTTCCAACCGCAGACCGAAAAACAAAAACAGGCATCCACGCCAGTGTATGATATTGAAAACGCACAGGGGATCATGGCGCTGTGGGACCCCACTCCCAGCCCTTATATGATCTTCACCAGTTTCGAAGCCTCGATGCGCCCGGCCTTTGCGAGCGATCTTGACGAGATGATTGACACTGAATTTGGCGCACTGATGCGAATGGGACGCCTGTTGGAACGGGATGAATTCGTGTTCACGCTCGAAGAGTATCCCGCCCGCCGCTTGATCTTCGACATCACTGTGAACGGGGTGAATGCAGGGCTGGCTATTTATGTCGTGCGGGTGGGCAAAGATTTATACTACATGGGCTTTGCAACCGCTTTCAACGAGCTCTATATGCACCTGCCCACCTTCGACCAGGTCATTCAGACATTCCGCATCACGCCTATTGTCCCCACCCCTGCTCCCACATCCACCCTTCCCATTCCAACAAACACCTTGCTTCCATAGGCGGCCATACTTTCGGGCGGAAATTTAAATCTTCTGCCCTCGAACTGCGAAGGCACAAGCTAAACCCCGTTCTCCAGCCTCTTCTGGAAAAATTTCCCGAACTGATCTTTATCCGCCGCCTTGGCCGAGTTCCAATCCACGGGTTTGATGATGAGTTCGTGTTCGCCGTCGCTGATTTTGATTTCATCGGCGTTGAAGTCGGTTTGGGAATATGGATTCTCGTAACGCGGACAATTCGACAACGAGCCTTCCACTCATTTTTTCATGGCATTATCGCGTCATGTGCCTACTCACCACAGCGTTAATTTTCTCCAACCCGCGCTGGATGTTCTCGATGGAGTTGGCATACGACAAACGCAGATAGCCCTCGCCGTAACTTCCAAACGAGGAACCAGGCAACAGCGCCACACCCGCCTTTTCCAGAATCAGATTGGCGAGGTCGGTGGAACTCATGCCCGTGCCCGTGATGTTCGGGAAAACGTAGAACGCGCCCTGCGGTTTTTGGCACGAGAAACCAGGGATGGCATTTAACCCGTTCACGATAACATCGCGGCGGCGCTGGTACTCGGCCACCATCAAATCCACCATTTCCTGCGGACCGGTCACAGCCTCGAGACCCGCGAACTGCGTGAAGTGTGCGGTCGAACCGATGGAATGAGTCAGCAACAGATCCACGCGAGCCGCGAGTTCGCGCGGCATGATTCCGTAGCCCAATCGCCAGCCCGTCATCGAATAGGTTTTCGAGAACCCGTCCACGATGATGGTGCGTTTTTTCATCCCAGGCAACGCGGCAATCGAAAGCGCAGTCAGTCCATCGTAAATGATGCGTGCGTAAATTTCATCGGACATCACCCAGCAGTCGTATTTTTCCGCCTGTGCGGCGATCTGCTCCAGGTCAGCAGGGGGGATGACTCCGCCCGTCGGATTGCTGGGCGAATTGAGGATGATCAGTTTCGTCCGTTCGGTGATAAGTCTGTCGAACATGGCGAGGTCGAACGAAAAACCGTTTTGCTCCAACAATGGAACGGCCACGGGAATTCCGCCCGCGACCTTAATCATCGCCTCATAGGTGGGGAAACCTGGGTCGGGATAGATGACCTCATCCCCCGGCTCGATCAACGCCAGCGTCGGGAAAAATAGATTCGGCTTTCCGCCCGGACTGACGACAACTTCGTCCGCTTCGAACCTGACCCCGCGGCGGCGTCCGCTTTCTTCGGCGATTGCCTCCCTCAGGGAAGTGATGCCCGCGGGTGGCGTGTAGCGCGTCTTGCCTGAACGTATGGCCTGAATCCCCGCCTCGCTGACGTTCTCGAACGTGGCGTAATCGGGCTGGCCGATCTCGAGGTGGATGATCTCGCGTCCAGCGGCTTCCAGTTGCGTGGCGCGCGCCAGGACCTGGTACGCGCCTTCAGGTTTGAGGTGTGATGTGCGAGCGGCGAATGTCATGGTATCTCCAAAAAAATCAGGCCAGTCAAAAAACCATCATAACATGGCTTGCAACTGACCTTGAAAAACTCTTGTAAATGGCAGGTTAATTGGACTCGCGGCCCGCGTAAACGGATAATGTCGCGAAGACGGGAAGAAGTAAAATTAAATTCCCTGTGATTCTATGTCTCTTTGGCTAAACAAGTACTACGACCAGCACCAACGAGACAACGCAAGCCGCGGCCACCCACCCATCCAGCGACCCGATGCGGAGCGAGACCTTGCGGCTCAACTCGGGACGGAAGGCACGCACCTCCGCGGCAAGAACGATCTCCTCGGTGTGACGCAACGCATTCGTCAGGACGGTCAGCACCAACAATTGAATGCCGCGCAACCAATTGGCGCGCAGTCCGCCGCGCATGCGCAGGCTGTGCCAGGCGTTTGTGCTGGACTGACGCAGGTCGGGCAGGAGATTGGTCGCCACGCCGATGGAGAATCCCAGCCCGCGCAACCCGCCGCGTTCGAGCAGACCCGCCACCTCGGTAATGTCGACCGAGGCGGAGAGTCCGTCCACGGCGGCGAGGATGACGATGGCACGCAGAACCATTTGCAGTCCGTTGAAGATGGCGACGGAAGAAAGAGGCAGGCTCAACACCAGCAGATCGGTCCCCTCTTCGGGGATGCCGAAAAACAGGTTCACCAAAAACAGGCTGGTGAGGATCAACAGCCAGCGCGGCCGCGCCAACCGACGCAGGGCGAAGGGATACAGCGCTCCCAGCGCTGTCAGCGTGATCAGAGCGGGAACCGTGCCGCGTTCTACTGGCGGAATCAACACCATGCCCAGCGCCCACAGGAAGATGACCAGGCGGCCAAGACTTCCCAGGAGCGGCTTTGGTTTTTCAAGAGTTGCAAGAGTGGACTGAGCCTGCTTAAGCATTGCGTTTTCTTTCCTACGGGATGGCGATAATCTCCACCAATTGGCGCGGATTCAACTTGCCTTCCTGGTCAGGCAACACCATGCGAAAAATGCCATCGTCCGCGCTCATCGCGCTGTCCACAGTGGCATAAGCGACGATGGTATCTTCTTTGGCATAGAGAGATGCATCGTAGTTGACAGTGAAACCGTCGCTCGCAACCGCTTTGACGGCGGTCAGGTTTGTGGAATCAATGCCCGCGTCCTGAAGCAGGACGGTCAACGTCACGCCGACGTAGGTCACACCATTGAAACTAGCCTCGGTCGCGCCGAGGGTTTGCAGGTCAGCGACGGTGTAGATCTTCGAGACGGTCCCATCCGAGACTTTCAGTGCGTCCCCTGCGGGGGATTCTGCTTTGGGAACGCAAGCCGCCAGGGTCAGCGCAAAGACGAGAGCGAACAGCAAAAAGCGTTTCATGGTGAATCTCCTGAGAGAGAAATTTTATCCAACCGATTCGGGAGCATTCCCGCCCAATCGAATTTTCAAAACATTACCCAATTTCCAGGCCAGCCAGCCGCCGATACCGCCGATCACCAGATGAAGCGCGACCAGCGCCAGCACAATTCCCCACGCGGCTTGCGAGGGTATTCCAAACAGGCGACTGCCCGAATCGAGCATATCGAACCAGACCACGAGGAGATTGCGTCCGAAGAGCAGGATGCCCGTCACGAACGGCTGGACAATGACCCATAGCGCCGAACCCGCACAGGCAGAAATGAAAGCAGCCAGCGAAGGCTTTTGGAATGCGTCAAGGATCAATTCGGCGAGGATGGCCTCGGCGAGGATGCCGACCATCGGACCAATCAGAATGTTGCCGATGCTGAACAATTTCAGCACCATGGCGATCACGCCGATGAAAAGCGTCGAGCCGCGGCGCGGAACAAACAGGCGGCCAATCGAGGCCACCATCACACCGATGACCGAAAGCGAGAGTCCCGTCAGCGGTAGGTTGATGGCGTGCAGCACGGAGCCGAGACTGATCTCCACCAGCCCCCACAAGGCGCCGAAAACGGCCAGGTTTACAAGTTCACGGGTCGAAAATTTCATGGTTCTCCTTTTTTGTCGTCATTGCGACCTTCGGGAAGCAATCCACAAATCGAGGGGATTACTTCGCTCCGCTCACAATGACGGAAGGCATAAAAATCATTTTGGCTTGCGAGCGATCAACTGCGCCGTCCAGCGCGACTCTTCATAACCACTGCGAGCGCGCACCAGCCGCTCAACTTCGATGTAATGGAGAATATCCCAGTCATCGAAAAAGCGCCGCAGTTCCTGCGATTCCAGATAACGCTCGGCATTGGCATGAGGCTCGCGCAAATATGTTTCAAAGAACAGCAGTCCGCCAGGTTTGAGCGCCTGACGATAGGTGGGGATGATCGGGCGCGACAGAAAATAAAAATTCAGGATGACGTCGAAATGAGATTCGGGCAACCACGGATTGACCATGTCCATGACCGCGAACGAGACGGGACTCGCATCTTTCTTAACTTTTTGGCGGGCGAGGCGCAAAGCCGCGTTTGACACGTCGAGGGCGATTACCCGCCACCCATGTGCGGCGAGATAACGTCCCGTGGAGGTGGTGCCGCAGGCCGCGTCGAGGATGAGTCCGTTTGGGGGCAACAGGTCCAGATGGGAGGTCAGCAAATGGCGCGGGGCGCGCAGGGCGAAACGCTCGGTTTCGCGCGAGTAGCGTTCATCCCAGCGCAGGGCGTCAGGATGCGGCATGGAGGGTTTCCTCAGCGTGGACACGGTTCATCGAAGCGGGATCAATTTTCCCGTCGAGAATGAGGCGGCCTTCGTCCATCAGAACAACGCGGCGCGCATAGCGATGCACCAGTTTGTAATCGTGGGTGATGAGCAGGATGGCCGTTCCCTGCTGGTTGAGGTGAGTCAGGTAATCCATGAGTTGTTGCAGGTGGCGCCAGTCCTGCCCAAGGGTGGGTTCGTCAAGGATGACGAGCGCGGGACGCAGGGCGAGGCATGAGGCGAGGGCAGTGCGCTGTTGCTGGCCAATGGAAAGCGAGAACGGACGGCGGGCGCGCAGATGCTGGAGGTCGGCGCTGGCAAGGGTTTGTTCGTGAATGTCGGGCTGGAAGTTTTTGTAGTTGCACGGGCCGAACGAAATTTCTTCATCCACGGAATCGGTGAAGAGTTGGTCGGCGGGATTTTGGAAAAGCAGGGCAATGTCGAGGCCAGGGCGCGGGTTGGAGGTGCCGCGCACGAGTATTTTTCCCGTCAGTGGTTTGAGCAAACCCGCGGCCGCCAGCGCCAGCGTGGACTTGCCCGTGCCATTGTCACCAACCAGCGCCATGAACTCGCCGGGGAAAATTTGAAGATTGATGTCGCGGATGATGGCATGACCGTCATAGCCCGCGCTCAGGCTTTGCATGTCGAGCAATGGTCGAACGTCCTCGGGATGATGGCCGTTGGGTGTGAGCAGGCTCGACCAGTTGCTGAGCGACTCCATCGTGGGGCGGCGCAGGCCGTACGCGCGCAAGAAGTCGTGGTCACTGAGTATCTTCTCGAAGCCGCCGTGTGCGACGGTTTGGCCTTCATGGAGGACAAGCACGTTGTCCGCGATGCGGCGCACTTCGGCGAGACGATGCTCGATGAGGATGATCGTCAGGCCGAATTCTTTTTTAAGATTTTCCAGCGCGTGGACAATACTTTGCGTGCCAGAGACATCGAGTGAGGCGGTGGGTTCGTCCAGCACGAGCACGTCGGGACGCATGGCGAGGGCGGCGGCGATGGCCACGCGCTGGATCTGTCCGCCTGAGAGCGCGGCAGGTTTGTGGGTGCGCAGGTCGGAGAGGCCGACCGCTTCCAATGCCCAGTTGACGCGGGACGCGATTTCCACTTCGGGCAGTCCGAGGTTGCGCGGGCCGAAGGCGATCTCATCATCCACGCGCAGGTGGAAGAGATGCGAACGTGGATTCTGGAAAACCGCGCCAACGCGCCTGGCTACATCCGCGGTTTGGCTGTGGAGCACATCCATATCCGCCACCGTCACGGAACCGTCCACTTTGGCGGAGATGGCGTTGGGGATGATACCCATCAGCACGCGCGCCAGCGTGGACTTGCCGCAACCCGAGAGTCCCGTGATAACCAGGCATTCGCCCGCCCTCACATCGAAGGAGACGTTTTGCAAGGCAAGAGTGGTCCCGTAGGAAACGTTGAGATTGCGGACGCGGATCATGGAAGGATGAAGGGTGAATTCATGCGGAGGGATCTGCGCTGAGTTCAAGGAGGATGGACCACGGCCAGCGCTGACGGGCCGCGTCGAGCAGGGAGGGGCGAACCACCACAAAGGAAGGCAGGGTGCGGTGTTCGTCCACGAAACGAAGGCCAGCCGTCAGACCGACTCCGTTCTGGAATTCGAGCGGGCCGAGT
The DNA here is from genome assembly GCA_003598975.1 of Anaerolineaceae bacterium. Classification (GTDB taxonomy): domain Bacteria; phylum Chloroflexota; class Anaerolineae; order Anaerolineales; family Villigracilaceae; genus Denitrolinea. The sequence continues at coordinate 4,791 of QZIJ01000052.1, read as the reverse complement.
TCGTCCAGAATGAAAAGGTTGCAAGATTTGACGCGTTCGAGCAATGCATTTCCCCACTTCAATGTCTCTGCCACCATCTGCCAATCGGTCATGGCGAGGTCGCCCCCCGTCTCGCCCCTGCGATATGCCAGACGACGGCGTTCCCCGCTGGCGAGGTCCAGCAGATCGATGCCGATCTTCTGATCCCCGTCCATCACGGCGGGAGAGGCCAACCCGCGCACATCCAAACCAAGAACGCGCGCGTGTTTGGCAAATCCCATGCACCACAGGGATTTGCCCGCGCCGCGCGGTCCAGTGACCAGCGTCACTCCAGGTTCGAGATCTCTCGGGAAAGCAAAACTCGCCGCGAGAGCGCCAGGCGAGTTGACAGAATGCAGCATAGCCTCGGGCTCCTTTCCAAGTCCGTCCCGCAGCAAACGGGACTTCGGGAGGCCTTCCCGTTTCCAGGAAGACCCTTACTCTTTGGGAGAGTCGTCCCCCCTGCCGTGGCTTGCGGCGACAGGCAGAAGGGGATCGGAGTGGTTTATCTTCAATCCGTTTTGATGATACAGCAAGTTCTCGTGAATTACATCACTACATGGGGTATTCTATCACCTCACCCAGTCAGGTGAGGCGGAAAACGAAATTCGCCAGGAAGGGAATGGCAGTGGGCAGCATCACAAACCACGTGAAAGCCACCCCCGCGTCCAAGAGCGCCGCAGGTTATTCGTCAGAACAAAAACCAGCCGCATGAGAACACGCGGCTGTTGATTCCATTTCCAATTCGCAATTCCATCATCTGGATCAATTCGATGTGATAGTCTTCGATTATGGCGCGGTCTACTTCGGTCATTTGGGAGGCGGTGAGGGAGGGGATCATTTGATGCTCCCAACGGATGAATACAATTCAAGCCGAAACACTTACCCTGCCTTATAATCGAAACATGGACAAACGAACCAACGAAGAATGGGTTGCAGACCTTCGCGCGGGCGGGGATCAGCAGGCGCAGGCGCTGGAGGATTTGCGCGCCATCATTTTGCGCGGACTGCCCTACGCCATTGCTGGCAGGATTGCACCAAACAGTCCCGAGTCTGAAGCGCTGACCGAGGAAGTGGTTCAGGAAACGCTGATGCGCGTGCTGGAATACCTGGACACCTTCGAGGGGCGCAGTCAGTTCACCACCTGGGCGCACAAGATCGCTGTGCGCGCCGCGCTGACAGAATTGCGCCGTGTTCGCTGGCGGGAAGTGCCACTTCCTGAAATGGAGATGAACGATGAAGGCGACGCGTCGTATCGGGAACTGCCCGACAGCCAAGCCAGCCCCGAAGAGCAGGTCTCTCGCGCCGAAATGATGAAACGCGTCAACCGCATCATCATGGAAGAGTTGACCGAGAAACAACGCATGGCAATGACAGCGATCATGGAAGGATTCCCACTGGAGGAAGCCGCTCAGAGACTGGGAACGAATCGGAATACCTTGTATAAATTAATGCATGACGCCCGCTTGCGGCTCAAAAAACGCCTGGAAAAAGAAGGACTGACGCCGCGGGAAGTATTATCCGTATTCGAGCAGTCTGGCAAGTAAGAGATTGGACGAGATTAATATCCGTTCGTAGAAGGAAATCACCATGAAATTCAAGCAAATCATCCAGCGGCTTTTTGCCTTCAAAAAGCAAAGCCCTGCCTCTCCCCAAAATAAAATACCAGCCGACAAATCCGAGAAGATGCAAAAAGTGATGGCGATGCTCGCCAACACACAGGAGGTCGAATTAACCTGCGATGAGGTATTTGCCGTTCTCGATCAGTTTGTCGAAATGGCCGCGCGGGGAGAGGATGTCAGTCAATTGATGCCGTTGATCCAACAGCATTTGGATATGTGCGAAGATTGCAGGGAAGAATATAAGATATTGGAAAGCATTGTGCAAAGTGCCACTTGAGGAACCGGGTTGACTACCATTGATTGAAGCATCATCTAAACAGCCGCCATCCAATTTGTTATTGGGTGACGGCTTTCGTTTTTGTTTGCCGTTAAAAACGGGTAAGAGAAATCAGCGGATTAATATCAGGTGGGTATACAACCAAATTCAACAGGAGACAAAAATGAACATTCTAAATGCAGTTGTCGCAGGTATTGTCGGAACCATCGTCTTCACCGTGATCTTGATGATGGCGCCCAAAATGGGAATGCCGAAAATGGATATTGTCAGCCTGCTCGGTTCGATGTTCGGCAAACCGAATCAGGCGCTTGGCTGGATGATGCACCTGATGATGGGCGTGTTCTTCGCCCTGATTTACGCCTTCCTCTGGTCGAGCGGAATCGGCGTGGCAACCTGGACGGGCGGGCTGGTCTTCGGCGCAGTGCACTGGCTGGTCGTCGGCGTGGTGATGGCAATGATCCCCATGATGCACGCGGGAATCAAAAGCGGCGCGGTGCGAGCCCCGGGCATGTGGATGACTGGCAATGGCGGCGGACTCATGGCATTCATAGGCGGGCTGGTCGGTCACATGGTCTTTGGCGCAGTCGTAGCGCTGGTGTACGCGGCGCTGTAACGTACGGTTCTCCTCTTCTCCTCCCTCAGCATACAGCCTGTCTATGACAGGTTGTATGCCAATCAATGAAAGGAATTTCTCCATGAGCGATCCCCGCTTGACTCCTGAAATCATCACGCTCTACGGCACAGGCTGGTGCCCCGACTGCAAACGCTCCAAGCAATTCTTCGGCGAACAGCGCGTCCCCTATCATTACGTGGATATTGACCAGGATTCTGACGCAATGGCCTTTGTCGAACAGACCAACAAGGGCATGAGAAGCATCCCGACCATTGTGTTCCCCGACGGAAGCGTACTGGTCGAGCCGTCCAACGCGCAACTGGCGGAAAAACTGGGGATGCAGATCCGCGCCAAACGTACGTTTTATGACGCGATCATCATCGGCGGAGGTCCCACTGGGTTGACCGCTGCCATCTATCTGGCGCGCGAAGGCCTAGACGCGCTGGTCATTGAGAAGGCGGGATTGGGCGGTCAGGCGGGCATCACGCAGACGCTGGACAACTTCCCAGGCTTTGACGAGGGCGTCTCGGGCGCGGAGTTCGCGTCGCGTTTGACGCGTCAGGCGCAGAGGTTCGGCGCGGAAATTTTGCAGGCGCAGGACGTGGTCTCCATCGAGCAGGACGGCCAATATCTGTGCGTGCGAACCGCCGACGGGTCGGAGTATGGAGCGAGGGCGGTTTTGCTCGCCACGGGCGCGCGCTATCGCCGCATGGGAATCCCAGGCGAGGAAGAATTGATCGGCGCGAACGTCCATTTCTGCGCCACCTGCGACGGTGCATTTTACAAAGGCAAAAAGGTGTTGGTGGTGGGTGGCGGCAACAGCGGATTCGAGGAGGGCTTGTTCCTGACCAAATTCGCCAGCCGCGTGGACATTGTCGAGTTTCTGCCTGAAGTGAAAGCCAGCAAGGTTTTGCAGGAAAAGGTGGCAGAGAAGGAATATATGTCCGTGACGGTCAACCATGCCGTGAAAGAACTGCGCGCGAAGAATGGCAAACTGGACTCGGTGATCGTGGAAGATCGCGCCACGGGCGAACACAAGGAGTGGCAATACGACGGCGTGTTCGTATTCGTTGGCTTCTCGCCCAACAGCGACCTGGCGAAAGGCAAGGCGGATGTTGACCAGTGGGGTTCGGTCGTGACCGACAAAACGCTGATGACCTCCATCCCTGGCCTGTTCGCGGCGGGCGACGTGCGCGCAGGCTCGACCAAGCAGGCGGCCTCCGCGGCAGGGGAGGGCGCGACCGCGGCGTTGATGATCAGACAATATCTGGCGGAGAAATAGATTCGCAACCTCTGGTCTGTTATCTGCCCCGCCATCAACTTCGGACGACTACACAGCGTGCAGCGCCTCTGCCAAATGCGCCTGCTGGATGATGTCGCTCCCGCCTAGGTCCGCAATCGTGCGCGCGAGTTTTTAGATTCGGTGATATGCCGCGCCGACAGATTCATCTGATTCATTGCCGAGCGCATGAACGCTTCGCTGGTTTCGTCCAGTTTACAAAGCACAATCGAACAGATTACTTGTGCTCAATAAGGGATAGAAAAGTGGTTTTGAAGGTGTTGCTCATGATCAAATCCCAAGCTCTCATTTTTTCCACCGACCGAACAGATAATTCAACATTAAAAGTCCAATCCCGCTCAAAACCCCGGTGAGATGATACGGCAGGTAATCCATCGCCTCCACAGGTTGTTGCGCAACGAACTTCATATAAAAATACGGCGCCCAAACCAGAATGCCCGCGAACACCAGCCCATGGCCAAGCATTTGCAGGCGGCTCTTTTGCGGCAGGGTCATTCCCATCTCTCTGCGCGCATACGCCCGCAAACGCGACCCGCCGATCACGCCAAGCAAATGAAACAGCAAATACCAAAACAGCGATGGTTTTTCACCCGCGAATCGCAAAACGATGAATGGCAACCACGTCAACACGCCCAGCCAGATCAGTGCATTTCCAAAGTGGTAGCGCATCAGGGCGGCGTTGTAAATCTTCTCATCCGTTACCATGTGCGGAAAGCCTCCGTAACTGCATCAAGAGTTTTTTCGACGATAGCTTCCGTGTGCATCATCGAAATAAATCCCGCCTCGAACTGCGAAGGCGCGAGATAGACTCCGTTCTCCAACATCTTCTGGAAGAATTTCCCGAACTGCGCTTTGTCCGCCGCCTTGACCGTGTTCCAGCCGACGGGCTTGGTCTCGCTAAAGAATGTCGTGAACATCGTGCCGACTCGCGTTTGCTGGATGGGGACTCCCGCTTGTTTTG
>QZIJ01000113.1 GCA_003598975.1 Anaerolineaceae bacterium | reverse complement strand
ATTGGGGCGAACGTCAGGCCTGAGAGAATGGCGGCCAGCATGTTCTTCCGCTTGGCGAACGCGATCCATGCGGCGATGACGAGAATCAACGGGAGAATCGGGTAGGCCCAGACGAGAAGCACGAACGTCCACGCTTCTGCCGTCACGCCCGAGTCGAAGGCCATGACGGACAGTCCCGCCATGAGAAGCCAAAATACCAGCGAGCCAAGCATCAGTAATTGTGAGACGATCATCCAGATGACGAGTCCAGTGCGTTTTGGGGGTGCAGTGGTTTCAGTCATTAAACATCTCCTTTAAAAAATATTGCGCCAACTTTAACATAAAATTCCGCGTTTTGTAGCGGTGAGTGTGAACAATTGTGATACTAAATTTACCGCAAAGTACGCGAAGGACACGAAGAAAATCCATTAAAACTTTGCGGACTTCGCGCTCTTCGCAGTTCCAAAATCAAGACTGCGCTATGGTAAGATTTCCCGCATGAATTTCGATCCCATCACCCCTGATCTATTCATCGGCACGACGCCCTCCATGGACGATTACTCGCGCCTGCACGAACTCGGCGTGCGCCTCGTCATCAACATGCGCTTCGAACATCCTCCCTTTCCTGATCCGCATCCCGCGCCCATCCACCTGCTTTGGTTGCGGACGATTGACAGCCCCTTCTTTCCCATCCCCATCCGCAAACTGATTCGCGGCGCGCAAACCGCGCTCGAAACCATCCGCGCGGGCGGCAAAGTCTACACCCATTGTGCGGGCGGACGTCACCGCGGCGTGGCCATGGGCACAGCCGTCCTCATCGCGCAGGGATATCATCCACAAGATGCGATGGAATTGATCGCCGAGCGCCGTTCTGTGGCCGACCCGTTCGCCTTTTACATTCGCCCGCGCATTTTGAAATTCGCGCAGGCCTGGGATGCCGCGCACCGCGCATGATCTTCGTCTACGTTCTGGCTGGACTCTTTCTGACTCTCGCGGCGCTGTGGATTCTGATCCCGGCGTTGTACGGGCTTCCCTCCGTGCCGACGCGGCATGGCCGCATCCGCGCGGCGCTTCGGCTCGCGGACCTGAAGGCGGGGGAGGCCTTCTTCGACCTCGGTTGCGGCGACGGGCGGACCCTCGTCATCGCGGCGCGCGAGTTTGGAGCGTCTGCCACGGGAATCGAGATCGGCCCCGTGCAGTGCCTCGTCAGTTGGATGAACGCGGCTCGAAACGGAGTCCGCTCGCGGGTCCGCGTGAAGCGGGGAAATTTTTATCGGGCCGATGTGCGCGCGGCGGACGTTGTCTTCGTCTACGCCACGACGCGCGAGTTGAGTCGCCTGCAAGAGCATCTGGCGAGTCAACTGCGGGACGGCGCGCGCGTAATCACGGTCGGATCGAATTTCCCCGATTGGGAACCCGCCCAAATTGACCGCGAGAACCTGATCTTCCTGTACGTCATGCCAGTACAGACGTACCGTTGAGCCTGCGGACGTGTTGACATAAAATGAATCTAACTCGAAAAGGAGAATCCCATGAAACTGCGAAATATGTACCTGCTCAATACGGTCATTTGCCTGCTCTTCGCGCTTGGCCTGCTGTTGATGACGCCCGTCATGCTCAGCCTGTTCGGAATGGACAACCTCCCCGACGCGCGCACGCTCGGCCAGTTGCTGGCGGTGGAACTGGTGGTGGGCGGCATGATCACCCTGCTGGCCCGCGATGTGACCGATGAGAAGGCGCAATCCGCCATCAATTACTCAAACATGGTCGCTGGTGTGCTGGGATTGGTGGTCGCTTTGAACGCCACGCTGACCGGTGTGTTCGGCTGGTTTGGCTGGGTGATCGTCGCGGTGTATCTCATCGTGGCGGTTGGGTTCGCGTATTTCCAATTCTTCGCGCCGCCGGAGCAGTTGGTCTGACTGGTCTGAATGGTCGTTGGTCTGAATAGTCCAAGTGGTCGGACTGGTCGAATGGTCGTTGGTCTGAATAGTCCAAGTGGTCGGACTGGTCGAATGGTCGTCAGGTCTTGTATAATCGAGGCATGGCGACCATTCATTGTTTTGAAGATTTGAACGCGTGGCAATCGGCTCGTGAAATCACGAATTTGATCTATGAACTTACACAGGGTGGAAATTTTGCGAAAGACTTTGGCCTGCGCGACCAAATGCGCCGCGCCGCATCGTCGGTAATGCTCAATATTGCAGAGGGATTTGATGCAGGATCTGATTCGGAATTTATACGATTCCTGGGTTATGCACGGCGTTCAGCGTCAGAAACACAGGCGGGACTTTACACAGCGCTTGATCAAAAATACATTTCACAGCCGCAATTCGATTCAGTTTACGCCAAAGCGACCATCTGCAAAAAGCAGATCAATGGGCTGATATCCTATCTGCACAAATCCCGTTCGCATTCTGTGAAAGAACCGCCATCCCCATACAACATCATAATCCCTGAAGACAACTGAGACCATTAAGACCGCCGACCATTTAGACCACTAACCACCGAGACCAATATGCTCATACATTCTGCTTCCCAACTCCTCACCCTCGCAGGTGGCCCGCAGCGCGGACATGCCCTCGGCACCCTCGGCATCATCGAGAACGGCGCGGTCGTCGTCCGTGACGAGAAGATCGTCGCGGTCGGCACCACCGACGAACTACGCGCGGCCTATCCCGATGAACCGACCCTCGACGCCAGCCGTTCTGTCGTGATGCCTGGCTTCGTGGACCCGCACACGCACCTCATCTGGGCGGGCGACCGCGCGGACGAGTTCTCGATGAAGATGGCAGGCACGCCCTACCTCGACATCCTCGCCGCGGGTGGTGGAATCATTTCCACCGTCCGAGCGACGCGCACCGCCAGTCTCGAGTCGCTCATCGCGCAGACGCGTCCGCGCCTGCTCCGCATGTTCTCGCACGGGACGACGACCGCCGAAGCCAAAACGGGATACGGCCTCAACGCGGCCAGCGAACTGCGTCTCCTCAAAGCCCTGCTCGCCCTCGATGACGAAGGTCCGCTCGACCTCGCCATCACCTTCCTCGGCGCGCACGCCATCGCGCCCGAGTATCGCGATGACCCGCAGGGTTACACCGACGAAGTGACGAACACGATGTTGCCAATGTTAAAGGACTGGTGGGGGACTCACGCGCCGCATCATCCCCTGCCATTCGTGGATGTGTTCTGCGAAAACAAGGCCTTCACCCTCGAACAGTCGCGTCAGGTTTTGACCCGCGCGGCGTCGCTGGGATTCCCGCTCAAGATCCACGCGGACGAGTTCGACAACCTCGGCGGCGCATCCCTCGCGGTGGAGTTGGGTGCGGCCTCCGCAGACCATCTGGTGAAAACATCCGACGCGGACATCGCCGCGCTGGGTAAATCCGAAACTGTGGCGGTCTCGCTCCCGTGTACCCCATTCGGCCTGGCGGAATGTGAATACACGCCCGCGAAAAAACTCATCGAAGCAGACGCCTGCCTCGCCCTCGCCACCGACTGCAATCCCGGCACGACCTGGAACGAATCCATGCAATTTGTCATCGCGCTCGCCTGCCGCATGATGAAACTGACTCCCGCGCAGGCCATCGCCGCGACCACCATCAACTCCGCACACGCCATCCGCCGCGCGGACCGTGTCGGGTCCATCGAGATCGGCAAACAGGCGGATATGCTGATCCTCTCGGTCAACGATTACCGTCAACTCGGCTATCGCTACGGGACGAACCTCGTCAGGCAGGTCATCAAACGCGGACACGTCTATTCGGTGGATGTGGGTTACTATCGGACAGCATAAGTTTTTCACCGCGGCGAAATTTCCGTTATCTGCAAACAATTCGCGTTATACTCCCACCATGAGCGCGCTCGACTCACCTTTTATTGTTGGACATTCCCCGCCGCGCGACGGGCCGCTCGCCCGCTTCCTGCCCCCGCTCGAGGATGGACTCGCCGCCGAATGGCTTCCGCCTCGCGCCTCCACAGGGAGCTGGTTGCTCGACCCATTCGGGGTCGCGCCCCGGCTCGCAGTCGAGGCGGCCCGCGCCGGGTACCGCGTGCTCGTCACCGCGCATAATCCCATCGCGCGCTTCCTGCTCGAGATGACCGCCGCGCCGCCCGCGGAATCCGATCTTAAAGCCGCACTGGCCGACCTGGCTGTGACCAAAAAAGGGGATGAACGACTCGAAACACACCTCCAATCTCTTTACATCACCAAATGCAACAACTGCGGACAGGAAATCCCAGCCCGCGCCTTCCTCTGGAAAAAAGGCGAGGAGGCGCCCTTTGCGCGCCGCTACACCTGTCCCGCCTGCGAGGATTCGGGCGAGAGACCCGTTACCGAGTTCGATGTGGAACAGGCACGCAAAACCGCCGAAGCCGCGGGAATGCATCGCGCCCGCCTCCTGGAACGCGTCGCCCGGCCCGGTGACCCCGACCGCGAATTCGTGGAGGAGGCGCTGGCCGTCTACCAGCCGCGCGCCATCTACGCCCTCGCCACCCTCATCAACCGCCTCGACGCGCCGGGCGTCTCGCCCGAACGCCGCCGCGCGCTCAGCGCCCTCTTCCTCTCCGCCTGCGACGCGGCCAACAACCTGTGGCGCGTCGACAACGAACGCCCTCGCCCTAAGCAGCTCACTGTCTCCAACGAATTCCGCGAAAACAACATATGGATGGCGCTGGAAGCCGCGGTGGATGAATGGCGCGCACTGGGCGAATCTGTCCCGATTGTGCAGTGGCCAAACAAGATTCCAGAAAGTGGCGGGATCATCCGCTTCGAGGGACGCATCGCCGATCTGGCATCCATCGTGAACGAAGCGCCCATCGCCGCGGTCGTCACCGCGTTGCCGCGTCCCAACCAGGCCTATTGGACCTTGTGCGCGTTGTGGGCAGGCTGGCTATGGGGCAGTGAATCGGCCGAACCGTTCCACCTCGTTTTGCGCCGCCGCCGTTACGATTGGGGCTGGCACCTCGAAGCCCTGCAGGCCGCGCTCCATCATCTTTTTGAACTGCTCAAACTCGGCACACCCTGTCTCGCCCTGCTCCCCGAACCCGAACCCGCCTTCCTCACTGCCGCGCTGGCTGCAGGCGACCTGAACGGATTTCACCTCGAAGGCCTCGCCATGCGGACTCAGCACGACGCCGCGCAGATCACCTGGACACGCGGTGAGCGACTCCGCCACGCATTCGCAGACGCGGACGCGGACTCGGTGCGCGCCGCCATCCGCGGCCATCTCTCCGCTCGCGGCGAACCTACTTTCTACCTGCCTCTGCACGCCGCGGCCCTGTCCACGCTGACGGCGGACCACGCCCTGGCGCGTCCACACCAGCCCACGGACGAGGTCATCCGCGAGGCGGCAAAATTCGTGCAGGAGACCCTGCTCGGCGACGAAAGTCTCGTCCGCTATCGCGGCGGCGAAAGCGCGGACACTGGTTTGTGGGGCCTCTCGCGCGAGATTGAAGCGGCAGAGCCACTCAGCGACCGAGTGGAAGTGGGCATTGTCAACTTTTTGCTGGCGCACCCAAACTGCACCTTCGAGGAGATTTTGCACGATGTTTCTTCGGGCCTGCCCGGCCTGCTGGCGCCCTCGCTTGCAATCGTCGGGGAGGCGCTGGTCTCGTACGCGGAACAGGCCGAAGGTCGGTGGAGGTTGCGAGAGGAGGATGTCCCGTCCGCGCGGAAGTTCGAACTCATCCAGATTGGGGACATGCTCCAATCCATTGGCGAAAAATTGGATTACAGAACCAACCGTCTCGATGAACGCACGCTGGTCTGGGAGGCAGGGGAAACGTCAGCGTATGTGTTCCATTTGAGGGCCTCGGCCATTCCAGGTCCCGCGTTGACCGAAAGTCCGTATCCGCGTGAGCGCTGTCTGATCGTCCTGCCCGGCGGACGCGCCTCCCTGCTTTCGTACAAATTGAATCGTGACCCTGCACTGGCCGCCCGGCTGGAGGGCGTACGCGTGGTGAAGTTCCGCACGGTCCGCGCCCTTGCCAGCCGTCCCGTGTTAAATCAGCAGGATTTCGAAGCGCAGATCGCTGGCGACCCGGCCCAGCAGGCGCGCGGACAGTTGAAATTATTTTAGAGAGTGGAAAGGATTCGAACAATGAAAAAATCGTTTTGGGTAAACCTGTTCCTTGCTCTTGTGTTGACAGCCTGCGGAGGCAACTCCACTCCCTCGCCAACCGCGAGCGCGCCGCCAACGGCCACACTGCCGGCCGCGTCGCCGGCCGCCAGCGACGCTACCCCCACCAGCACCGCACCGGCCGTTATCCCCACCAATCCCAGCGATTGCACTGACAGCGCCTCGTTCGTGGCGGATGTGACCGTGCCGGATAACACACTCTTCTCGAGGGATGAGGTTTTCGTAAAAACCTGGCGGTTGCAAAACAACGGCACTTGCGCGTGGACTCCTGCCTATAGCCTGGTTTTCGCGAACGGCGAGCAAATGGACGCGCCTGCATCCATTCCACTGGCGTACACTCCTCCCGACGCGACCCTCGATCTTTCGGTTGACCTCGTGTCCCCCGCGCAGGATGGGGCGTTCGTGGGGAATTTCGAGTTGCGCAACGCGGGTGGCGAGCCCATTTCCGTGGATAATGGTACATACATTTGGGTGAGTATTGTGGTCGGCGAGTCGGTAATCGTGGAGACGCCTCCCGGCGGATCGCCCGTCACGCCGCCCTCCGCGCCGGTCGGCGGAGGCCCCTGCGCCTACACGACCAACCCCGATTTCATCAATCAAACGCTGGCGTTGATCAACTCCCAGCGCGCTGCTCATGGATTGCCCGCCCTCGTCGTCAACGCGCAGTTGACAGCCGCCGCCCAGGGTCACGCGGCAGACATGGCCTGCAACAGTTTCATCAGCCACGTCGGCTCGGATGGTTCGAGCGTGCAGGCGCGCGTTTCCGCCGCGGGTTATACATCCTCCGTCGCACTGGAAAACATCTTCGGTCAGCCTCCGCAATATGGCGGCACTCCCGACTCCGCGGTGCAATGGTGGATGAACGACCTCATTCATCGCAACGTCATCCTGCACAATAAGGTCGTTGAAATTGGCGTTGGTTACGCCTACTATGCAGATAGTGATCTGGACGGGTATTGGGCGGTGGTGTTTGCCGCGCCGTAACGCACATGCCTTTTCTGATTGACGGCCACAACCTGATTCCCAAACTCGGCCTCAGCCTGCGAAACGTGGACGATGAGATGCAACTCGTTTCGCACTTGCAGGACTTTTGCCGCGCCGAACGCAAACAGGTGGAAGTCTACTTCGACGGCGCGCCGGCGGGACAGGTTGGGACACGGCGGCTGGGACTGGTCACTGCGCATTTCGTCCGCCTCGGAAGCACCGCCGACGCGGCCATCCGCGCCCGACTGAAATCCCTCGGCCGCGCGGCGCGCAATTGGACGGTGGTCACGTCGGATCGCGCGGTGCAGGCGGAGGCGCGCATGGTCGGCGCGAGGGTCGTCTCCTCGGACGAGTTCGCGGGGCAGGTGAACGCGTCGAAACGCGCACCCGCCCAACGTTCAGGAGATGAGGCGGGAATGTCCGACGCGGAAGTGGAGGAGTGGCTCCGTCTCTTTCGTGAAAAAGAACGCTAATTCAGACTAGATGCGTCCAAATTCTAACCTTGCATTAATGTAAAGTGGAGCAATAGGGTGTATATTATCGACAAGACACCTGCCCTCCCTTTATTGGTATTTGGGTGTCGGCCACCGAAGTAATCAGCATGTCCCCCCCATGCAGGTTGTCGGTGGTGTCCCTCCCCCTCAAGGTTATGCGGCATATCGAGAGATATGCCGCATAACCTTTAAGTTGGTGGTTATAATTGTTGCATGACCACGGTATACACTTGGTTGCCCGCGCCCGAACACGAATACGAAGATCACCCCGAACGTCCCGGTCGCTTGACCGAACTCGAAGTGCGACTCGATTCCTTCGGCGCACAAAAAATGGATGCAACACCCGCGACCCGCGACGAGATCGCCCGCGTCCATGCGCCGCGCATGATCGAGACGGTGAAATCCGCGTGTGGTGCAGGCGGGGGAATCATTGACTACGCCCCGACGTTTGTGACCTCCTCATCGTTCGACGACGCCCTGCTCGCCTCTGGCGGGACCCTGGGTTGTGTGCGCGCGGTCTGGGCGGGTGAGGCATCCAACGCATTCGCCATCGTCCGCCCACCGGGGCATCATGCTGAACCCGCGCGGGCGATGGGATTCTGCATTTTCAACAACATCGCGGTCGCGGCGCGCGATTTGCTCGAGCACGGCGCGGGACGCGTCCTCGTGGTGGACTACGACGCGCATCACGGCAATGGGACGGAGGCCGCGTTCTGGAACGATGAACGGTTGGCCTATCTCTCCACCCATCAGTGGGGAATTTATCCTGGCACAGGCCGCATGGACGAGGCTCCGCACGCGAAGGGACGCATTGTCAACGCGCCGCTTCCCGCCTACGCGGGGGACGCGTGTTTCGAGCAGATATCCGAAAAAGTGATCGCGCCGATGACCCGCGCCTTTCGCCCAGAGACGATTCTCATCTCCGCGGGATTCGACTCGCATTGGGACGATCCCCTCACGATGCTGGGGCTTTCGAGCGCAGGGTTTTATTCCATTTCGAGGCGGTTGGTGGAACTCGCAGGAGAAATTTGCAAAGGGAAAATTGTCTTTGTGCTGGAGGGCGGATACAATCCCCACAATGTGATGAACGGCGCATCGGCTGTCTTCGCGGCGTTGACGGAGAAACCGTTTGCCGATCCCACTGACAAGTCTCCGCACAGGGAGCCAGATATTGAGAAGATGTTAGAATCCATCTGTACATGGCATGGATTTGTGTAAGGCGGAATGACATTCCGCCCCACAGCAATTAGGAGAGAATCATGGCAAGAACAGAAAAATCCAAAGGCTTTATTCAATTGGAATGGGTTTGCCCAAACTGTAACAGTCGCAACCTGGGACCGAAGAAGACCTGTGAGAGTTGCGGCGCGGCGCAACCAGAGAACGTCCAGTTTTACGCGCCAGCCGAGGCGAAATTGATCCAGGATACGAATGTCGCGAAGGCCGCCAAAGCGGGCGCTGACATCCACTGCGGATTCTGCGGGACGCGCAATCCCGCCACGGCGGCGGTCTGCTCGCAGTGCGGCGGAGACCTAAAGGAAGGCAAGGCGCGTCAGGCGGGACGCGAGATGCAACGCGAGGCGCCCATCGTGGAAGTCAAATGCACGAACTGCGGTGAAATGAATCCGTCCACGCGCAGGATGTGCTCGAATTGCGGCGCGCCGTTGCCGCGCGCGGCGGGAGAAGCGCCGTCTGTGCAGAAAAATGCCGGTGGCGGCGCGGACGCCACAGGGTCCGCGGCGAAGCGAAAATTCCCATGGTTAATCCTCGGAGGAGTCGTCGCGTGCCTGGTTGTCGTCTGTATCGGCGCGTATATGCTGTTCGCTCCGTCCAAAACAGTGACGGCGACGGTCAGCGAGGTGTATTGGCAGACATCCGTTCCCTTGCAGGAAATGCAGTCGGTGAATTATTCCAACGAGCAGGGCAGTCCGCCCGCGGGCGCGTATAACGTCTCGTGCTATGACGATGTGCAACAGGTTTGTGAACAAAAGACGGTTGACCAGGGCAATGGGTATGCCGAAGTGGTGGAGGAGTGTCACGATGAGACGACGCAGTATTGCTCGTACACCGTGGACGAATGGACAACGATCCAGACGTACACGCTCGAAGGCTATGACCTGTTCCCTGTGTATTCCGATCCGAATCTTTTCAGCGGACAGCGGCTGGGCGAAGCGACGTTGACGCTGGATGTTCATTTCACCAGCGGCGGGGAGGGGTATCTGTATCATCCCGACAGCATGGGTGAATTTCAGATGTTCGCACCGGGCAGTACGTGGACGCTCCACTTGAACGCGCTGGGCGGGGTGGTGAGCGTGGAGTAGGGAAGAGAATAGAGAGTAGTGGATAAAAGAAGAGGCCGCGTCGATGAACGCGGCCTCTTTTTTTATGTGGAATTGCTCAATTCAACTTCCCCACTGCCTTTTCCACTTCACCTAATATCTCGCCCGATTTCACCAGCGCCTTCATGGCGTTGTGATCGGGGTACAGCGGACGATCCACTTCAAGATGCGCGACGTGCTTGCGGATCGTTTCGCGCGCGGCCTGCGTCCCCTTGCCGGGGGTGAACTCGCGGAAGTCGAGCGCCTGCGCGGCGGCCATGAATTCGATTCCCAGCACGCCGTAGGCGTTATCGAGGATCTGTCCATTTTTGAGGGCGGTGTTCATCCCCATCGAGACGAAGTCCTCCTGGTCGGCCGCGGCGGGGATGGATTGGACCGAGGCGGGTGCAGAGAGAATGCGTTGCTCCACGATCAAATGATCGGCGGTGTATTGCGAAAGCATCAGTCCGGAGTAAAAGCCGGGTTCGTGCGCGAGGAAATCGGGGAGTCCCTGCGAGAGCGCGGGGTTGGTGAGGCGGTTGAGTCGCCTTTCAGCGAGGACGCAGACCATCGTGATGGCCGCGCCCGCCATGTCCATCGGGAGCGAAACGGGCGAACCCTGAAAGTTCGCGCCGGTGAGAGTCAATTTCATTTCGGGGACGAAGATCGGGTTGTCGCCCACGCCGTTCAGTTCAATTTCAACTTGTGACCGCGCGTACGCGATGGCGTCGCGCGCCGCGCCGATCACCTGCGGGGATGAGCGCATCGAGTAGGCATCCTGTACTTTGGTTTTCATCTTTCCCGTCGCGAGGTCCGAGCCTTCGATCACTTTCGCGATATTTTTCGCCGAAGCGATCGCGCCGCTGAACCCGCGCAGTTCGTGCAGTTTTGTGTTGTACGGTTTCATGTTTCCGAGCAGGGCTTCGATGGACATCGCCGCCGCGATCTCCGCCTGCTTGAGGAACCGCTCCATGTCAAAGATGTGAAGCGCAGACATGGCGGTCAGCAGATTGGACCCGTTGATGGCCGCGAGCCCGTCGCGCGCTTGCAGACCCGGAACCAGAATCCCCGCGCGTCGCATCGCTTCGGACCCCGCTAGGCGTTCACCCTCGTAGAAGGCTTCGCCCTCGCCCATCAGCAAAAGCGCGGCTTGCGCCATCGGAGCGAGGTCACCGCTCGCGCCCACCGATCCCTTCTGACAAACAACTGGTGTGACGCCTTTGTTGAGCATCTCCACCAGTGTGAGCGTGATCTCGGGACGACAGCCCGAATTCCCGTGAGCATGAACATTGATGCGTCCCGCCAGCGCGCCGCGGACATGCTCAACCGGCGCGGGGTCGCCGATGCCCGCGGCGTGGTTGTAGATCAAATATTTCTGGAATTCCTTCACCTGCTCGTCGTTGAGCATGGTTTCCGAAAACTCGCCGATGCCGGTGTTCGTGCCGTACATGATCTCTTTGTTGGCAAGTTTTTCCTCCAGCATGGCGCGGCAGACTTTGATGCGCTCCAGCGCGGCGGGGGCAAGTTCCACTTTTTCGCCGAAGCGGGCAATGGCGACAACTTTTTCGATGGTGAGGGATGAACCGTCGAGGACGATGGTCATGGAAATTTCTCCTGGTGAAAATGGGTGTACAGGGCCTATTCTACTCCCTCCCGCGCCCCAAGTGACATGTGGCAAAAAGGACGGCTACAACGGCTCTCTGTACGGCGTTCCCGCCTTGCGCGGATATTTCGGCGGCGTGGCATGGACTTTATCCACCAGCACGAGATAGCGATCCTCCACCACACCCGGCAGGTTAAGGGGAATCAACTGTTGCAATTTTCCGCCCAGCAATTTCAGCGCCTTCTCCGCGGACTGCGCCTCGGCGGGCCCGCTTTCGCCCTTTTGCGCCAGCATCGTCCCGCGCACCCTGACCAGCGGCAGGAGATACTCGACCAGCACGTTCAATTTTGCAACGGCGCGCGCCACGGCCCAATCATATTTTTCGCGATGCGCGGGGTCTTTCCCGACATCCTCGGCGCGGGCATTGAGCACTTCCACGCCGTCCAGCCGCAAGACATCAACGATGTGCTGGCAGAACGCGGCCTTCTTGCCGACCGACTCGACCAGCGTCACCTGCATGGACGGATAGAGAATCTTGAGGGGAATGCCCGGAAACCCCGCGCCCGTTCCCACGTCAATGAGACGCGAGGGCGGGTCGGCCTTCCAGGCCAGCACACACGAGAACGAGTCGAGGAAATGTTTGACGCGGATTCCGTCCAGGTCGCGTATGGCGGTCAGATTAAATTTCTGATTCCACGACATCAATTCCTTTTCGTACGTGGAGAGTGCCAGCACCGACCGCCCCGTCAGGTGGACATTGAAAAGCGCCTGCGCGTCGTGGATCATTTTTTCCATACGAAAATTATACCCCTCGACCTGCGGCTGGGATGCGTTTCCTTTCTTAAGCCCCCGATTAAAAGATTCCCGGGCCTCTCACAAAAACCAGTACCACAGTACTAAAATCGTTGACTGGCTGGTTGCAGTCTCTATTATTGACGGGTACAATGCAAGAACGAAAGTACACCCAGACTCGTCATAAAACTGGCTTCGCGCCAGCCCTTGAAAAACGGAGGAACCATGTTTTCAAATAGACGTTACTCGCTCACCCGCGCCGCCCTGCATGGATTGACCGTTCTCGGCATCCTGTTCGCGGCCGCGGCAAGCACATCGCCGGCCTATGCCGTCGCTCCAGGCAACAATTCGATAAGCAATGCGATCAAGATCACCACTGCCGCTTACAACGGTACCGTGGCGGATGTCGCCGGGGCCACTACGGACGCCGCGGATCCAATCATCTCCTGCGGCGTTTCCCAGCATGAAGATTCTGTCTGGTACACCTTCACCCCGTCCAGTTCGGGGGAAGTCAAGATCAACACCATCAACAGTCAATATGACACGATCCTGGCCGTCTTCAAAGGCACACCAAACGCATTGATCGAAATGGGCTGTAACGACAATTCCGGCGGGGTGACATCCGCCATCACCCTGCCCCTGCGCGGTGGCGTCAAATACTACATCGAAGTTGTACGCAAGGCTGGCACGGCCATCGACCCGACCGACGATATGCGTATCAGTTACACATACGTCAACAAGGTGGTCTTGTGGGGCAAGCCGCTCGGCAAAAAATGGGATGCATCAAGACCCAACCTGTTTGCCTACAGCGCTGGCTGGCAGAAGATGTATCCTGTTTTGGGCGCTTTGGAAGGGAACATCCAGATTTCCAACAATGTGAATAACAACGCTATTGCCTATTTCGATGGCGGCAGTTTTGACCTCACTTATGCCACCGGCCCGGACATGGGCAACCTCAAAGTGTATGTGGATAATGTGCTTCAAGTGACCATCGGTCAATTCAATGGAACCTTTTCATACCCCAATGTCTGGTCCAGCCCAGCCTATTCGGATAACCTCCACAAACTGGAATTGCGACATGCCACCGGCCCATCCAAAGTGAACTTGGATTACATCACGGTGTACTCTTTCCCGGATGTGGTGCCTCCCGCCAAAATCAACACACTGACCACCGCCACCGGCGCCAGCACGGGAAAAATCACCTTGAAATGGAAAGCGGTCGGCGATGACGGCATGGTCGGTACAGCCACCCGTTACAAAATTCGCTACTTCCCTTTTACGGGCGCGGCGCCTTCTTGTACGCTCGATTGGGGCTCCGGTACGCCTTACACCTATGGCCTGCCCACTCCCCTGGTTGCCGGGACTCAACAGCAAATCACCCTGAGCGGTTTGGTCCCGGGCCTGCGCTATGACTTCTGCATGGCGGCTGTGGACGAAGTGGGCAATATGGGTGTCCCCTCCAACCGAGCCTGGGCCACCGCCACCGCCGGCACCCCTTATGGAACTGGTACTTACGATGACGCCCATGTCGGCTGGTCCTACGTGGGTAACTGGGAACTTGTCAAAAACCCAGATGCCCGCTACAACACGGTTCACGTTTCCAGCAAGATCGGCGATACGGCTTCCTTCTACTTCACAGGCTCCCAGTTCGTCTTCACCTACCTCACCAAAGCAATCGGTGGCCTGATGGATTTGTACATTGACGGCGTTTACACCACCACTATTGACCAGTACACCTTCTACCCGAACAGTTTCTACTACACCAGCCCAATTCTGGCGAATGGGCCGCACCTTGTGAAATTTGTTCACATGACCCAGACCCAAGTGACTGTAGATCAAATCTACGTCTGGGCACCCGCGGACGGCGGCCCGCCAGATCCCATCACAGACCTCGCAGCGGTTCCTGGCGCAAACAACGGTGAGGTGGATCTGTCCTGGACTTCCACTGGCGATGATCCCGGCAATGTAGGCAAAGCCAAAAATTACGAAATCCGCTATTCCACCACTCCCATCAACAACCTGGTGGACTGGGACTATGCCCAACCGGTGGGAGGCGTCTTTCCGCCATCGGTGAACGGTGGAGCTGTGCAAAACGTAACCGCTACCGGCCTGACGCCCGGCGCGCGCTACTTCTTCGCTGTCCGCTCCTTCGATAACGCTTGGTACGATGTGATTTCCAACACGGTGGCTTCGAACGTTCAATACACAGGCGCCTACGCCGCTCCAGGTCTCTACCAGGAAAGCCACTCGATCTGGCAGTTCAGCACCATAATACCTGGATGGATAACGATCAATGACGCCAACGCCTCCGGTGGGGCATACCGCCGAATCACCAATGCCCCGGCCGGTTCCCTGGCCCGCTTCTGGTTCAACGGAACAAAGTTCAGGTTGTTCTTCCTGAAGGATAAGAACTATGGAAAACTGGTGGTGTATGTGGACGGCAAGAAAAGGGGAACGATCAACCAGTTTAATTCCGTACCGCTGTGGAAACAGTCCTGGTTGTCGCCCGTCTTTGCCGCCGGCAACCACGTGGTGGAATTCCGCGTCCAGGGCACCCGCGCCAACGTTGACTACATCCGAATCTACCCGTAACTCTCCGCGTCAAACCCAAAGAACCCCGTTCGCAAGAGCGGGGTTCTGCATTTAAAATGTACCCACCCTCATAGGAGTCCCCATGCCAAACTGGCTTGCCGCCCTCATTACCCTGTCCATCAGCCTCATCTGGCTCCGCATTATGGACTTCGCCGCCCACCGCGGCCTCATCGAAAGCCGCCTCAGCCGCAAGATCATCCACATCACCACCGGGCCGGTCTTTGTGCTGTGCTGGTTCCTCTTTCCCGAAACCCCCGAAGCGCGCTGGTGGGCCGCGGCGGTGCCGCTCCTCATCGCCCTGCAGTTCGCGTTCATCGGCCTGGGCCTCCTCAAAGACGAGGCCTCCGTGCAGGCCATGTCACGCACCGGCGACCGCCGCGAAATTTTACGCGGCCCGCTCTTCTACGGCATCGTCTTCGTGACGCTCACGCTCGTCTTCTGGCGCGACACTCCCATCGGCATCATCGCCCTCATGCTGATGTGCGGCGGCGACGGCATTGCCGACGTGGTCGGGCGGCGAGTCCCCTCGCCCAAACTGACGTGGAGCCGCGAAAAATCGGTGATGGGATCGTTGAGCGTGCTGGTCGGCGGATTTACCCTGGCGGCCTTCGTCCTGTGGATCTACGTCGCCGCCCGCGTCTTTCCCGGACCGTTCAGCGGGTACCTCGTCCCCCTCGCGCTCCTCTCGCTGACGGCCGCCGCGGTCGAATCGCTCCCCTTCCGCGACGTGGATAACATTACCGTCCCGTTGGCGGTGGTGTTGGTGGGATTGTTGATCTGGTAGGGGCAGACCTGCGTTTTCATGGCAACAGGGGGATCAACGCCTCCGCCAGCATCTGCGTGTACGTCCCCCGCGCCTCGGGCTGGACGTGGAACCTGTCAATGAAGTCACCCGTCCCGAGGCGCGCGTCCGCCTCGAGGTCCGCGAATGAGGCGCCGTTCTTTGTCAGGTAATCCTGCAAATCGAAAATGTACGCGTCCAACCCGCGCGGCTCGGGCAGGTCTGCAAAACTGATGGTCTTGCCGCGAATCAGAATTAACTGAATGCCATTTTCGCGGCACAGGCGGATGATCTCTGGAAGAAAAGAGTCGCGCACCTGCGCCGAAAAATCGAGGGCGCGATGACTGTAAAGCACAGCCTCCTCCTGCGCCACCGGATCGTTGGCCGCGGGCGGGGCGATGGTGCGGAAGTTGAAAATGTCGAGGAAAGCCGCGTCGACACAGCGGCGGTTGCAATGAAGCAGGAGGCGGGGAAACGCGACGCGGTGGAGAAATTCCACGCTGTCGCGGGCCTGGTAACCGAGTCGGTAGGCTGGCAGGAATTGCCGCGCCGTTTTTTCGAGCGGGTTCATGGAAGCGAGGAAAGCCCGCTGGAGCAGGGTCTCCTCGTCCGCGCCCGCGAGCGTATCGAGCATGGCGTTGAATTTTCCGCCGACGCGGTATGTGGGGGTGGTGGGCACGCTGTCGCGAAAGAGAATCACCACTGCCTTCGGCCGATGCGCGGCCTGGAGGATGTTGTTCTTGATGGAGAGATACCACATCGCCGAGGAGGAGCCGGGGTAACCGATGCGATACACATCCTGCCCCAGCGCGCGGGAGAGCGCGGCGAGATCAACATTTTCCTCCACCATCGAATCACCCAGCAGAACGATACGCGGCTGACGCGCATCGATCCCATCACGATGCGTCATGTCGATCCCTGCGTCGAATGTCGGCGCGGCGGACGCGGGGAAATCGGCGCGCCCGCCCGCGACGATCCACGCGGAGAGGAGCGCGAGAGACAGGATGAGGAGGGAAAAATAGCGGAGGAAGGCTTTCATTTCCGTTCGAGCGCGCGCAGAGCGTCCACGATGAGGGCAGTGAAAACGGCGCGCCCCTCTTCGTTCAGGTGAAGCGGGTCGTAGAAAAATTCGTCCTTCAGGCTCGGCTCCTGTCCGTAATCGAGCAGGACAACATGGTTCGCTTCGAGATAGGCGGCCATCTTATTCATGTACGTCTTCAACGCCAGCGGCTCGGATTCTTCGTCGGGATAACGCATCGTCTTGGTGCGGACGAGCACGAGTTGGATTCCGTTCTCGTTGCACAGGCGGACGATTTCGGGAAGGAAGGAGCGCTCCAGTTGACGGTCGAAGTCCAGCGCCTGCGGGGTGTAGAGGTAGGATTCCGCCGTGCCGATGGCGTCGCCGAGGATGTTCTGCTCCATATTGCCCGCGCCGAAGACCGTGCCCATGGCAACGTTGGTGCAGGCCGCGTCACAACCGAGCAGGAACCCGTTCCCGCTGTAACGGATGTAATAGTCGAGAGTCTCCCGCAGGCTGAGGCGTGAACCGTACAGCGGGAAGAATCCTTCGGCTGTTTTTTCCAGCGGATTCATCAGGTTGACGTAGGCGCGCTCGATGATCAGGCTGTCATTGGGCGTGGCGTATTCGTCCAACTGTTTGAAGTAACTGCCATGCACGCGATAGCCGGGCGTGGTGAGCATGGTGTCGCGAAAGACGAGGATGAGAATCTCCGGCTTATACGGCGAGGGGACGATGTTGTGCTCGATGACGGCGTACCAAAGCGCGGAGGCCGAGCCCGCCACGCCAATCCCGTGGACGGTTTTCCCGGTTTCGGCGGCCAACAGTTTACGATCCACGCCGCGCATGAAGACCGAATCGCCCACCATGACGATCTGCGGTTTTTCGGTGGCGATGGTCAGCAAGCCCTCGCGTTTGTAGAACTCGTCGAAGAGCGGACCGACCTGGCGCGGATATTCCACCCCGTATCGGTTGGGAATGTACACCGACAGGAGCGCCAGGGTGAGGAGCAGGATGAGGCTGTAGCGTAAAAAGGATTTGGGCATCACGGTTCCGCTTGAAGCATTGGCATCAACGCTTCAGATAGCAACTGCGTGAAGGCGGCCTTGCCCGCCGCGTTCATATGCAGAACGTCGGTGAAATATTCCTCGGGCAGGCGCGGGTCGTAGGAAAAATCAATGAGCGGCACTTCGTTTGCTTCGAGGTATTCCGCCATTTCGCTTTTATATTCGCGCAAAGCCTTTGGCTCGGCCGCGGCATTCGCAAAGAGCAGGGTCCGCTCGTGGACGAGGATCAGGCGGATGCCGTTCTCCCTGCACAGGCGGATGATCTCGGGCAGGAAAGACTCCTCCACCGTGCCGTGGAAGTCCATGGCGCGCGCGGTGAAGAGAAATTCCTCGTCCTCCACCAGCGCGGCCTCCTGGAATTCTGGCACGACATTGTCAATATGGAAGATGGCCGCGTGGGCGCGGTCGAGGCACTCTCCCCTGCAAGCGGAGAGGAGCGCGGGCAACAGGTTGCGTGCATAATAGTCCGCGAGATCGGTCACCTGCTGGCGCGAACTGTAGAGCGGGAACCACGCAAGCGCGAATTTTTCGAGCGGATTCATGAAGTTGAGGTAGGCGCGTTCGATCAACACATCCTCGCGGGCAGTGGCGAACTGGTCCAATTCGTTGACGTATCCGCCATTCACGTGGAAATCGGGCAGGGTCAGGATGGTATCGCGATAGAGGATGAGAACGGCATCGGGACGCGGCTCCGCTTCGAGGATGATATTTTTCAGGATGAGATACCAGAACGGCGCGGTGGACCCGGGAACGGCGATGGCATACGAGGGGACGTCCAACGCCTCGGAGAGCGCCTCGCCGTCCACGCCCTGCTCAAGGACGGAATCTCCCATCAGTGCGAGTTCCACCTGGTATTCCTCGAGGATGTTGGTATAACGAGAGCGCACGGCATTGTCGAAGGTGGGGCCAGCCTGCGCGGGATAGGGAACATTGAAGACGCGCGGCAGGCCCAGGGTCAACGCGGCGAGCGAGACGAGGAGCAGGGTCAAATAGCGGAGGAAGGATCGCATCGCTAGAATTGGAAGTAGATGAAGTCGGGCGAGGAGGAATTCAGGTAGGCCAGCATGGCAACCGTGGCGGTCACGTAATAGAGGTCATGCCAGAAAGAGTCGGCGCGCAGGGTTCGATCCATCAACATTTTGACGACCAGCGGAGCGGCGTAGAAGGCGGTCATGGAAAGTGTGACAACCGTCACGGCCTGGAAATCCAGCGAGCCAAAAATGGAGCCGCTGGCGAGGACAGTGAAGAGCCATTCCAGCGTGGGCGCGCGGAAAATGGCGAAGGTGATGACAATAAAGGCGAACATCACCAGCCAGGCCGCGAACCCCGAAAGTTTATGGGCAGGTTTCCACGCGCCGCCCATCCCGATGGCCTGATAGAGGACGATCAACACGCCATAGGCAAGTCCCCAAACCACGAATGTCCAGCCCGCGCCATGCCAGAGTCCGCTGACGAACATCGTCACCAGTGGGGGAATGGAATCTGTCAACCAGCGCGGAGTGTGCGCGCGCAGGAAGGCGCGGCGCAGGGGAAAGAAAATGTAATCGCGCAGCCAGGTAGAGAGGGTGATGTGCCAGCGGTTCCAGAAATCGGTGGGGGTGAGGGCAAGATAGGGCGAACGGAAATTTTCGGATGTGTCAAAACCAAACAGGCGCGCGATGGCGCGTGCCAGATCGGTATAGGCGGAAAAGTCCGCCAGGATTTGCAATGCGAATCCCAACGAGGCGGCCAACAGGAGTGCAATGGTCGGTTCTTTCAGGCTGAAGACGCGGTCCACAACAACGCGGATGGTATCGGCGATGACCACTTTCTTGAAGAAGCCCATCACGATCAGCGGCCAGGCGGAATAAAAGTTTTCAGCCTTCCAGACCCGGTCAGACTGGATCTGCGGCAGGAGTTTCTGGGCGCGGTCAATGGGGCCCGCGTTGATCTGCGGAAAGAAGGCCACGAAGAGCGAGAAGTCGAGCAGGCTGCGCGTCGGTTCGAGATCGCCGCGCGACACGTCAATGAGATAGCCGAGTTTTTTCAGGGTGAAGAATGAAAGTCCCGCGGGCAGGAGGATGCGCACTAGCAACGCGTCAGCCTGGATGCCAATATCCGTCAACGCGGCGACGAGTCCCTCGCTGAAGAAGTTGTAATATTTGAAGAAGCCGAGCAGGCCGAGGTTGAGAATCAGGCTGAGGGTCAGAAAGAGGCGGGCGCGTGATTGGTTCCGCACAACGCCGAGGGCCAGTCCGTAATCCGCGAGGGTGGAGAGTCCCAGCATGAGCGCGTACCACGGATGCACCCAGGCGTAAAAAATGTAACTGGCAACCAGTAGAAGGATGTTCTGCCACTGCCTGCGACGCGCCAGCCAGTAGAGGCTGAAGACAACGACGAAAAAAATCAAGAAATCATAACTGGTGAATATCATGCGATTCGGCTCCTCAACCTGCAGAATCAAAGCGCCCCGATTTTATCATTTTAATTTTCAGGCGATTCTTCCTCGTTGATCATCACCTTGAAGGCCTCGGCATATTTCAGCCCCTGCTCTTTGCCTTCCTCTGCGGCCCACTCGCGCATCATCTTGTCGGGATTCCAATTGCCGAGTTGGCTCTTGTGTTTTTTCAACGCGCGCAATTTGACATTCAATGTGGACGCAATGTCCACCCACGTATCGGACTTCTCCGCCCCGTGGATGTAGACGCGCCTGACCTTGTGCGGTTCAACCCCGACTTTGAGCAGGTCGGTGAAAATGAGCCGCGTCTCCGCAGACGGGAAGACCGCGTACAGCGCGGCCTGCGCGGCGGCGCGGTGGTCGGGATGGTTGATGTACCCGTTGCCGTAGAACACGCCCTGCGGGTCGCCGATGACGACCGCCTCGGGTTTGTGGATGCGGATGAGGCGCGTCAATTCCTTTCGGAGCGCGAGAGTCGGTTCCAGTTCTCCATCGGGGTAACCGAGGAAGACCGCCTCAGTGATGCCAATCACTTTGTTGGCGGCGCGTTGTTCGCGCTCGCGCAATTTCGCCAGGATGGGTTTGTAGGCTTCATCATGGTTAGGTTTGTTCGAGCCCGCGTCCCCGCTGGTGATGACCACCGAGATGATCTCGCACCCTGCCCGCGCCCATTTGGCGAGCGTGCCAGCGACGGTGAATTCCTGGTCGTCGGGATGCGCGTGAATGGACATGGCGCGCTTGGGAATGAATTCTTTTTTCGTGGACATGGAGTCGATTGTAACGCGGACTTAAAGAAAAAGAGCCAGTCACCTTCACGATGATTGGCTCTTTCGCTGTCTTATCTCAACTGCCCCTTCAACTTTTCCGCTGTCTCCTTGAAGCCCGCCAGTTTCTCGCGCTCCTTCTGAACGATCGCGGCGGGGGCTTTGTTCGCAAAGTCGCTGGACAGCAACTTCTCCAGCCGCGCGATCTGGCTCTCCGTCTCAGCCAGTTCCTTCGAGAGGCGCTCGCGTTCGGCTGATTCGTCCACCATGCCCGCCAGCGGGATGTGGATCTCCACCGCGCCGACGACGAGGGTCACCGCGTCGTCTGGCTTGGACGCGAGCGCGTCCACAATGGAGAGTTGCGCGGTGTCGAGGGCGGCGAGCGCGGCCATGACTTCGGACTGGCTTCTCAGCAACTCGGTCTTCGCACCACCGACGATGGTGGCGGCCAGTTTCTTCGACATGGGCGCGTTCTTCTCGGCGCGCAGGTTACGGATGGAGCGGATGATGTCCTGCACCAGTGTAAAGTCCGCGATCTTGGATTCTTCCCAGCCTTCGGGTTCGCGCGGCTCGGGCCATTTTGCCACAATGAGCGCATCAGGCCAATCGGAGGCGAGATCGGAGATTGGAGATTCGAGAATAGCCTCTCGCAGATGCCCCCAAATCTCTTCCGTCACAAACGGGGTGAACGGGTGAAGCAGGCGCAAGGAAACGTCCAGCACGCGCGCCAGCGTCTCTACCGTCTGCGTTCTGCTTTCCGCGTTCTGCAACTGTCCCTTCGCGATCTCCACGTACCAATCCGCGAAATCGGACCAGAAGAAATCGTAGATCAACTGTCCAGCCTGCCCGTATTGGAAGTTCTGGAAGTTGCGCTCCACGTCACGGACAAGTTGTTGCAGGCGCGCCCAGATCCAGGAATCAGCGAGAGTCCAGTTGTCAGTTGACAGTTGACGGTTGTCAGCGCTATCCAATATACCAATCGCCGAAATCACAAACCTTCCCGCGTTCCACATCTTGTTGGCGAAGTTGCGGTTGGACTCCACTTTCTTGAGTCCCACATTGGTGTCGTGGCCGGGCGTGGAACCCACCAACAGCGTGAAGCGAAGCGCATCCGTGCCGAACTCGTCCATAACAGGCAGGGGGTCTATCACATTGCCATACGACTTGCTCATCTTCTTACCGTGTTCGTCGCGGATCAGTCCGTGCAGGTACACGGTGTGAAACGGAACCTGTCCCGTGAACTCGAGGCCGTCCATGATCATGCGCGCCACCCAGAAGAACAGGATGTCGTAGCCCGTCTCCATGAAAGAGGTGGGATAGAAATACTTCAGGTCAGGAGTCTGCTCAGGCCAGCCGAGCGTGGAGAATGGCCACAGTCCCGAAGAGAACCAGGTATCGAGCACGTCGGAGTCCTGCGTCAGTTCGGTCGAGCCGCAAGTGGCGCATTGGGTCGGGTCTTCGCGCGTCGAGGTCATGTGGCCGTCGGGGCAGTACCACACGGGGATGCGGTGTCCCCACCACAGTTGGCGGCTGATGCACCAGTCCTTGATGTTCTCCAGCCAGTTGAAATACACCTTCTCGAAATGCGCGGGGATGATTCGGATGCGCCCGTCGCGCACGGCTTCGAGCGCGGCATTGGCCAGCGGCTCGATTCTTACGAACCACTGCGTGGAGATCATCGGCTCGATGATCTCGCCGCCGCGCTGGGAACGCGGGATGGTGGTGCGGTATGGCTCGGTCTTGATGACGAGACCCGCGGACTTCATGTCGGCCCAGAGATTCTTCCTCGCCTCGATTCGATCCTGACCCCGGTACGGGCCGCCGTTTTCGTTGACTTGTGCGGCCTCATCGAGCATCGAGATGATCGGCAGTCCGTGACGTTCCGCGATGGCATAGTCATTCGGGTCGTGGCCCGGCGTGATCTTGAGCGCGCCCGTGCCAAACTCCATGCTGACGTATTCATCCGCGATGACGGGAATCTCGCGTCCGAGCATCGGGACGATGGCCTTGCGTCCGATGAATTTTTTGTAGCGTTCGTCCTCGGGATGGACGGCCACCGCCGTATCGCCGAGGATGGTTTCGGGTCGGATGGTGGCAACGGGGATGAATTCGCCGTTGTAGGGGTCGGGTGACCCGACCCCTACGGGTTTCAACATATATTTGAAATAATACAACGTCGCTTCTTCCTCGTTGTATTCCACTTCGAGGTCCGAGACGGCGGTCTTGAGACCCGGCGACCAGTTGATCAGGCGCGGACCACGGTAGATCAGTCCCTTTTCGTAAAGGTGGACAAAAGCCTCTCGCACCGCGCGACTCAGCCCCTCGTCGAGGGTGAAGCGTTCGCGGCTCCAGTCGCAGGACGCGCCCAAACGTCGGATCTGATTCGTGATGATGCCACCGTACTTTTTCTTCCAGTCCCACGTCAGGCGGACAAACTCGTCGCGGCCGATCTCCTCGCGCGTCCGTTCCTCGGTGCGGAGCAGCATCTTCTCCACCTGCAGTTGCGTGGCGATGCCGGCGTGATCCGTGCCTGGCACCCACAATGACGGGATGCCTTTCATGCGGTGGTAGCGGATCATCAGGTCTTCCATGCTGACGAACATGGCGTGACCGAGATGCAGTTCGCCCGTCACGTTTGGCGGCGGAATCGAAATAACGAACGGCTTGATGGACGGGTCGAAACCCGGCTTGTTCGGGTCATTCGATGGCTGGAAATATCCGCCCTTCTCCCACATCTCGTAGATACGCGGCTCGGTGGATTTGTAATCGTAGGCTTTCGGGAGTTCGTGTTTAGTCATTTTTTCTTCTCCTTGGGCGAGGCGGCGTTGTACCGCTCCGACACCCAGTTAAGTTTCACGTTGTATGCGCCCAATCGTTCGTAAAGTTCACCAGTATGCTGTTGGATATGGCGGAGGTTGTCGAGTTGCAATTCCAATTTGTTCGTTGGAATCCAGGCATATCCTGATTTGCCGTCGAGGTTCATCATGGGAATTTGCTCGACCACGTCGCGTTCCACAAGGGCGAGTCTTTCCAGAATTTCCTCTTTCGTAAACGGGAGGCCCGGCTGGTTGTGCCGACGCGCCTCCCAACGGACATAGCCTTTGTCCTGCGCTTTCAAGTACAGGTGGGCATAACGAAGCGTGTGATACGCGACGAACCAGAACCTGTCCTTGTCACGGGAGTCGTCCCACGCCTCGGGCGGACATTTCACGACCGCCTGCTTCAGCATGGCAAGCGATGCGAGATACTGGGATTGGAGGATGGGTTTTATTTTCATCGGTCATCCTTTGGTGATGTGCACAAGTACACACGTAGAACAGTTACACAGGTTCGGGCGTGTTTACGTGTGTACGTGTCTACCTGTGTACTTAAACAAAACACGCCTCGTCCAACAAGAGGACGAAGCGTTTGCTCCGCGGTACCACCTCAATTCATTTTCTCACCACAAAGGACACGAAGTGTCACAAAGGAAAGAAAATGCTCTCTGTGGCTGACCAACATCAGCCTGCGCTGTAACGGGCGCGCCCGTGACGGTCTACTTGCCGAGGCTTTCTTCGTCATTTCACCAAGCGACATTCAGCAGTTGTTTTCTGGGAAGGCTTCCAGCCAATGGCCTTCTTCTCTATCAGTCCGCAGACCGCTTACTCCTCTTGATGGTTGGGATTATACGCGCTTGAATTTGCATCGTCAAGCATTTCCTCAGCAATTTCGTTATCCTGAATTTCATCATTTTTCAATGCAATAAGAATATTTTTCAAAATCAGCAACCCAACAATCCAGGTTGGATTAAGAATTAACACATACCATCCCGATCCTCCTCCTGCCAGAATATCGGGCAGTCCCAGAATGACAGGCAAAGAATAAATCATTCCAATCACAAACATGCCAAATAGAAAAATCGGATTACGAGTAATAACCTTTCCCGTAATCAACATTCGCAGGATTCGTCCCTGCATATGCCCCCATTCCGCGTTGGACTCGAAGTAGCCCAATCCCGAGCGTCCATCCGCGTTGCGATAGCCCGGCCAGCCGATCAAATACTTTACCTTCGCGTCGGAGATATCAACTTGAATGGGTTCTTGTTTTGTGGGAACTCGTAATCGATGCATTTTCCCTTCCAGAATTCGATGTGTTTGAAATTATAGCCCAAATCCGCGCTATACTTTCCCCATCTCTTAAAAGGATTCCCCATGCCCACCCTCCTCCAATTCCTCCTCGCCGCGCTGGCCGCGCTCGCCGCGGGTGCGGTCAATGCGCTGGCGGGCGGCGGGACGCTCATCACCTTCCCTATGCTGGTCGCGCTCGGCGTGCCACCCGTCAGCGCCAACGTCACCAACACCGTCGCGCTCTGTCCCGGCTACCTCGGCGGCACGCTCGCACAGAAAAAGGATTTGGACGGACAAAGCAAACGCCTGTGGTACGTTCTACCCGCGGCCATTGTGGGCGGCGTTCTCGGCGGCTGGCTTCTCTTGCAGACAGGCGAAAAACTTTTCACCGACCTCATCCCCTGGCTGATACTCCTCGCATCGGGCCTGCTCGCGATTCAAGACCCCGTCCGCAATTGGATGACGAGCCGCCTCAACCGACCTCAGGGCGGATCTGCCTCTCCAGCCCTTTCCTCGCTCGCGGTTGGACTCGCTTCGATCTACGGCGGCTACTTCGGCGCGGGACTGAGCGTCATCGTCCTCTCCGCTCTCGGCTTGACAATGGAAGATTCTCTCACGCGTCTTAACGCGCTCAAGCAGGCCATCGCTTTCGCGGTCAACGTGGCCGCGGCGATCTTCTTCGTCTTTTCGGGACAAGTCAACTGGCCGCTGGCAATCGTCATGGCTGTTGGCGCGCTGCTCGGCGGGACTCTCGGCGGAAAACTCGCGGGACGAATCAAATCGTCCACGCTAAGGTGGACGGTGGTAACGATTGGCGTTATCATTTCGATTGTGTATTTTGTGAGATAAGCGACGTGGGGCGGATTGGTAATCCGCCAGGACTATTTGCCAAAGAAGAAAGCGCCATCCCGCTCCACAAATCAATCCGTCCTCGGAGCAGATATGACCCTCGACGACGCCATCCAAACCATGACCGCCATCGTCAAACGCGCATCCGCCAGTGCGGAGGTCAAAGCCGCCAAAATCTCGGACGAGGAAGCGCGCCTCACCGTCCTCGCGCCCGCGGGCGACATCCAAGCCATCAAGGACGCGACCTTCCAACCCGTGATGGATTTACTGAAAGAGAATCTCGATGTGCAGGTGTTTGTCTATGATAAGGATGCTCCCCCGCCGAAAGGATGACTTTTCTCCCCAACAACACCGCAGCCGAGAAGATCGCGTTGATAGTGAAGGGGTAGTAACATCTATGTATAATGCCTATAATATTCGAGAAATCAACTGATCCATGAATAGATTTGATAAACTTTACGCTGAAATCTGGAAAAATGTAATTGCCGAGTACGGCATTGAGACTATCATTTCTAATCCACATGAATTTGGAAAGATGTTGGATGATTACTCCCGTGACGCTGAAAAGAGCGGTTATAAACAACTGCAACCTTGGTTAAATTTAGCTAGCCCATTTATTTCATGGATAACATTTTTCAATCTTACTGTAATGGGAATGTTTAGCAAAAGCGATAAAAAAGATAAAGAATTTCGTGAGTTTTTAGGATTAATTTCAATAATTTCATCTCTTGCTGCTTCACAAGCAATATCAATTCGAAAACTATGTCTAATAGGACAAGATGCAAGTGCAAGGATTGTCCTAAGAAGTTTTGTGGAGACCACTGACATCATTCTGATGATGATTCACGACCCTACAAAACGTAAGCTTTATTTTCAAAATCAGACTTTCGATGATGCCAGGGATTTTTGGAATCAAAATTTACGAAAGTCAAAGCTATTAAGCTCTTACAAAATCATGTTCCAGCACTTGGGTTATCCTGATGATGCGGCATCGATATTTGAGGAAGCGAGAGAAAACGTAAAAACGTTGGCTTCCCAGGCTACCCATTCTTCTTGGCACGCGGCCTTCTTCTCAGCAATTCCAATTCCTTATTCCACAGATGCAAATACAATAGGGGCATTTTTGGGAACGATATCCCAATTTTCCAAAAGCACCCTCTTTTATCTTTGCGAGTCAATATGGTTTCTGTCTGAATTTGGGTATTCGTACCTAACGCAAAAATACAGGAAAGAGTTTATTGAATTTGCAATTCAGGACGAGAGGAAAAACTCACAAAGTTCTGTTCCAATGATTGTGTTTAACTTAAGTTCCGTAATAAGAGACCTGTATGCTATATACTCTAAAGAATTTCATGAAGTGAAAGACGATACTTTTGAAAAAATGGCTGATTATGTCTTTCATTTTAAAGAATAGAAAAGACTCACTTCGCCAGCACGAGCGGACCACCACTAAGCGGATGTTCCACCACGTCCACGGGCCAACAATAGGATTCAGAAATTAGTTCGGCGGTAAGCACTTCGCGTGGGGTGCCGATGGCCTTGATGTTTCCCGCCACCATCAACGCGACGCGGTCCGCGTAACGCGCGGCGAGATTCAGATCATGGAGGGCGATCAGCACCGCGAGATTATCCTCGTGGACGAGTTTCCGCACCAATTCCAACAGGCTGACTTGATATTGCAGATCGAGATGCGCGGTCGGTTCGTCCAATAGCAAAATTGGCGTGGACTGGCACAGCGCCCGCGCAAGCAGAATCCGCTGACGCTCCCCGCCCGACAACTCGCCAACGCGTCGCTCGGACAACTCGTCCGCGTGGACACGCTCGAGAGCACGCCGCGCCAGTTCCTCGTCCGCGCGAGACGTTTGGCCGAGGAATCCGAGATGCGGAGTCCGCCCCATGATCACCGTCTCCCAGACGGTGAACGCGGGCGGGAGCGAGATCGCCTGCGGGACGACCGCGATATATCGGGCGCGCTGGATGGGAGTCAACGCGTGGAAGGTATCGCCGTTCGTGCGGACGTGTCCGCTGAACGGGATGACTCCGCTGGCGGCACGGATCAGCGTGGATTTCCCCGCGCCGTTCGGCCCGATCAACGCGAGGATTTCCCCGCTTTGCACGGAGAGAGTCACATCGTGCAAGGCGCGGCGGGAACCATATTCAACGGAGAGATTTTCGATCTTCAGCATTTTTCATTCCTCGTAGGGGCAGTCCTGCGTGACTGCCCAGGGCGGACACACAGGTTCCGCCCCAACCAATTCCCAATTTACCAATTCCCATTCACCAATACCCCTGATTCTTCGCGCGGCGTAACACCCACAGGAAGAACGGCGCGCCCGCCAATGCGGTGACAATTCCAACGGGCAGTTCCTGCGGCGCGATGACGACGCGCGCGATCACGTCCGAGATGAGCAAGGCCGACGCGCCGCCGAGGATGGAGAGGGGAATCACGCGCCGATAGTCCGCGCCGAACCACATGCGGACGATGTGCGGCACGACCAGCCCGATGAAACCGATGATGCCAGCGAACGCGACCGCCGCAGCGGTGGTCAAAGACGCGGCCGCGAGGATGATGGCACGCGCACGGCCCACGTTGAGTCCCATTTGCTGGGCCTGGTCGTCGCCGAACTGCATCAGGTTGAGCGCGTGTCCGCTGAGGAGCAATCCGCCAAAACCGATGACGAGATACGGGATCAGGCTGAGGACGGAATCCCAACCCGCGAGGCTGATGCCTCCCAACAACCAGCCGAGCGCGCGGCGCACTTCACTCGTCGAGCGGATCATCAGGAACGAGGTCAGGGATGTGGCGAAAGAGGAGAAAGCCACGCCCGCGAGAATCAGGTTCGTCGTCGGGACGGTGCGTCCGACGCGGGCGAGTTGATAGACGAGGAAGACTGTCAACAGTGCGGCGAGGAACGCGGCCAGCGGAATCGCCATCAAGCCCCAAAACGAGTACGGCCATTGGATGCTCATCGCAATGACCGCGCCCAGTCCCGCGCCCGAGGCGACGCCGATGAGGAACGGGTCGGCCAGCGGGTTGCGGAAGAGTCCCTGATAGGCCGCGCCGCTCCCGCCGAGGGCCGCGCCTGCCAGCGCGATCAACACCGTGCGCGGCAGGCGGATGTTCCAGACGATGAGGGTGAACGCCTCCTCGCCCACCCCGCGCAAAATGTTCCAGAGTTCGGCGGGAGGGATGAATACCGAACCAATCGCGAGGCTGAGGATCAGCGTCGCGAGCAGGAGGGAGAGGGCGAGGAGGAGAGGGCGTTTCATGGGGGATGGTAGGGGCGAGGTCATCTCGCCCTGGGCGGGGAAACCCCGCCCCTACAGTTTATTCAAATACCTCAGGGTGCAACAACATCGCCAGCGCTTCGAGGCCATCAATCAAACGCGGGCCCGGGCGGCTGACCAAATTATCATCGAAGGGGAAAACTTTCCCGTCAATCACCGCCGTGAGCGAGTCCCAACCCTGACGCGCCGCGACCGTCTCGGCAGACTGACCGTACAACGCGTCACCGAGCAGGATGATTTCGGGCGGTGTGAGCACCAACTGCTCCAGGCCGATCTGCGGGTACGAGTCTGTGACGCCCGCCAGCGATACCACGTTCTGTCCGCCCGCGCGCTGGATCAACAGGTCAATGAACGTTCCAGGACCAACCGTATATGGCTTGGACGGGTCGGTCGCGTCCACTTCGTAAAACACGGACGGGCGATAACTCAGCGGCGCGATCTTTTCATCCACCGCGGCAACACGCGCCTTGAGCGAGTCGGTCAACTTGGTCGCGTCGCGCCCCGTCAGCGTGGCGATGATCTCGATGTTCACGTACAGGTCTTCGAGCGTCTTCGGGTTCGACAAATAATAAACCGTCAGGCCGAGTCCTTCGAGTTCGGACACCAGCTCGGGCGAGTTGATCTCCGCGGCCAGCACGAGGTCGGGCTCGAGCGCCACGATGGCCTCCGCGCTGAACCCGCTCCACCCGCCGACAGTCGGCAGGGCGAGCGCCGCCTCGGGATAATCCGAGACTTCATCGCGGCCGACGACTTTATCTCCCGCGCCGAGCGCGAACAGGATTTCGGTATTCGACGGCGCGAGCGAGACGACGCGCTGCGCGGCCGATTCCAACTTGACCTCGCGGCCGAGGCCATCGGTGACGACGATCCCCGCTTCTCCCTTCGACGGGACGGCGGGCGCGCACGCCGCGAGCGTTAGTGCGGCGAGCAGGGTGACAAAAAGCAGTTTGCGAAGCATGTGTGAATCTCCAGAGTTTTTTGGAGCGCAAATTTCAATCCGCCTGGCGGACTGGAAGTCCGCGCTCCGAGATGGGAACGAAAATCCCCAGCGTTGGCTGGGGAGGGGAGAGGCAATCCGAGGGGCCTGTCCTCCACCTCCTTTCCACGAGAGTGTGGCAGAACCGACCAGTTACGGGCGACCTGACTTATGCCAGTTTTCAGTCATCAGTATTCCGTCATTGAAAACTGAACACTGTTTACTGATCACTGGCATTTACAGTTGCGGGACAGCGCCAGAATTGCACTGGCTTCGCCGCGGACTGGCCGTATGAAATTGTGACGTGATTTTATGCCTCGCGCGGGGAACCGTCAATGGGCTTTGCGCGCGCAATTTGCAGTGACAAAAGTAACAACGCGGCAATGGACAGGTACAGGTTCCCGCCGCGGCCAAAGAGACCGAGCAACAAAGAGGGAAAAAGGTAGGCAAATACGAGCCAGAGCCAGTTCTTGCCGCTGGCGGACGAGGCAAGGATGAACAGCGGCACAAGCAGGAGCGCGAAATCGTAATTGAGCAGGTAGGGGTCCGCGAGCAGAGTAATCAAGATGGACGCGCTGACCAGCGATTCAGGTGTTTGGAAAATTTCGCGGCGGAAGCGAATTAACGCGACGAACAGGATGACGAACAGCGCCAAACCAAGCGGCAGGGCGGGGCCAATATCTGTTTGGCCGGTGAGGAGGGCAACGAGGCCAACGGGGAGGCTGGCGCAAAGTCCACAAGAGGAAACGCCGGGTATGTCGCGGAAGCCGAGGAGCGAGTGGAGATAATTGATAGGCCAGGCAGGGTCTGCGAGAAAGCCGATGGCAAAGAGAAAAACAGCGGTGACGAGAATCGCTCGGACAGCGCGGCGGGAGAAGTCATCGCGGCGGAGAAGAAGGTAGATTAAGGCCGCGACCGCGAGAGGTCCGCCCAGATGCGGTTTGAAGGTCAGGAGCGCGGCGGCGAGGGCGGTCAGAGAAATATTTTCGCGGCGCAACGCGAACGTTATCAACGAAGCGCCGAGCAAGACGGGGAAGATGAACTGTCCCACGTAGAGGCTGCCGATGATGGGGATGAAAACGATGGCGGCAAGAAACGAGGCGAGACGGGGCACTGGCTTCCAGCCGTCGGTCAGCAACCAGACGGAGGCCAGCAACATGGACAGGTTGAGTCCAAACCACAGGCGCGCCGCGACCTCGACCGGCGGCCAGGCGAGAAAGAGGGTCGCGAGCGCGTACCACGGCGGATAGGGAAACGGCAAGATGAAGACCTGGTCGGCAGTGACGCCCGCGAGGCGTGCGATCATTTCGGCCTGAGCCGCGCGGTCGTAGAGGGCGATATCTTGCGTGAGGCCGAGGTTCGCGTGATAGAGGACTTGAAAATCGAGGTAGGCAGGAATGGGGAGAGGGACGAGGAACGCGAAGAGGAGGAGAAGCGCGAGAAAAAGGATGATGGATGAAGTATGAAGGATGAATGGGGAGATGGGTTTGTTCATTTGATTCTTTGAACTCGCCTGATGAGTCCGCGGAAGGAGATGATGCGAAATGGGTATGACACATACCAGTAGAGGAATCCGAGGAGGCCGCGCGGGGCGAAGAAGTAGGTTTGAATCAAGTAATGAGTATGCCCGTCATTGCGAGCGGAGCGAAGCAATCCTTGTGATCGTGGAGATTGCTTCGACAGAAGAACGCCGTCTCGCAATGACGAGGGGATGGATTCGACGCGCTGTTCGATCCATTCCTCGCCGAAGGGACGGGAACGGTGAAACAGAATCCGTTGCGGTTCGCGGGATTCAACCTGCCAGTTTTTCAATTGGAAGTCGTTTTGGAAATCGTCAGTCATCGGGACCGCATGATGCAGGACGAAGAATCCTTCGTGTTTGAGCGAGGAAGGACGGTCGCTCGATTTCCAGACGCGTTCGACGTGCGCGGGGTGGAGACGCGCGAGCGCGTCGTGCGCGGCCTCGGGAAAACCGATCAACTTGACTTCTGGGAAAACCGTCCGTGCTTCGGGATGCTGGACAACGCTATCCGCCGACAGGCCGCCGATCAACGCATGGGCGATGCGGCGCGGGACGGGTGTCATCAGCCCCACGCCCCAGGCCATGAACCACAGTGGAATGTACGGGAGAAGAATCATCATCCGCTTCAGGCCGCGGACCTGCGCGTATTGGAGCATGAGGTCCTTGTAGTGGAAGATCTGCGGGCCGCCAATTTCGAAAACCTGCCCATGGCCATCCCAGTTATCCAGCGCGGCCATCAGATAGTCAATCACGTTTTGGATGGCGATGGGCTGGGAGCGGTTGTTCAACCATGTCGGGCCAGGGACAATGGGAAACAACTCCGTCGTAAAGCGAATCATCTCAAACGAGATGGACCCCTCGCCTGCGATAACGCCCGCGCGGAACTCGGTGACGGGCACGCGTCCCTCGCGCAGGACGCGTCCCGTCTCGATGCGCGAGCGCATGTGTGGCGCGATATGCTGTTCGGGATCGGCCAGCCCGCCGAGGTAGATGATGTGCTTCACACCCGCCGCCTCGCACGCGGACGCGAAGTTGCGCGCGCCGTCCAACTCGCGCTCGGTGTAGCCGCGTCCGCTGGACATGTTATGGATGAGATAGTACGCGGTGTGGACTCCCTCCAACGCGGGCGCGAGGCTGGCCGCGTCCATTACGTCAGCGGGGAAAATGTCTACGAGACCCGACCAGCCGCGCCCGTCGAGTTGACGCGGGTTACGCGCCAGCGCGCGGACGCGGTGTCCCGCATCCAGCAGTCGGGGAATCAATCGGCTGGCGATGTATCCAGTTGCGCCAGTCACAAGAATGAGTCGTTTACCCATACGAGTGGGATAACACCCGCGCCCGCGAGGCGATGCCGCGCGTCAGGCCGTCGAAGATGAATTTGTGGAACGGCCACATGGCGTACCAGTAAGCAAAGCCGAAGAAACCGTGCGGCGCGAAATACGCGGTGACGGTGAGCAGGGTTTTCCCCTCCTGCGGGGTTGACTCGAACTGGAGCCAGGCCTTGCCAGGAAGTTTCATCTCGGCGCGCAGGCGCATGAGGCGATTCAGTTCCACTTCCTCCACGCGCCAGAAATCGAGCGACTCGCCCGCGCGGATCTCGTCGGGGTGACGTCGGCCGCGGCGCAATCCCACGCCGCCGACGAGTTTATCCATCCAGCCGCGCATGGCCCAACTCCAATCCATGAAGAGCCAGCCTCGCTCACCGCCAATCCCCGTGTAGGAACGGAAGACGGTTTCAGGCGGCAGTTCCACCAGCATTTGCCGCGTCTCGATGTACATGCCATCTTCCACCGTGAACGTGTACGGCTTGACGTTGCCCATCACAGTGACGAGCGCGTCGGACCAGGAGGTCTCCACATCGTCGCGCTGGATGCGTCCCAGTGCGAGGTGGACGGCGGTCTGGAAGTCGATCGGTTGGATGTGCGGAAAGAGACGCTTCGCCGCTTCATCCCTGACGATGAGATTGGCGCGCAGACCCTCGATGAGCGGCAACACGATGCGCCAGTGGATCGGCGTGACCATATGCACCCAATATGCCGAAAGCCGCGGCGCGTTGACCGGCGTGCGGATCAGCCGTCGTTTCAGTCCGCGCTCCTTGGCGTAACCCAGCAACATGTCCGCGTAGGTGAGGCGGGTCGGAC
>QZIJ01000140.1 GCA_003598975.1 Anaerolineaceae bacterium | reverse complement strand
CATCCGCTCGCTGAACGTCCAACTCCGCAAACTGCTGGACTTGTACGTTTGCCAGCGCCCCGTCCGCTGGTATAAGGGTGTGCCCTCGCCCGTATTGCATCCCGAATACGTGGATATGGTCATCTTCCGCGAGAACACCGAAGATATTTACACCGGTATTGAGTTCCAATACGGAACCGAAGAGAACAAGAAATTTAAATCGCTTTTCAAGGAATCCTTCCCGAAGGAATATGCCAAGATGCGCTTCCCCGACACGGCGGGCATCGGCATCAAGCCAGTTTCCGTCGAAGGCACCGAGCGCCTCGTGCGCGCCGCCATCCAATGGTCGTTGGATAACAACCGCAAGAGCGTGAATTTCGTCCACAAGGGCAACATCATGAAGTTCACCGAAGGCGCATTCAAGGATTGGGGTTACGCGCTCGCCAAGCGCGAGTTCCGCAATCGCATCGTCACCGAACGCGAGACCTGGATCCTCGGCAACAAGGAATCCAAGCCCAATCTCACTGTCGAAGAAAACGCCAAGATGATTGATCCTGGCTTCGACATGATGAGCCCCGCCCAGCAGAACGACATCAAGCAGGAAGTGGAAGAGGCGCTGAAACTGTGGGACACCCACGGCGACGGCAAATGGAAAAAGATGCTTCTGATCAAGGACTCCATCGCCGACGTCTCGCTTCAATTTACCCTCATCCGTCCGCGCGACTACGATGTGATCGCCACTTTGAATCTCAACGGCGATTATCTATCCGACGCGTTGGCCGCGCAAGTCGGCGGGATTGGCATCGCGCCCGGTGCGAACATCAACTACGTGACCGGTCACGCCATCTTCGAAGCGACTCACGGCACCGCGCCCAAGTACGCTGACCTCGACAAGGTCAATCCCGGCTCGGTCATCCTCTCTGGCGAGATGATGCTCCGCTACATGGGCTGGGGCGAAGCCGCTGACCTGATCGTCAAGGGCATGGAAGGCGCGGTCGCCGCAAAAACCGTCACCTACGATTTCGCCCGCCTGATGGAAGGCGCGACCGAGGTCAAGTGCTCGGAGTTCGGCGACGCGATCATCAAGCACATGTAGAAAAACGTAACGAGTAAAACGTAAAAGGCGCTCTCATTTCGAGGGCGCCTTTCTTTATTATGCGAGCAAGTTAGAAACTCTGGACCAGATTTCTCCACCAATCATCCTTCTCACCGGGGACAAAGGGCGTGTACAGAGTCAACCTGTCCGCGAGGCCGTTGTAGCGGGATTTCAAGTCCGCGGCCAGACGTTCAGGCGTAGTGCGAAGGCAGAATTCGCCCAGCATCTCGTCGGTGATGAGCATGGGCATCTCGGCCCACTCCCCTTTCGCGGCGAAGCCCGACAACTTCTCGGCAGTTTCGCCCCAGCCGTGGAGGTCCATGACGGCTCGATAAGATGGAGTTGACGCGTAGAACGAAATCTGCATCCGTGCGAAGGCTTCCTCTTCGGGAGAGGTCGCCACGAACGCGGTCGCCGAGATTTTTGTTTTTTGTTTTCCGCTCTCTGCTTTTTTCGCACCATCCCCAATCGCGGGCAGAATCACCTCCCGCAAATAGCGCGGACTGTGGAACGGGTGCGCGTGGAACCCTTCACAGAGTTCCCCCGCCAGTTGCGCCAGTTTTGTGTTGACACCCGCGATGTAGATCGGAATATTTGGGTTCTCAATCGCCCCCCCATTGAAGAACGGCGACATCAAACTGATCTTGTAATATTCGCCGCGGAAGTTGAGTTTCGTCCCGTTCTGCCAGCAATCCCAAAAAGCACGAATGACCTGGATCTGCTCGCGGAGTTTCCCCATCACCGACTCAGGCCACGGCATCCCGAACCTTCGTTCGATGTGCGCCTTGACCTGTGTGCCCAGACCGAGGATGAACCGTCCACCTGATTGCGCGGCCAGGTCCCAGGCGGTGTACGCGAGATTGGCGGGCGAGCGCGAGAATGAGACGGCAATGGCTGTCCCAAAGTTGAGTCTGTCCGTGTGCTCGGCAATCAACGTGCAGGGCAAAAAGGGATCATGCTGTGTCTCCGATGTCCACAGCACATCGAAGCCGATCGCTTCTGCGGCTTTGGCAATGGCAGGGACATCCTTCAGTTGAACGATGGGTAGTGCGGCATCGAATTTCATACTCCCTCCAATCTGTGAACTGCATCCCGCCACTCCTGCGAGATCGGAATGGATTTTCCGATGCGATAATCGTACGCGACCATGACCACCTCCCCGATGGCGAACAACTCCTCCGTCTCTGCGTGGACAACGGTCTGCTCCACGGTCATGGATTTGTTGCCAATCTTCAGCGTCCGCACGCCCACTTTGACGGGCGTCCCCCACTCGACCGGTTTCTTGTACGCAATGTGAACATCTGCCAGGATGACGCCAATGTCCATGAACGATTGGCCTTCCTTGAATAAGCCGAGATGTTTGATGTACTGAATGCGCGCCTGCTCGAAGAAGGTCACGTATTTGGCGTTGTTGAGGTGACCCTGCGGGTCGAGATCACCATAGCGGACTTCGATGGGATGGTGGAAGTGGAATTGTGACATGCGGCGATTATACCGTTTCGACTGTCATTGCGAGCGAGCGTTCTTAAGCGAGCGAAGCAATCCCACCGTGAAGAGGAGATTGCTTCGACCACTTCGTGAGAGCACCGTCTCGCAATGACGAGTGGTTATCTGAAAAACCGTTCCAACGCGCCACGGTCCAAAAGACTAAAGCGCCCATCCTCATTTACCGCGATCAATCCCTGCGACTTGAACGCCACGATCACTTGATTGACCCTCTTCCGCGACGCGCCGACTAGATCAGCCAGATCACCCTGCGAAAGTTTCAGCGGGATGAACACGCTCCCATCCGCGTCGGGCTGGCCGTAGCGTTCGGCGAAATTTAAGAGTTGACGCGCCACGCGTCCGTACACGTCCAGCCGCGCCAGCGCCTGAATGTGCTCATCCGCAAAACGGACGCGCGCCGAAAGGATTCGCACCAGGTTATGCCACAACGGCGGCACCTCGGCCAAACACTCCTGAAACGCTTGCCTATCCATCCACAACAACACCGAGTCTTCGATTGTCAGCGCGCTGGCCGAGCGACCCGAATCATCGAACATACTCATCTCACCAAACGTGTCGCCGCGCCCCAAAATGGAAAGCGTCACGTCGGTGCCATCGCGTTGTTCGATGTAGACCTTCACCTTGCCGCTCAGGATGAAATACAACGCCTCGCCAGGTTGCTCAGTCGTAAAAATATTTGTCCCCTCGGCGAAGGCACGGCGGCGCACACTGCGTCCCACCCGCACCAACTGCTCGGGCGTCAGTCCCTGAAACAGGCCGATCCCCGCCAGCAAACTTTGCGTCTCGTCGTGTGTCATGGTCAACATTTTACATCCCTTTCGCCTCATTTACATTCAACTCACTGCCCCGAGCGGAGGCTGAGTGCAAGTCGAAGCCGCAGTCGAAGGGCAGGTAGATTCAAACAAGTGTTGTATCAAGTGCCCATCCTTCGACTACGGGCGGAACATCGCCGCCCTCCGCTCAGGACGGTGATTGACTTGAAATACGAGGGGCTACAAAATCATCGAGGATTCGTCTTACCTGTAATTCATTCAACTCCAACGTCAATCCCTCATACGCCATCTGCGAATTTGGAAACAGACTGCGCGCTCTCGCCTGCAACTCATCCAACTGCGCGTCGCCATACGACGGGTCGTGATGGAACAGGACGAGTCGCCCCACGCCCGCGGCGGACGCGGCCTCACAGGCCATCTCTACCGTCGAATGCCCAAATCCCTGCGTGGACGCCGCGCCTGTCTGTCCGCGATAGTGCGCTTCGCTGTACTGCGCATCGTGGATCAGCACGTCCGCGCCGCGGGCGAATGCCGCCAGCCGACGATCGCCGCCGACGTAACCCTCAGTGTCCGTGGCGTAGACCAGCGACCGTCCGCGCCACTCGACGCGGTAGACGTAGACCCCGCCTGGGTGCGCGTACGACCGATGAATCCTCACCCGCAACGCGTCCCTCCCGACGCTCTGAGCGGGCGCGGCCACCCGAACCCCGTCCTCATCCCAAACGACTTCGTCCGACTCGCGCAACGAGCGGATGTCCTTCGCCGCGCCCATCTCTCGCAAACTGACGGGAAACCTCTGCGCGGACTGATTCGACTCTAACACGCGCTCCAACGACTCCGCGTCCGCACCGAGGCCGTAGACATGTAACCTGGTGGACGGGATGTACGCAGGCGTGAAGAACGGAAAGCCCTGCGTGTGATCGTGGTGCAGGTGACTGACCAGCAACAACACTTCCAGCGGTTTGCCGCTCGCGCGTCGGACGAGGTCACGCCCGAGCGGAATGACTCCCGTCCCCGCGTCGAGGATGAGCGTGCGCCCGCCAGCGGTCACTTCCACGCAGGGAGTATTTCCGCCATAGCGGACAGTCGCATTGCCAGGTGCCGGATAGCTCCCCCGCACGCCCCAAAATCGGATGGCGAATTTGTCGTCCATGCTGAACCTCCGCGCTCAAGTTACATCCCCATGATACAAGCGAGGAGAGATTGGATACTAGGAAATAGTTCTCAGGGTGAGTGGGAAGTTTGGATGAATCTATGGGACGCGGAGAACATGGATTACACGGATCAACGCGGAGAAAAACATTTAACCACGAAGGCACGAAGACACAGGGTCACAAATTTTTTTCGTGCCTTCGAGTCTTAGTGCCTTTGTGTTTAAAAATCCGCATCTTACTTCTTCCCCCACAACCCATACCCCGCGTTCCGTCTCTCTTCCCGTCGACGGTGCTGTTCGTGGATCTCGGCCACATGACCGACCTTCTCCTCGACCGCGGCCTCCAGCCAGAGACGTCCCTTCTCCGCGGTGGCGTGACTGCCCGCACCATACGCGCCCGTCTTGCTGTCGTCGTCCCAGGGCGGGTTGGCGATGAGACTGCCGCCCTCGATCCAGTCCATGTAGTAGTCGAGCGTGGAGACGAAGTCGGTCTCGTCCACCACGCGCTCCATGTGACAGAGGCCGGGGCGCAGGTGGAGCATATACGAAGTCTCCAGTTCGCAGGCGTGACCCATCCCGCCGATAGGCGAGGTGCGATATTTATCCAGCGCGACAGAACCGATTCTTCCCGCCGTGTGCAGAAACGCCGTGGCGCAGAAAATCCGTCGGTGACGCTCGCCCGCGTACTTGGTAATGTTGACGAGGAACGACATGTTGCCGCCGTGTCCGCTCATGAAGTAGAAGCGGTCGAAGCCGCGCGCCGCGAGCACGTCAATGACGCCGAGCCAGAAATCTTCGAAGGCGCGTCCGCCCGCGTTGAGGGTCGCGGCAAAGGAGGAACGGTGCGTGCTGACGCCGTAGGGATTGACGGGCAGAGTGTACGCCTGCTCAGGGACTTTGTTCGCCGTCCCTTGCGCGATGGCGTCAATGATGATCGTGTCCACGTTGAGGGGCAGGTGGCATCCGTGTTGCTCGGTGTGGCCGATGGGGATGAGGATGACTTTGCCGCGTTCGGAGTCGCTTGGTAAGACCTCCGAGGTCTTTGAGACCTCGGAGGTCTGGCGGAGAGCGGATTCGCCGAGGCCGAGGTCAATGCCTTGGGGAGTCAACGCGTACACGCGCGTAAACCCATCGTCGCGCAGACTGTCGAGCAGGTTGCCGATGTAGGCGGAGAGCAGCGGTTCAGGGACAGCCAGTCCACTGCCGCGCCAGCCGAAGGGAAAAGACGGGAGAATGCCGAGGCGGTTGGGATGTCCCAGTTGCGCGGCGAGTTTCTCGGAACTTGCACTGAGCGAAGTCGAAGTGTCGAAGGAGGAACCAAGCGGCAGAACGAGGGGAGCTTCGCGAGGGAGATCGGCGACTTCAGGCCAGGTTAAGGTGTCGTAGAGGAAGAATTCGGTCATTTTCAGGCTTACAGGCTATTACCGCCTCCTGTTATCATTTTGGAAGGATATACTGAGTCCTTTAAGAATGGCATATCCCATAATGATATAGATACCAACAGTAATCACTAAGGCAATTATGACAGGGGTCATTACT
Source organism: Anaerolineaceae bacterium (assembly GCA_003598975.1). Classification (GTDB taxonomy): domain Bacteria; phylum Chloroflexota; class Anaerolineae; order Anaerolineales; family Villigracilaceae; genus Denitrolinea. The sequence goes on along the minus strand of QZIJ01000140.1, from coordinate 28,116 downwards.
CCCAAAAACATATCTGTCCCTTCATCTCTTTTGCCAGCGAACCATTGCATATACACTGCTGTTCCAATTGCCCCAACGACAAAGCCAATAATAAGTCCCCCAATTCCCAATAGAAACCAAAATCCTGGCGACCCATCTCCTATTCCTGCCACAAGACCAAGAAAGGATAAAACAGTGCAGTATAGGATGAACGAATACTTCTGCAACTTAACCCGAAACTCGGTAGATTGCTGATTCGCCAATTCATCCAATTTTTTTGCATTCTGCCATTCAGGCAGGAACGACGTAAAGGTTGGCAATGGACCATCCTTAGACGGTTTGCCAAGTCCTTCAAAGGCATATAATTTTTCTTGCGCGATACGCCATTTCTTTTGGTTAAGCGCTTGCTGAACAACAAAAATTATTTGAGTAGCCAAGTTTCGGATTGATTTTTCTTCCCAAATATCATCTTCGACAGGAACATCTTGTTTCTTGGCTTTTGGGGGTGCGCTTTGACGCTGATTATCTTGCGAATATTCTTGATCGTATTTTCTTCGCTCTTTGGGATCGGTCAAAACTTTTCTTGCCTCATTTATCAGTTTCATTTTTTCTTCGGCGTTTGGCGACTTATTAACATCAGGATGGTATTTCAAAGCCAAACGTTTATATGCTACTTCAATAACTTCTGTTTCTGCCTCATTGTCAACTTGCAATGCCTTGTAGTAATTTGGTAAATTTGTAGCCATTTTTCAATCCTCCAAAGTTGAAATTAGTCGACGAAACGTCTGACATGAAATCTAGCACCGTAATAGATTCTCCAATGTCTCCGCGCAGTTCCAGTTGGAATACTTAACAGACTGCCAACAGCCGAAGCAATGGTTTCTGCCGAGTCGTATTCTGAAATAAATAATTTTTCGGGATCAGTCTCCACTAATTCCCATCCTTTCAATGTCCAACGATTGATTTCGGTAATCAAAAGATTCCGTAATACGGCATGGTTAAATCCAGTTGGCTCCCATTTTTCATCCGTGACTCTTGAGTTTTGTCCCGCAATGATTTCCAATACATTTGCTTTATCTATCCAAGAATGTTTTGGGTATGTGCTATCAGGTTGCAAGAAACTTAATTCGATTTCTTGCATTTCGGCCATACGATTTTCTCTGCCATAGACCACCCTGTCAATCTTCCCAATGTTGACTGTGTAGTGGTAATTGTTCGTTCCGTTATTGAAGACATTACCTGTGCCGCCGACAAAATTCCCACCGTATACATTGCCGCCTACATTGATGTTCCCAATGTTTATGTTGATCTGACTTGAAACCGCTTCAATATCCTTAATTTGAGCAAACAGTTCTTGAGCCAAAGATGGATCAGATGTCAACAACTTCTTTAATTGACCACGAAAAGCGGCGATTGAATCCTCATCTTTAGGATTTTGCGCCACATCAGCAACTGCTTCTTTCGCTACAGGATTGGCATTTAGTTTAGGGGAAAGACGAGCCCAAATCTTTTTGGCAAAGTTCCAAGAAGATTCCCCGATTTTCTTGCCAATCTCCTCAACAGATTTTTCGCCAGCCTTAACTAGCCATGGCAATATGGGGGCTAACAATGAAACCAATGCTTGCGAAAGAGCGATGATGTCCATATGCCTTTCCTTTGAAAACAAACTCGCGCTCGATTGGCTTATGAATCAAATGGATATTTGTCGAAAAAAGCCTGTGGGATTGCCCAGTGGATTAAAGGTGCAACGTAAACTACGATAGCCTGATTATATGCACAAAGACTCGCATGGTCAACGCACATTTGTTATGTGTTGTAAAAAACGAACGCGGAGAAATTAAACATCTCCGCGTTCATCCGTTCAATCCGCGTTATCCGCGTCCCAAAGCCCTACTCCTCATCATCCTCACCCCCCACCAACGGCAGATCAATCCTCGGCGGACTCGGCACCGACGGCGGCAACAGATACCAATCCAAAAACCGTTCCAGCCGCGTCGTCGCGTCGAGAACGGTGGCGCGTTTTTGGAATCCATGCGGCTCGCCCGCGTAGGTCTTGTACTCGAAGGTCTTGTTGTGACGGCGCAGGGCTTCGGCCAGTTCTTCCGACGATTGCGGCGCGACCACTTCGTCTTCGAGTCCGTGCAACAGCAACAGCGGCGACTTGATGTTCGCCACCTGATGAATGGATGAGCCGTCAATGAAGACCTCCCAATTGTCCGACGGATGTCCGATCTGCATTTCGGTGTACAGGCGCGTGTTGCGGTCGCACTGCGCCCACGAACTGACCAGCGACGCGTCGCCATACTGACTCACGCCGCACGCGAATCGAAACTCGGGGTCACGCGCCAGGCTCGCCACCGTCAGATAGCCGCCGTAACTCGCGCCATAAATGCCGAGGCGCGCGGGGGCAATCCCAGGCAGGTCGGCCAAAAACTTCGCGGCGCTCAAGCAATCCTGCACATCGCCGACACCCCAGTTGTTGTAGTTGGCATGTTCGAACGCCAGCCCATATCCCGTCGAGCCTCGATAGTTCGGGCACAACACGGTGTAACCCTTCGCGGCCAGATACTGAATCAAAATTTCCCACGTGTACCCAAACTGCTCGGTCGGACCTCCGTGCGGATGCACCAGCGCCGCGCCGTTGGGATTTTTCGGCTTGTAAAGAATGCCCGCGATTTCGAGTCCATCAGCGCTTTTGTAAATCGCCTCCTCGGGCATCACCATCGGCAGGGTCGCAAGCGCGGGCGGATTCGAAAACGTCAACTGTTTCGCGCGCCCGCTCGACACGTCAATGCGCTGGATGTCGGGCGGCGTGATCGGATCTTCATACTCGACGTAGATGTACGCGCCGTCGGGACTCCACTGCGGACGCGAGTAGACTCCGCGCCCCGCCTTGACCTCCTCGGTCTTTCCTGACGTCAAGTTGGTCGCCGCCAAATCGAGTTTGCCGCGGCGGTTGACGATCACCGCCAAACGCGTCCCATCGGGCGACCACGAAAACTCCTCCACGTTCGTGCCGAGAGCCGTCACCTGACGCATCTCCGTCCCATCAGGGCGGATGACCCACACCTGGTTGTAGTCCGTACGTTGCGAGAGGAACGCGATCCATTTTGAGTCGGGCGACCAGCGCGGGAACCAGTCTTTCATCTTCGGCGCGCCCACCAGCACGCGCGTCACGCCCGAGGCGAGGTCAACGAGGCGGATGTCGCGGCGGTTGCGGTCGTCGTCAGGCCAGTGGACGTACGCGACCCACTTCCCGTCGGGGGAGGGACGCGGGTCGGCGTCCTCGCCGCTGTCCCTTGTGAGGACGCGTAGGAACGTCCCCTCGCGGTCAGTCATGGCGAGGTGCGGAATCTCGTCGGGACGAATCGCGATGACCATCTGATTGCTGTCGGGCATCCACGCGGGCGAAGCGGACGCGTCGAGCGGCAGAGGCAGTTTGACGGGAAGCCCGCCGCGCGAGTCGGCGATGTGAACGTCTCCCTTCATGCGGAAGGCCAGCCACTTGCCGTCGGGCGACCACTGCGGGGCGCGATCCCACCAATAGGGCGTGCTGGCGCGCGTGAACGAAACGCGGCTCGGCCACCCGCCCTTCGACGGCATGACGTAAACATCCGCCTGCTCCTCGCGGTTCCAGATGAACGCGATCCGCTCGCCATCGGGCGAGAGGCGACTCTGATAGACGCGATTAACCGAGTTGATGAGCGGCAAACTCCAGCCTTCGGGCGGCGTCAGATCGGGACGCTCGACAGACGGCCAGCCGTTTCGCTCGTATTTTTCAGGGACGTGGACGCGCATGGAAACCTCCATTTTCTGGGGATTGGACGAAAATAAGAACAGGCTACGCGCAGAAAAAGCGGATAACCTTTATGCCAATAAGGGGATGCCTTAAGGATAACTTGGATTGAGGAAAGGGGCAAGCGAGTTCAATCCCCCAGAATCAAACTTCCCCAAACCTGATTGGTCTGGGGAAGTCATGTCTGGTTTTGACTTACTCTTTCACCCGCAACACCACCCCATTCTGTGACGGATCGTGGACGAGCAAACCATCATCGGTCTGATTAGACGGGAGGCCTGCCGCGTCCACCCGAGCGATGACATCGTCCAGCGCTTGCTGATTGGGCAGTTCCACCGTGAAGTGACGCAGTCCCACCGCGTCGGCGGGAGGCGGAGGCGCGCCGCGTCCCTGCCAGGTGTTGAGTCCGATATGATGATGGTATCCGCCCGCGGAGACGAACGCCATTTGAAAATCCTTGACCACGCCCATCACGTCGAAGCCGAGCACGCCGTGGTAGAAGTCAACCGCCTCGTCAATGTCGCGCACGTGGAGATGAACGTGTCCAACTCGCGCTTCGGCTGGAATGGGGACATCCACCTTGTCGTCTTCCTTGAGATGAGTGAAGAGTTCATCCAAATCCAGCGGCTCGCGTCCGTTGCTCAGGGAGCCATCTTTGCGGCGGGTGATGTACTGACCATCCGTCAGTGACCACGTCCCGTCTTCGGGAGACTCGGCATAGAGTTCGATCCCGTTGGCTTCCAGGTCATCGAGATAGGTGGTCTTGGTCATGATGTGGTCGGTGGGCGAGTTGGGATATTTCAGCACAAACAGGCGCGCCATCGCCCGCGCCAACTCGCGTTGGTTCGGGAAGAGATAGGCGGCGTGATAGAGTCCCGTCACGCGGCTGTACTTCTTGACGTTGGGTTCTTCCACCAAGCGGAGCAGGTCCGCGCCGCCGGAACCCAGCCCCGCGCGATTGTTCTCGCGCCAGTGGAGTTTGAATCCCATCGCCTGCTGGTAAAAGGTGATCTGATTGTCGAGGCTGGCCACGGTCAAGGAGACGTGTCCCAGCAAGGTTTGAGGATGGATGGAAAATTCAGTTTGGGTTTGAGAAGTGGGGGATGTGTACATATTAAAGCCTCATTTCATTTGCAAATAAGACTGCTATACTCCTCTTTTTATTACCTGCTTTCAGGACGCGGAAACCTCCAGCGCAGAAACCGGCCGCGGGTCCGAATGGAGGCGGGAACCCATCCCTTGCAAATATGAAGGGAAAGGCAAAGGATGGCACAGTTGCCAATCCCGTCTTTGCACAATATAATCCTGATAAGGAGAATATCCTCTGGATACGCATCACATCACCCAGCCGTTGGATGACGGGAACAATTCCACGCCCCGCCGGCAGTTGCAGGCTGGCACGACACTCTCCCAACGCTACCTGATCCAGGAAGTGATCGGCGTAGGCGGCATGGGCTCGGTTTATCGCGCCCGCGACCTGCACTTCCCCAACGTGGTGAAACTGGTGGCCGTGAAGGAAATGATCAACCTCGCGCCCGACCCGCTCGTGCGCCAGACCATCGTCCAGAACTTCGAGCGCGAAGCCAACCTGCTCGCCACGCTCAACCATCCCTCCATCCCGCGCATTTACGATTACTTCTCGCAGGACGACCGCTCCTACCTCGTCCTCGAATTCATCCACGGCAAGGATCTCGAAGCCATCATCACCGATACAGACGGTTTCCTGCCCGAAGAGCAGGTGCTCGCATGGGGTATCGAACTGTGCGACGTGCTGGCCTACATCCACTCGCACAGCCCCGACCCGATCATCTTCCGCGATATGAAACCCTCCAACGTGATGATCAACCACAACGGGGATGTGATCCTGGTGGACTTCGGCATCGCCAAGACATTCCAGACGGGAGTCAAAGGGACGATGATCGGCACCGAGGGCTATTCCCCGCCCGAACAATATCGCGGCGACGCGACCCCGCTGGCGGACATCTACGCCCTGGGCGCCACCCTCCACCACGCGTTGACGCGCCGCGACCCGCGTCTCGAGCCGCCCTTCTCGTTCGCCGAGCGTCCCATCCGCAAGATGAACCCTGCGGTCTCCATCGAACTGGAGACGGTCATCGCCACCGCGCTCCAATACAACGTGGAGGAACGCTTCCCCTCCGCCGCCGACATGAAGGACGCGTTGGTGAGCGCCGGCCGAAAGACGGGTGTGCTCTCGCACCTGCCCACCTCCAACCTGCAGGCCAGCGCGGTCAAACCGCTGTGGACGTTCACCTGCGAAGACGAGATTCGCGGCACACCCGCCATCCATCAGGGAACGCTCTTCATCGGTTCCTACGATAACAATCTCTACGCGCTCAACGCGGCCGACGGGAAATTCCTGTGGAAATATCCCACCGATGGCGGAATCGTTTCGCGGCCGGGCGTCTACGAAGGCAATGTCTACTTCGGCTCGGAGGACAGGCGACTGCACGTGGTGGGCGCGCGTTCGGGCAAGGTGGTGTGGACCTACTACACCGATGGCCCCATCCGCTCCTCGCCGCGCGTCGCCGAGGGACATGTCTTCATCGGCTCCGACGATCACCACCTGCACGCTGTCAACCTGAACACCGGCCGCGCCGCCTGGAAATTCGAAACCTCCTCCTCCGTCCGCTCGACACCCTTCGTTGCCAACGAACTCGTGTACGTCGGCAATGAAAGCGGGGATTTCTACACCATTGATTTTCGCGGCGAAATGAAATGGCGCTTCCAGGCCAAACGCGCCATCACCTCCTCTCCCATCGTGGCCGGGCAGGCGGTCTATTTCGGATCCATGGACAGCACCCTCTACGCGCTGGACGCCCGCAACGGATGGATCCTCTGGCGATTCCGTTTGGGGAAGAGCTCCATCGTCTCGCCCGCGGTGGCGGAAAACATCGTCATCACCGGCGCGGCGGACGGGTTCATCTACGCCATCGAAACCCAGAGCGCGCGCGAACTGTGGCGCTTCCGCACCGAGCATCAGGTCAGCGGTTCGCCGGTCATCTACAAGGATTCCGTCTACTGTGGTTCAGTGGACGGGCAAATCTACTGTCTCGAATATCGAAGCGGACGCCTGCGCTGGAAATATGCCACCAAAGGGCCCATCACCGGTTCGCCGCTCGTGTACGACGATATCGTTTACATCGGTTCCACCGACCATCAGGTGTACGCATTGCTCGCTTAGAAGGAGTCCGCCGTGCTTGATTTTTTCCGCAAGTTATTCAAAAAGCCAGCCCCGCGTCAGGATACCGCCACGACCGCGCCGCTGGATGAACAACAGATCCAGTCCATCATCAGCGGTCCGAGCGCGCGCTCCGACATCCAACAACTCATCTCGGCCTGTGGACAGTCTGTGGGCAAACAGCGCGACCTGAACGAGGACAGCATCCTGGCCATCACCGCCACTCTGGCAGGCAACAGCGGCAACACACCGTTTGGCTTGTACATTGTGGCCGATGGTATGGGCGGGCATCAATTCGGCGAAGTGGCGAGCAACACCGCCATCCGCACAGTGGCGGGGACCATCATGCGGAAGTTCCATCCCTACCTATTCAACTTAAAACCCGAACCGCTGGACGAGTCACTGCAGGAGATTATCCTTTCGGCTGTGGGAGAAGCGCAAAAGACAATCCAGCGCGAGGCGCCCGGCAGCGGAACCACGCTCACCGCCGCGTTGATCCTCGGCCAGCAGGTGACCATCGCCCACGTGGGCGACAGCCGCGCCTACATGATCTACGCGGACGGACGCATCGAACCGGTCACGCGGGACCATTCGCTGGTCAAGCGTCTCGAGGAACTCGGTCACATCAGCCCGGACGAAGCCGCCAACTATCCGCACCGAAACGTGCTCTATCGCGCCCTCGGACAGGGCGAAGGGCTCGAGCCTGACATCTTTACGATCCCCTTTCCCAGCGCAGGCACACTCATGTTGTGCAGTGACGGGTTATGGGGCGTGGTCTCGGAACAGGATGTGTTACACACTTTCCGCGAGTCGCCCAACCTGCAACGCGCCTGCCAGAACCTGGTCGCATCGGCAAATGCCGCAGGCGGCCCGGATAACATCAGCGTGGTTCTAATTCAACTACTGGGGTAAATTTTGCATGGGTCAAACGCCTGATTATTATGCCATTCTCGGCCTTTTACGGGATGCAACGCCAGAGGAGGTTAAACGCGCCTACGTTGAGGCCGCGCAGCACTTGCACCCCGACAAGAACCAGGCGCCCGGTGAAACGGAGATATTCCTCGAAGTCCAGCAGGCTTACGAGACGCTTTCCAACCCAAAACGGCGTAAGGCCTACGATGCGACGCTTCCAAAGGAAGAAACGCCCGAAAGTCCCATCCTTCACGAGATCTTGTACAGCCGCCCTCATCTTGTCCGTTTGGATGAAGCGCAATTAATGTACGTGCTGGTAAATTTGCGCGCCCGAAATGAAGGACAGTCGCTTCCCGTCCCGCCGCTAAACGTCTGCCTGGTGCTGGACCGCTCCACATCCATGAAAGACGCGAAGATGGACCTGCTCAAGGCGGCCGCCATCCAATTCCTGCGTGATCTGCGCGCCGAGGACATCTTCAGCGTAGTCGCCTTCAGTGACCGGGCGGATGTCATCATCCCCGCTTCGTATCAAAACGACCGGCTGAAACTCGAGTCGCGCATTCGCGACATTCAGGCGCGCGGCGCGACCGAACTGTTTCAGGGACTGCAAAGCGGCCTGAACGAAGTCCGCCGCGGACGGGACGCGCGACGCGTCAACCAGGTCATCCTGCTCACCGACGGTCACACCTACGGTGACGAAGAAGCCTGCCTCAACCTCGCGGAACAGGCCTCGCGGGAGGGGATCGGCATCAGCGTGATGGGCATCGGCACCGACTGGAACGATGCCTTCCTCGATCAGATGGCAAGCCGCACAGGCAACACCAGCCGTTATATTGCGCGCCCGCAGGATATACAAAAACTGCTGGCCGAAAAATTCCACGAACTCACGAGCGTCCTGGCCGAGGAAGTAACCCTGGAAGGGGCACTCGCAGAAGGCGTTCAGGTAAATTATGCCTTCCGTACCCAGCCCGAAAGCGGACCGTTGCTATTCGACAAAACCACACCGCTGGGCGCCATCCTGCGAGATACTGGATTGAGCGTGTTGTTCGAATTCCTGGTGCAACCCTCCGCACTCAAAGAAGATCGCACGCTCCTGCTGGATGGCGCATTGAAGATTGCCATGGCGGCGCGTCCCACGCCCCTGTCCCCCATCCGCATCCGAATCCAAACTGAAACCGCCGATGAACCTGCTGTTGCCCTGCCCCCGCCTGCCATCCTGCAGGCGCTCTCGCGGTTAACGCTATATCGAATGCAAGAACGCGCCCGCGACGAAGCGCAGGCCGGCGAATATGACAAAGCCACCCGCTCGCTGAAAAGCCTGGCCGTCCACCTGCTCGAGCAGGGACATCGCGACCTGGCCAACACCGTCCTGTTGGAAGCCGAAAATATCCAGCGCAAACGCACTTTTTCGCTCAGCGGCGAAAAGGAGATCAAATATGCGACCCGCGCACTATTCATGCAAGAGGGAGAGGTTCCGGGATGATCCTTTGTAAAAACTGCCTGCACAAAAACCCGCCGGGCGCCATCTTCTGCGCGGAATGCGGCGCGCAACTGGCCGCCGGCGAAATCGCCACCCAGTCCATCCGCACCGACAAAGTCGCCCCCTCCACTGACCGCGGAAAGCCCGTCTCCATCCCCAAACCCATCACCGACAACGCCTGGGCCTCCCTGCATTTGATGGACAGCGGCCAGATTCTATCGCTGGCTGACCGCAACGAATACACGCTGGGACGTCTCGGCGAGGGCCAACCGGTCGTCCCAGACCTGGACCTGTCGCCGCATCAGGCCTACGCCGCGGGCGTGTCGCGCATCCACGCGCTGATCAAACGGGACGGCAAACGCGTCACCGTCATGGATCTCGGGTCGGCCAACGGCACCTACGTCAATGGCAAGCGCCTGGCGTCGAACAGCGAGCGCCTGCTCAACCACGGCGATGTGGTGGCGCTCGGAAAATTCAAATTTCAGATCTTGCTCCGCTAACCGACCCTGAAAGGGAACCCATGTCTCACATTATTTTGCTCCATATTGCAGGTGAAGAGCCGATTGCGGGCGAAGTGGAGGAATTGCCCAAGGCCAGCGATACGGTCATCACCGTCATGAACCCGCGCCGCCGCGACGGAAAAGACATCCATTACATCGACTCGCGCGCCATCAAGGTCATCTGGCCGCTCGAACGTATCAGTTTCGTGGAAGTCCTGAGCGGCGAGGAAGCCGAACAGATCGTCAGTTTCGTGAGGGAATAGTCCCATGCCCGAAGATTTCGACCGCAGAAAAATCCTCGTCGTGGACGATGAGGAGCGCATGATTCGCTTCATCCGCATGAACCTGGAACACGATGGCTTCATCGTCTCGGAGGCCAACAACGGCAAACAGGCCATCAGCAAACTCCGCGATGTGAATCCCGACATCATCCTGCTCGATGTGATGATGCCCGACGTGGACGGTTTCGATGTGCTGGAGACCTTGCGCGAGTTTACCAACGTCCCGGTCATCATGCTCACCGCCAAGGGCGAGGAGGATGACCGCGTGCGCGGCCTCGAACTCGGCGCGGACGACTACGTCACCAAGCCATTCAGCGCGCGCGAACTCGTCAGCCGCATCAAGGCGGTGTTGCGCCGCACGGAGGGCGCGACCGGCTCCATGCACGAACTGATCGAGGTGGATGACCGCCTCAAAATTGACTTCGACCGCCGCGAGATCTGGCTGGAGGGCAAACTCGTCAAACTGCGTCCCACCGAATACCGCCTGCTCTATCACCTCGTCCAGAACACCGGCTGGGTGGTCTCGCACGACCAGTTACTGCAAAAGGTCTGGGGCTACGAATACCGTGACGAACCGCACTATGTCCGCCTTTACATCAACTACCTGCGCCAGAAACTGGAGAAAGACCCCGCCAACCCGAAGTACATTCTCACAGAGCGAGGGGTGGGGTATCGGTTTGTGGATTTTCGGAGGAAGTAAATTCGTTAAACACAAAGGACACAAAGGCAACGAAGGTGGGTTGCCTGATGATTTCGGCAATGGGCCTTCAATCCTGGAGTTTCCTAGCCGGAGGAAATTGGCCGTGCCATCAAGCGTATTTCCTTTGTGTCCTTCGTGTTTGAAAAAATTCAGTACCCAAAAATCTCTGACAGAATTTTTACGAACAGCTTGCGTTTTTTTAACGCAGGCTGTTTAAATTAAGGGGCGTAAAACCAAAACCACTCACACAAGAAAGGAGTCTGCTATGTCCAATCTTATCCGTTTTGAACCGATGCGCGAGATGATCACCCTGCGCGAAGCGATGGACCGCCTCTTCAATGACGCGTTCACTCCGTCCGCGGGCGCGACGGGCGGCTGGCAGGTTCCCGCTGTGGACCTGTACCAGACCGACGATGAGGTGGTTGTGAAGGCCTCCCTGCCCGGCATGAAGTCCGATGATGTGCAAATCTCCATCACCGGCGACATGCTGTCGCTCAAGGGCGAGTTCAAGCAGGAGGAAGAGAAGAAGGAAAAGGCTTACCACCTGCGCGAACAGCGCTACGGCGCCTTCGAGCGCACCTTCCCCCTCCCGACCGCGGTCGTCCCTGACAAGGCCAAGGCCGAGTTCGAAAACGGCATCCTGACCATCACCCTGCCCAAGGCGGAAGAGGTCAAGCCGAAGATGATCACAGTGAAGGCAAAGTAGGGGAAGGTAGACAGGTAAACACGTACACAGGTAAACACGGCCTCCGAAGAATTCGGAGGCCGTGTTTTATTTATTGGGGTTTTCATCATCCGTTGCCCACATGGCGGGATTAGATTCGATGTAGTTCCAGATATTTTCCATTTCGTGTTCATTGCGAACGATGTGCTCGTAATAATTGCGCTGCCACAATTTCTGGATTCGTCCTCCATCCATTACATTGATTTCCTTAGTCGATTTATATTTGAAATATGCCACAATTTGCCCCAACGTCGGTTTTCGTAGGGGCGAGGTTCTCTCGCCCTGTGCCGTTTCACCGATGTCATTATTTTGTAGGGGCGGGGTCTCCCCGCCCTGTTGTTCGATTCCATACCCATTGTTTTGTGACAGCGCGGTCACCTCACCCTTTTGTTGGGCGATGGTTGTGTCAAAGGGCACGGGGACCGTGCCCCTACGTTCATCGGTAATGATGATTATCCCATGGACATGGTTGGGCATGATGACAAACGCGCCTGTTTCCACATTTGGAAAATGGACAGGGATTTCATTCCACCATTTTTGAACGATTTCACCATACCGATTTATATTCATTTCCCCGTTTTCTATTTTACCGAACAGCATTAACCGTCCCCACGTCACGATGGTGACAAAATACACGCCCGCTCGCGAATAATCATATCCCTTCAGGCGGATGGAGCGACGATGATACCGATTTGGATTTGAAGCATTCACAATTCATCCCACACGTACGGTTTCTCATCCTTTGATGGTGGAACGATTTTATCCAACCAGTAATCAAGCATATTTCGGTAGTTAAAATATGTGCCCAAAATTGAAAATACCGCCATGAACGCCGAAAGTGGGGCAGTACAAGCCGCTAATGTCATTACGGAAGAAAAGAGCATCATCCAGTTTTTGGGCAGATCAGGATTACTCAAGTTTGGTTGCATTACTTGGATTAATATAATTCCCAACATAATAGATGAAAATAACAACGGCATCCCCAAAATTGGAATCCCGCCAATCAGCCACGCAGCCTTCCATCGCCTGCCAATCAATGTCTTGGGTTTTCGCGTCCATACAAACCAAATCAACACAGCATAAAATACAAGCCATGCTGAACCGCAGATCAAACCAAATTCCTGTGTGATATCCACACCATTGATAGACATGCTTTTCACCTTCGGGCGGCGTCCCTCCCTCCGCCGCCCGTTACGTTTTACGTTTTTCGTTTTACGAAATCACTCCCAACTTCCTCCCCACCTTCCCAAACGCTTCCAATCCTTTGTTGAGATCGTCCTCTGAATGTGCGGCGGAGATCATGACTCGAATCCGCGCCTTGCCCTGCGGCACAGTGGGATAACCGAGCGCCATCGCGAACACGCCCTCCTCGAACAACTCGCGGCTGAACTGTTGTGCCAGCGGAGCCTCGCCGAGCATGATCGGGGTGATGGGCGTTTCGCTCGCGCCGGTGTTGAAACCGAGTTTCGCCATTTCGGCTTTGAAGTATTTGGCATTACTCCAGAGTTTATCCACAAGTTGTGTGGAATCTTCGAGCAGGTCAATCGCCGCGAGACAGGCCGCCGCGTCGGGGACAGTCACTGCCGAGGAGAACAGGAACGGTCGTCCACGCTGTCTCAGCCACTCGATGATGACCTTGTTCCCTGCCACCACGCCGCCAACCACGCCGAAGGCCTTCGACATCGTGCCGACTTCCACATCCACTTTGCCGTGCAGGCCGAAGTGATCCACGATGCCGCGTCCGCCGTTGCCAAGCACGCCTTCGCCGTGGGCGTCATCCACCATCAGCAGGATGTCGTACTTCTTCGCCACCTCGTAGATGGCGGGCAACGGGGCGATGTCGCCGTCCATGCTGAAGACGCCGTCCGTGATGATGAGCGCGCGGCGGAATTGACTCAGGTTGGCTTGAATCTGTTCATCAAGCGATTTGGGATCGTTGTGTTCGTAGGCGATGATCTTCGCCCCCGACAAACGGCAGCCGTCAATGATCGAAGCGTGATTCAAACGGTCTGAAAAAATCACATCTTCTTTTCCAACCAGCGCGGGGATGGTGGCGAGGTTGGCGGTGAATCCGCTTTGGAAGGTGATGGCCGCTTCCACGCCCTTGAACGCCGCGAGGCGCTTCTCCAATTCGATGTGCAGGGACATCGTCCCTGCGATGGAGCGTACCGCCGCGGGACCGACGCCCATCGCATCCACGGACTTTCGCGCCGCGGCCACGATGTCGGGATGGTTGGCCAGCCCGAGGTAGTTGTTCGAGCAGAAGTTGAGCACGCGCTTGCCGTCCACCATCAGCCAGGCGCCCTGCGGCGACTCGATGGTGCGGATGCGGTTGTACAGTCCCTGCGATTGCAGGTTGTCGATCTCTTGCTGGATCCAATCGGTTTTGGACATGTTGACTCCTGTGTTTTATTGAACCGCGAAGCGCGCGAAGGCCGCGAAGAAAAACAATGAGAATCTTTGCGCTCTTGGCGGGCTTTGCGGTTAAATTATAGGCCATGAAAACAAAAACGACTGTCACTTTTTATGGGTGACAGTCGTTTCAATTTGTTCGTTATTCAACACAATCTCGCCCGAGTCCACTTCGGCCAGCAGTTGGCGGATGGTCTTGCCGAGCACGGGATGGATGAGGTCGGGAGCGATGTCCATCAGCGGGACGAGGACGAAGGCACGTTCGTGCAGGCGCTTGTGCGGGATGGTGAGTCCGGGCAAATCGAGGACGAGATCGTCGTAGAACAGGATATCGAGATCAATGACGCGCGGCCCCCAGCGGAAGGTCTGCTCGCGTCCGATCTGGACCTCGACCTGCTTCAGTTTTCTGAGGAGGGATTCTGGCTCGAGCGTCGTCTGCGCGTGGACGGTCATGTTCAGGAACGCGGGTTGGTCCGTGAAACCCCAGGGGGGAGTCTCATAGATTTTCGAAACCGCGACCAGTTCCAGGTCAGGTTGGAGCGAACGGAGGGCAGCGCGCAGGTTGGCGATTCGGTCCCCGAGATTGGTCCCGAGGGCGAGGTAAACATCATGGGTCATATCTCTGCGAATATATCATGATTTGGTTTATACTCTGCACATCCATTCGCCAATGGAGGAGCCATGAAAACAGAAAACTTTAAAACTTTTACTGCTTCAATGATCGCCATCGTGACCGTGGTCAGCGCGCTGACAGCCTGGCGCGCTTCGGTGGCTTCATCAGACGCCGGCGACGCCGATTTTCGCGGGCTGGTGGCCACCGTCAACGCCGAGGAGGCCTGGGTGCTGAGCACCATCAAAGTGACGGAGCACTACCAGGCATTTCTCAGTTACACGCGCTACAACGAACTGGGCTATAAGATCTACGATGCCCTGCAAGCCAATCCTGCGGATGCCGATATACTGACACAACAGAAATCGGATTCGTGGGGCATTGCCTATGGCCTGCAATCCATCTTCTTCCCCTCGCGTTACCTGCGTCCCGATGGGACGTATGACAGCGAGCGCGAAATGGAAGAGTTACTGGCCGATGAACAGCGCGCCCGCGACACCCGTCCCGATGTCCATTACACCGAAGCGGACGGCTTGCGGGCCAAGTCGAACCTGCTGGTGCAGATGCTGATCCTGCTTGGCATTTCCTTCTGGTTCTTCACGCTGGCGCAAATCGTGGACCACAAAATCAAGTACCTGTTCGCAACGTTCGGCGGATTTTTATTGTTGGTCAGTTCGTTCGCCGCGTTGACGATCGAATTGGTGATGTGAGGAGGCCAAGATGAGCGAATCTACCTCTCCCCAAACGCGTGCTGAAAAACTGATCTCCTTCCTGATCGCGAGCGTGGCCATCCTGGCGGCCGTCATCACCACCATGCAGACCTACTCGGCAGGCAAGGGCAACGAGGCCAAGCGCGCCTCATCACAATTTGCCATCCAGGCCATGCAGGCCAAGACCAGCGGACAGACGCGGGTCAGCCATGAACGACAGGGCGCCTACCAGACCTGGTACGAACTGGATTTGCAGGCCCTGGGTGCCGAACTCGCCGGGGATACCGCCGCCGCGTCCCGCTACCGCGCGGTGCGCGACCACATCGCCACGCTCGTGCCGATCTTCGCCAATCCCTACTTCGACCCGGCCTCTGGCTTTAGCCCCGACGTCGCAAAATACGAAGCGGATACCTATGTGGTGGAAAGCACGCGTTTCACCGAAAAGTTCACCGCCTACAACGAATTGAGCGACGCTTGGGACGACCGCGCCAATATCTTCATCGTCCATCTCACCCTGCTGGCGGTCACGCTTTCGCTCTATGGCCTGTCCACCACCCTGCGCGGGGTGATGCGAGGCGTCTTCATTGGGCTGGGATCCGTCATTGCGGTAATCGTCGCGCTCTGGGCATTGATCGTCATGATTCTGCCCGTCCCGACCATCTCAGAAGACGCCATCAACGCCTATGCGGATGGGGTCGGCAAGGCCTGGTACGGCGACTCTACCGGCGCCATCGCGGACTTTGACCGGGCGCTGTTCATCGAGCCAGACTACGCCAACGCGCTGTACGAACGCGGCAACGCCCATTACTTCAGTGGAGACTATCAGGCATCACTCGCCGATTACGAAGCCGCTTGGGACGCCGGCCGCGAAGACACCAACGTAGGCTGGAACATCGGCTGGAACTATTATCTGCTCGGCCGATTCGACGATGCCATAGTCATGAATCGCCGCGTCCTTCGCCAGGATCCGAGCCTGCTCGGCGTCCAATTCAACCTGGCGCTGGCATTGATGGTCCGCGGCGACTTCGCCGAGGCCGAGAAGGAATACTACAAAGGCGTCAACGACGCGGTGGCCGAGGTGACCAGTGCCCACGAGCAGGGAGTCCAGCCGCCCTCCTCCTTCTGGTATTACATGGACGCCTCCGCGCAGGACATCGAAAACCTCCTGCTCGAACTGGACGGGAACGCAAAATACTGGTCGCAGGTTCCCAGCCGAAACCTGATCGCGGTCGATCACGAACAACTGCGGGCACAGGCACGCAACATGTTCCAGTTGCTCAAAGACACCACCACCGCCCTCGAGTTCAGCGGCACGGCCCCCAACCCGAATGTGACCTTCACCGCCACGCCCTTCCAATTCGCGCAGGAAGAAGTGGATGAAAATGGCAAATTTGTCCGTTACAATATTGCATCCACCTTCCCAAGTGGAATCAACGAGATGGTCATCCTGTTCGATTACAGTGGCGCGGTTACGGGACAATCCGAGATTTGGAAGGTTTATCGCAACGGCTACGAGGACCCCACCCTGCGCGTTATCGGCACCTGGAAATTGCAGGAATCGGGCGGCGCGGCCAAGCCCATCAGTTATGCTTACAGCAACCTGTTCATTTTCGCCTCGGGCGAGTACACGGTCGAGTTGTACATTGACAACCATCTCGTCCGGCGTGGGACATTCATTGTGGAATAAGATTTGATATGACAGTCACTTTGAAAGTGATTGTCATATCTCACACCCAACAGGAGACTCCATGTCCGAAGAAACCAGCGAGCAAATCAAGGTCAAGCAGCCCCCCGTCCTGTTCGACAAGACACAGGCCATCATCGCAAGGATCGCCGCGCAGTTGGGCGGTCCGCTCATCACCTACTGGAACAACCCGATGGGTTCGGTCTGTCAAAACGATGTGGTGGCGTTGTACGAGGTGCTGGAAAAACTCGGCCGCCAGGAAAAGATGTACCTCTTCATCAAGTCGGGAGGCGGCAACGGACAGTCATCGTTGCGGCTGGTGAACCTGCTCAGAAAATATTGCGACCGACTCGTTGCACTTGTCCCGCTGGAATGCGCCTCGGCCGCGACGATGATCGTGCTTGGCGCGAATGAAATCCTCATGGGGCCGATGGCCTACCTCACCGCCGTGGACACGTCCCTCACGCACTCCCTCTCCCCCATTGACCGCGACAACGACCGCGTCAGCGTCAGCCTCGACGAGTTGACGCGCGTCATCCGCCTGTGGGAGAAGCAGGAAGACCACGAAAAAGAGAATCCGTACCAGTCGCTGTTCCAACACGTGCATCCGCTCGTCATCGGCGCTGTGGACCGCGCCGAGTCGCTTTCCATCATGCTCTGCAAGGAACTGCTGGCGTTCCACATCACCGATGAGACGGTCGCAGACCAGATCGCCAGCACGCTCAACTCGAAGTATCCCTCCCACACTTATCCCATCCTGATGGAGGAGGCGCGTCGCATCGGACTGAAAGCAGACACCATGCCCGCAGGCGTCAACACGCTATTGCTGGAACTCAACGAACTCTACAGCGAGATGGGTCAGCGCGCCACCACGGACTTCGACCAAATCCACTCACACAGTAACGAGATTCTCAACATCTGGGAGGCGGCGGGAATCCAGATCTACTACAAACAGGATAAGGACTGGTTCTACCGCATGGAGGAGCGCCGCTGGATCACGCTCAACGACAACTCCGCCTGGCGTCGTCTCGAACAAGTGGACGGCAAGACCGAGGAAAGCATTTTGCACATCGCGTAATCCAGAAATCAAAGTGCGTTGCACCTCAACGAGTAGAGTCTCTCTCCTCGGGACAGGTGCGACGCCCCCGCGCTCAACCCATGCATCCTTCCATTGACCCCAATTTCAAGACCCGCGTGCGCGACAGTTTTTCAAAACAGGAAATGCTGACCAGCCTGGGTGCGGAGATCGCATTGTTAAAAGCGGGCGAGTTCCACCTGACCGCGCCTTACGACGCGCGCTTCACCCAGCAGGACGGATTCCTGCACGCGGGGATAGTCACCACTCTGATGGATTCCGCCTGTGGATACGCGGCCTACTCGCTGATGCCCGCCGCCTCGCGCGTCCTTTCGGTGGAGTTCAAAGTCAATTTGCTGTCCCCCGCCCGAGGTCAACGATTTCGCGCCGAGGGACGCGTCATCAAACACGGCCGCACGCTGACAGTCTGCGAGGGGAAGTTGTTTTCAATCGAGAAAGAGGAAGAATCGCTTTGCGCCATCATGCAGGCAACGATGATCTGCATTCGTGATCGTTAAAAATCCCAACTTTAAAGGTGACCCATGTCCAAGCTCAACAAAACGCTCGATACCGTTGAAAAAGGCGCAAATCGCCTGAAAATCGGCTGTATGGCTGTCTTAATAAACCTGTTTTTTATGGCTTTCTGCCTATGGGGTGTGTACGCTGGCTACATCAGTTGGAAATTGCAGACCAGCGGAGAAAAAACTGAAGGGACGGTTGTCCGCCTAAACGAACAAAGTGATAGTGAAGGCGGCTGTTGCACCTACGTGCCCATCGTGGAATTTGACGCGGGCGGCCGCGCCTTTTCCTTTGAGGGCGGCACCGCCTCTGACCCTCCTGCTTATCGGGTTGGCGAGCGCATGCCTGTGCTGTACGATCCTGCCAATCCCGAAACCGCGCAGATCGATAAATGGTCTGAGCGTTGGCTCTTCCCGATCCTCATCATCCCCGCCATGTTGATCGCCGCGTTGGTGACCACCGTTGTCATGTTTCGCGCCTGGCAACGGGGCGAGGATTTGGAAGATTGAAATTCGAGGCATCACATGACCGAACCGCTTTCCATCCACGAACAACTCAAAGCATTGCTCGAGCGCGAAAGCGCGGATTTCCGCGTGGTCGAGCATGAATCCGAAGGCCGCACGGAGCACATCGCCAAAATCCGCGGCAACCGCACCGAGCAGGCGGTGAAGTCCATTGTGGTGATGATCCGCTTCGGCAAGGACGCGCCGCGCTACGCGCTGGCCAACGTCCCTGGTGATTGCCGCGTGGACTTGAAAGCCATCCGCGACCTGTTCGGCGGGACGCAATCCGCCTTTGCCCCGCGCGAAAAAGCCGAAGCGTTGACGGGCTGCGTCATCGGCTCGATTCCCCCGTTTTCATTCAACGACCAACTCGAAGTGTTGGCCGACCCGTTGATTCAGGAAAACGAGGAGGTGGTCTTCAACGCGGGCAGGCTGGATCGGTCTATTTTTATGAAATGCGCGGATTTCTTCCGCATCGCGAAGCCGAGGGTAGTGAAGATTGCGATACGAGCATAAAATTGAATAAGGCTCAATCGCTCTTTTAAGGACAAAAATCATGAAACGGATTCTGCCCTTTTTGCTGGTTGTTTTACTCACCGCCTGCGCACCTGTTGCCATGCAGACCTCCGAGGTTTCAGAAACCTCGGAGGTCTTACCCGCGCCTGCCGAGGTGACAGTCACTCCCGAAGTGACTGTCACCCCCTCCCCCACCCCCGAGATCGTGGTGGAATTGCGACCGCAAACTGTAGGCTGTCTGCATCCTGAAGATGTGGAGACCTGGTGTGCAGGACTGGAGCCAAAGGATCCGCACGGATTGTGGCAGGACGGGATTGACGCATTGGTGGACGGGCCCGCGAATGCGGATTATTGGGCAAGTACACTAATCAAGACTAATCCTACTCACGAAGAAAAATTGACCTGGCTGGCCGAGCACGACTATTTCCTGCCTGCCAGTAGCCCTGACGGGACGGAGTGGATGTGGATCGTGGGGAACCCAGGTTACCCAGAATTTAAGACCAACAAAGTAGTAACTGAAGCAGGTGGGGTGAGCCTGAAAAATATTCGGACAGTGGTGATCTCGCCAGATAATTGGAGCCAGATAAAAGATTGGTGGAGAGCGCAGATTGATGCACAAAGGAGTAGTCCGCCAGTTACGACAGGTGGGGCGACGGTGTATAGTCCGGCGGAGGTATATGGGTGGCTGGCGGTAAAAAATGAGGCGACTGGGCTGGTGGAGATGGTGTTTGTGGGCGGGAGCTCCTATATACCAGATTATTCGATACAACATGGTTATGATGAGGTCTTGATCGGTGGAGATGGGGCAAATGAGGCGGCGGTTTTCACGGCAATGTTTGAGAGCTTTATGCGGGCGAGCAGAGAATTTACCGAGAAAGACTTGGATTTACGAAGTTCGGATGATAAGACTCCGAATATGAGTATTGTGTCGGTGATGGCGGGAAATGCCAAATTTGCAATGGATCCGCGAAAGGTGGAGGAAGAGGAGATTTGGTTTGAGTAAGCGGAGTTGAGGGGGAGAGCGAACTTCGTGTATAGTGGAATTAATGAAGAAGTGGATTGCAGGGACTTTTTTGATAGTTTTGATCGTAGTGGGAGTGATATTGGCGGGAGCAGTCGGAGTGCAGGTGGGGAGAGGGTATTTGATAGTAGGAAAAGGACTCTTGATTCAGGATAAGGCGACTTTGACCGAGATGGTAGCGGCGGGGAGAGAGGCGGCGGGATTTTACAAACCCTATTTGATCGTGTGGGCGCGGGAGGGAGTGCAGAGCCAGGAGTATGGGCTGTGGAGCGTGAATACCGAGACCAAAGAGCCGATGACGGGATGTTTGGTGCCAAAGACCTACCTAGCCCGGAGTGTGGCGCTGGTGACACTGGATGTGGACACTAACCGACTGATCGCGCGCTACGGGATAGAGGAGACCCCTGCGAGACTAAACGGGATCGTGACGGGGTGCTGGGCGTTTGGGATAGCTAGTGGGGAGCGGGGGGAGAGCCTGGCACGGGTGAGAGGGGCGATGGACAAAGTGAGAGGAGAGAGAGTGGTGTTTGGAGGTGGGCCATGAAGAGGGTGGTGGGGGTGATGCTACTACTTTTTGGGTTGTGGCTGGGCGCTAACAAGAGTGTGAGCGCGCTTGATTGTACAAATAACTCAGTGACTTGTTTGAAATGGGATGAAAATGCTGATGAATGTGGATCAGCGAATGGGGATCAGGCCAAGTGTGAGGAGAAGGCGGGTAGTTGTGATTGGAGCTACAGTAATTTGTTGGATTGTGCTAATTGTATGCCGCACGGGGCGCAGTGTTATGACCAGGACAACCCCACGGCGTCGCCGACTCCCCCGCCGACGGGGCCGACGTGTGTGGCGAGCGGATACCCGAGCTGTAACGGCTATTGTACGGGGGGGCAGGTGTGCAAGGCGATTGGGGCGACGGGGAGCTGTAACTGTGGGGCGGCAACGGGCTGTAGCGATTATGTGCAGACGCCAAATATGGGTTATGATCAAAGTGTAAAATGTCTGACCTCACCCCTCTCCACTTCTACGATGACCCCATCGAAGTCATCTTCGATTCCCCTCCCGCGCTGGAAAAATCCCCGCCCTGCCCGAACGGATTCATCTGGAACGGGAAAACCTTCCGCGTGACCGAGTCCCTCTCCGAGTGGGCGGACTTCACCCGCCGCGGCCGCGCCGCGAAGAACATGCGTCCCAAACACGCAGTTGTCGCGGCGGGACGCGGTTCGCTCAACGTGGGACGCTTCTATTTTCGGGTGAAGGCGGATTCGGGGCAGGTCTTCGATCTCTACTACGACCGCGCCATGAAAAACGTGGACAACCGCAAGGGGCAATGGTTTTTGTATCGGGAAATGTCCGCGCTGTAGAAACCAGGTTTCTTTTTATTCTCTCGTGATCAACCTCACCTGATTCTCGTAAAAGAAATAATCCCACGCCCAGTTGAACATCACGGCGATGCGATTGCGGAAGCCGATGATGCGATAGATGTGCAGGCCGACCCAGATCAGCCACGCGATCAACCCGCTGAACGACAGCCCGAAGATGCGCGCTACGGCGGCGTTCCGTCCGACCGTGGCAAGCAGACCAGGATCCTTGTACTGGAACGGAAGCGCCTCGCCTCCCGCGACCAGACGGCGGATACTGTCCGCCGCGGCCTTTCCCTGCTGGATGGCGACCGTGGACAACATCGGAAGCGGCTGTCCATTTCCGTTGACGAGGAAGGCCGCGTCCCCGATGACAAAAACCTCGGGACGACGCGGCAACTGCAAGGTCGGCGTGACGCGAATTCGTCCCGCGGAGGCCTGCTCCACGCCGAGTCGATCCGCGAGTTCGGCGGCTTTGACTCCCGCCGTCCAGATCAGCGTGCGTGATTCGATCTGAGTCCCATTCCCCAACGTCACGCGTTGACCGTCGTAATCCTCCATCTTCGTGTTCAATAAAATTTCCACGTTCTTTTTGCGCAAGAGACGATGTGTGGCGCGGCGCAATTCGTCGGGGTAGGCGTTGATGAGGTGCGGACTCGCCTCGAGCAGGATGACCCGCGCCTCGTCCAGGTTGAGGCGGGGGAAGTCTTTCACCATCACGTGCTCGACCAGTTCGGCCAGCGCGCCTGCCGTCTCCACGCCTGTCGGTCCTCCGCCCACGATGACGAAGGTCAGCATGGCCTTGCGCTTTTCGGCGTCGCCTTCGTGGCTGGCTTGTTCAAAAAGCGAGAGCAGGTGGTTACGCGTGCGGACAGCAGACTCAATGTCTTTGAGTTGGAAGCCTTGTTCCTCCAGCGCATCCTGGCCAAAGAAGTTGGTCCGCCCGCCGACCGCGATGACAAGGTAATCGTAGGCGATGACCGAACCGTTGAGTTTGATAAAGCGTTGATCAAAATTGACCTCGGTCACTTCGCCCATTTGAAATGTGAAATTCTTCTGGCGGCGGAAAATGGTGCGGACGGGTTGCGCGATCTGCGAAGGGAGCAAACCCGCAATGGCGACCTGGTACAGCAGAGGCTGGAATAGATGGTGGTTGTGCTTGTCGATCAAGGTGATGCGAACGGGGGCTTTCGCCAAACCATGCGCGACTTCTAGCCCCGCGAAGCCTGCGCCGATGATGACAACATGAGGGGTGGTAGTCATAGGATTCTCTCTTGGGTATTTATTTGTGAAATATTACACTATTATTATAACAAATTCAGTCTTATTTGTAAAGTTAAAAACAACCTCCCCACTTGCATGAGGAGGTTGTTTGAAAAGAAAGAAAAAATTACAGCAGCCAGAAGCGGAAACGGTCGAAACCGTCCCAAGCCAGTTCCCATGGGACGCCGAGGCGGCTGGAGATGATGTACACCTGTGTCCAGAACAGGTTATTGACCATCGGGATGTTCCACAGCGCGAGGAAGACAATCAGCATGATCCATGTCCGCATCGAATTCATCCAATCGCGCGTGCCATCCTTGAGGAATGGTTCGAGAATTCCATATCCATCGAAGGGCGGGAGCGGAATCAAATTCAGCACCAGCGCGCTGGCTTGAAGGAGCGCCAGGAAGGCAATCCCCGGCCAGATACTGTTATTGGCATCATAGTTCTCCCACGGCACAAACTTAAGCACGATACCGAGGACGATCAGGACAATGAGATTCGCAACAGGTCCCGCCAGCGAAACGAGACTTTGCCAAGTGCGATTCTTCAATCGCCATGTCTCGATGTAAACGGCGCCGCCGGGCAGGCCAATGCCGCCCATCAACAAAAACACCACCGGCAAAACAATCGAGTAGAGTGGGTGGGTGTATTTCAACGGATTGAAGGTGAGGTAACCCTTATCCTTCACAGTGGTGTCGCCGCCATAATAAGCGACGATGGCATGGCCGAACTCATGCAGGCAAAGCGAAAAGATCCAGCCGATAAGAACAACTGCAAAGGTCATGATTACTCCTGATATCCATTCGGATGTGACTTGTGCCACTCCCACGCGCTGGACAGAATCTCGCGCAAATCGTCGTGTGCGGGATTCCATCCCAACTCGCGGCGGATTTTCTCGGACGACGCCACCAACCGCGCGGGATCGCCCTCCCGCCTCGGTGACTCGACCGCCGGGATGTCGTGCTCGGTGACGGCGCGCGCCATCTCGATCACTTCGCGGACCGAGTAGCCGCTCCCGCTTCCGACGTTATATACCAGCCTGTCGCGTAACGCGAGCGCATCCAACGCCAACAGATGCGCCGAGACCAGGTCCGCAATGTGAATATAGTCGCGGATGCAGGTGCCGTCGGGCGTCGGGTAGTCCGTCCCATTGATGTTGATCGAATCCAGTTTGCCGAGCGGCACGCTGAGCACGCGCGGGATGAGGTGCGATTCGGGCTGGTGCGCCTCTCCCCGTCCGGGCAAGGCGCCGCAGGCGTTGAAATATCGCAGGGCCGCGAAATGCACTCCGTAAATTTTTCGATACCATTCGAGCGCCTGCTCCACCATCAACTTCGTCTGCCCGTAAACGTTGGTCGGGCCGAGCGGCGACTCCTCCGTCAATGGTTCCTCGCTGGACTGATAAACTGCGGCGGTGGATGAAAGGACAAAACGTTTAACTTCATTTTCAACAGCCGCCTCGATCAAATGTAGGGAATTGACCAGGTTGTTGTGAAAAAATTTGCCAGGGTCCTTCATCGACTCGCCCGCCTCGATGGACGCGGCAAAATGCATCACCGCGTCGAACTTCTCGGCCTTCAGCGCAGCGGACAAGGCTCTCGTATTTTTCAAATCTGCTTTGACAAATATCGCCCCCTCTGGAATGGCAGCGCGATGTCCGCTGACCAGCGAATCAAACACCGTGACGGAATGTCCCGCCTTCAAAAGTGCTTCTGCTGTGGCCGAGCCGATATATCCCGCCCCGCCTGTGACAAAAATATTCATCAATCCTCTTTTCTAAACACAAAGTACACAAAGGTCACAAAGGAAAAACTTCGTGCACTTTGTGTCCTTTGTGGTTAATCATAATTTGGGCGTGCAGATGTGCCAATCCGTCACCTGCTGGTACGCGTGCGCGGCGCGCAGGATCACATCCTCGCGAAAGCGCGGGCCGAGCAATTGCATCCCAATTGGCAAACCTTGTGAATCGAATCCAACGGGGAATGAGATTCCGGGAATCCCCGCGAGATTCGCGGGCAGGGTGAACACGTCTTCAAGATACATCGCCAGCGGATCGTCCGCGTGCGCGCCCGCCACGAACGCGGTTGTGGGGGTCGTCGGAGCGGCGATCACGTCCACGTTGGAGAAGGCCGCATCAAAGTCCCGCGCGATCAACGTGCGCGCCTTCTGCGCCTGTCCGTAGTAGGCGTCGTAATATCCCGCCGAGAGCGCGTACGTCCCAATCATGATCCGCCGCGTGGCCTCCTCGCCGAATTTTTCGCCGCGCGTTTTGAAGAACACGTCCCACATCGAGTCCGCTTCACTGCGCGGGCCGTAGCGGACTCCGTCGAAGCGCGCCAGATTTGCGGACGCTTCCGCGGGCGCGAGGATGTAGTAGACGGGAAGCGCGTACTCGGTGTGCGGCAGGCTGACCTCGATGATTTCCGCGCCGAGGGACTTCATCTGTTCGATGGCCTGCCGCGTCTTTTCCTGAACTTCGGCCTGCATCCCCTCGATGAAATATTCCTTCGGGACGCCGACGCGCAGACCCTGCAAATCGCCCTTCGACTTCGCTCCGCTCCGCTCAGGGCGGCGGGTCAGATCAATCGAAGGAACAGACGAATCCGCCGAGGTCGCATCGAGTGGATCGTGTCCCGCCATCACCGAAAAAATCAACGCGGCGTCTTCAGCATTTTGTGCGAGCACACCGACCGTATCCAGCGACGAGCCGAATGCGATCAGCCCGTAGCGCGAGACGCGGCCATAGGTGGTTTTTAGTCCAGTGATTCCGCAAAACGAAGCGGGCTGGCGGACGGAACCGCCCGTGTCGGTGCCAAGCGCGGCAGGGACGAGTCTCGCGACGACTGCGGCCGCGCTCCCGCCTGACGAGCCGCCAGGGACGCGCGACAACTCCCACGGATTCATCGTCCGCCCATAGGCGGAATTTTCGGTGGACGATCCCATCGCGAATTCATCGGTGTTGGTCTTGCCGATGACGATGGCACCCGCCTCCTGTAATTTTTTCACCGAGGTGGCCGTGTATGGCGGGATAAATCCCTCGAGGATTTTCGAGCCAGCCGTGCAGGGCATCCCTTCCACGGTCAACACATCTTTGACGGCAATGGGAATACCATGTAATTGGTAATTGGCGATTGGTAATTGGTCGGCTTTGGCGGCTTCGGCCAAGGCGCGGTCGCCGTCCACTTGTAAAAACGCATGGAGGGAGGGGTCAAGGCGCGCAATCGCATCCAGCGCGGCCTGGACGAGGTCGCGGCTGGAAAATTCGCCGCGCTCGAGGCCTGCTTTCATTTGGGTGAGGGTGAGAGAGGAAAGGGAGGGCATTGGCGTCACCGTCATTGCGAGCGAAGCGAAGCAATCTCCCAAAAAGCAGGGATTGCTTCGGCGGGAGAACACCGCCTTGTAATGACGGCCATAATTTATTCAAACACCGGCGGGACTTTGAATTGATCGTCGGCGGTTTCGGGGGCGTTGGCAAGGAGCACATCGATCGAGAGACCAGGACGCGGCTCGTCCGTGCGGAGAGGCATCTCGGACAGCGACCCGCTCACCGTCGGAGGGATGTCGCGGGTGTCGAGTTCCTGCAATTTGGCGATGTGGTCGAGAATCGTCGAGAGTTGGCCGCGGTAGTGTTCCTTCTGCTCGTCGGTCAACTCGAGACGCGCCAGCCGCGCAATATGTTCCACTTGCTGAATGGTGAGGGACATGGAAAGGATTATATCAGGGAGAGGATTGCGCCCAGCCCTCCGCGTACCACTGGAGGTATTCCTCCACGTGCGCGGACCAGTAGGCCTCGTTGTGCGCGCCGTTGTTGAGATGCCACTCGTGCGGGACTTCGTTGGCGGTCAGCACTTCCTCGATGTGGAGGTTGAAATCGCGTTCGAGATCGTTGTCACCCACATCGAGGTAGAGACGCGGCCAGAGTTCGGGACTCAGTTCACGGATCCAGCGTTCGAAGACGACGCGGTCGCTGGAAAAAATGGCAGGCGAATGCAGGCCGAGCGAACCGAACAGGTTGGGATTGGTCAGGCCGATCTGGAACGCCCATCCGCCGCCGCGCGAAAGTCCGCCGATGGCGCGGTGGTCGCGGTCCGCGAGGGTGCGGTAGTTGGCGTCCATGTAGGGGATGAAGTTGTTGAGGAAATATTGCCCGAAGCGCGTGCCCTGTTGGATGTTCCAGTAACGGTCTTCGGGAAAGACAATGATGAAGGGCGCTGACTCTCCCGAATGGATGAGTTTATCCGCCGCATCGGGCGCGCCGATGCGGATCCACTGCTCGCCGGGCGGGTAGGGATCGATCGAGAATGGCTGGCCGTTGAGCAGGTAGAGGACGGGGTAACGCACCTCGGGAAACTCCTCGTAGCAGGGAGGCAGGTAGACAATATAGGCGATGGGACGCTCGTCGGTGGCAACTTCGCCCGTCTGCAGTTCGCCGGGCGCGCTGAGACAGGTCAACGCGGTGGCAGTGGGAGTGGGGGGAATCACCGTCGGGAGAGGTTTGGGCGTGGAGGTGGGCGGGGAAGAGGTTGGGGTGGGGAGCGGCGGTTCGGAGGGCGAGCAGGCCCAAAGTCCGAGAAGAAGCGGGAGGGTGAGGAAGAGTCGAGTCGCTTGACGGGGTGACATTCCACGCATTATATAATACCCACGGTCAAAAATTGCGCTTTCCACCCTTATAAAATAAGCGCAATTTTTGACCGAGTGCGGTATACTCGTACTGTTCGGGGTGTGGCGCAGTTGGCAGCGCACCGCGTTTGGGACGCGGGGGTCGTCGGTTCAAGTCCGACCACCCCGACACTTTCAGCCGACGATCCGTAGGGTCGTCGGTTTCCCCATTCAGGGGATGACACGTATCCGACCACCCCGACACTTTCAGCCGA